>NZ_CP119561.1 GCF_029278565.1 Haloarcula halophila | reverse complement strand
GGACGGACCGGGCTCGGCGTTCCCGTCCCACTCCGGTTCCGTGTCGCCAGACGTGGTGTCGCTCATTCTGCGTCGAGGGCCTGCTTCAGCGTCTCGAGATTGATGTTTTCCATGATCTCGACATAGCCCCAGTCCTCGTCGGCCCACTCCTGGGTCTGTCCGGGAATCGGCGTCAGCGGCAGGACTTCGGTGGCGTCGGTTTCTTCGACGAGCTGGTTCGCCGCGGTCTGGGATTCGAGCGGATCCGCGCAGACGTACTGGAGGTCGTGCTCGGCAATGATCTCTTGGGCCCGCTCGATATCCTTCGGCGTCGGCTGGTCGTCCGGTGACAGTCCCGTCAGCGTCTGTACTTCGAATCCGTAGCGCTGGCCGAGATACTGGAAGGCGTTGTGACCCGCGACAAACACGACGTCTTTCGAGGCGCCCTCCAGCGCGGACTGGAACGACTCGTCGAGTTCGTCAGACGATTACGGTACGACTCGGCGTTCTCGGCGTAGGCACTGGCATTGTCGCTGTCGACGTCGACGAACCCGCTCCGGATGTTGTCGACCGCCTGCTTCGCTCGCTCCGGGTCTAGCCAGAAGTGCGGGTCCGTTCCGCCGGAGTGGTCGTGGTTGTGTCCCTCCTCGCCTTCGTGTTCGTTTTCTCCCTCGTGCTCGCCTTCGTGTTCCTCTCCACTCTCATGGTCGTGTTCACCTTCGTGCTCGCCATCGCCCTCGTGTCCGTATTCGCCGGCAGTCTCGGTCACTTCGGGTTCGATGGCCGACCCACTGCTGTTGGTGAGCGTCGCGTCGAACTCCGCGGGAGCGTGCTGGGCGAAGAGTACGTAGTGGCCCTCCGTTTCGATATCGAGGGAGAACGTCGTCTCGCCGGAATCCGCGAACTGGAGGTGGTAGAGTGACTCACTGGACGGCGTGAGGGTCTCTCCGCCTTCTACCGGTGTGTGCGTGTCGTGGTCGCCGTAGAGGGTGGTTGCGGTCTCCTCGACGTGGTGAATGCCGTGGTCGCCGCCCTCTTCGGTTGCGATAACGGCAGCTGCATCTTCGGATCAGGGCCCTCGTGGAACGTGTACGTGTAGGTGCCAGCTTCGAGGTGGTAGAGACCAACCCACTCCCACGGGACCGATTCGCCGTGGTGCTCCTCGTGGTCTCCCTCTTCGTGTTCGTCGTGGCCGTGTTCTCCTTCGCCGTCGTGGCCTTCCTCGTGGCCTTCCTCGTGTTCCCCCTCGTGGTCTTCTTCGTGACCGTGGTCGTGTCCGCCTTCGATGAGGTCGATACCAGCACCAGCAGCGACGATGTCGACATCGGCGTCGTCGTCACGGAGACTCGTCACGAGGTCGTCAGCCCAAGGCTGGAATCCCTCCATCCCGTAGAGGAAGAGATCCGATTCGAGGATCGTTCCCTGTATTTTGGAGCCAGGCTCCCACCCGTGGCCGTGTTGGCCGATCGGGACGAGCGTCTCTGCGGTCGCAGTGTCGCCTGCAACCTGACTGGCCAAGTCCCCGAATACGAAGAACGAAGACTGGGCTTCCGGCCCGGCTCCACCTGAATCATTAGAGCTGGCGTCGTTCGAGAGACAGCCAGCGAGGGAGCCGATGGTGGTGAATCCGATTCCAGTTGCGACGAGTCGTCGTCGGGTGTATCGAGGCATCTGTTGTTAACACTGATAGACTAGATAATAAGAGCTATGATTTTGTGCGGTAGAGTTAATAATCTCTATCTAGGTGAGGGAGGGACTTACTAACCGATGCCGGAATAACTAACGTGGGCTCTGGAATTGCTAATCGTTGCTACCTCAGATTCCGTATTACATAAGTCCGAGAAGCGTGCTAACAGGCATTTAGTAGCTGTGGCACCCAGATACGGTTGCAATGTGCCACTGCTTCAGCGAGTTGACCGAGATGAGTGACGAACAGCGAGCGGAGGTTCTCGAAGAACACTCGATGGAAGAACTCCGCACGGAATACTCCACCGAAGAACTAGAAACCCTCGGCGTCATCGCCTGAGGACACTTCACGTTGGTCCTACCCCGGACGACCGACAGCGTCCGCCCATCACGCAGACCCGGTCGCCTCCCGTTTCTCTGCGTACGCGAGCGTGTAGTAGTCTCGATCAGTTACCTCACCGGGATCGTTCGTAACGAGGGCCTCTTCCGAATCCATGAAGAGTCGCCGTCCGAACGTCACCTCGTACCCTGCTTCAGTCATCTTTTCGTAGGTCGTCGGTGCGTCAGTCACTTTGAACAGGATCAACCGATTCGGACCGATCGGTGCTTCGCCGTCGGTCGCCTCGCGTAGCGTCAGTTCAGCGCCAGCGTCGATGTCGACCCCGAGGACCGAAGCGAACGCCGTCACACTGCTGACACCAGGAACGACTTCGATGTCGATGCTGGGATGCTGCTCGCGAAGCGTCCGACGCAGGTGCCCGAACGTCGAGTAGATACAGGGATCGCCGAGCGTGACGAACGCCGCGTCGGCCTCTCGCGCTTTCGGCGCGACTTCCGCGGCCGCCGTCTCCCACGCTGCCTGGAGTTCTTTGGGATCGGTCGTCATCGGGAACTCGAGGTCACTCAGTTTCGATTCGGAAACGTACTCGGCTGCGACGCGCCGTGACAGTCGTCCCGGTGAGTAGACGACGTCGACCGATTCGAGTCGTCGTTTGCCGCGAACCGTGAGCAGGTCCGCCGAACCCGGTCCCAGCCCGATTCCGTAGAGCGTCATCGGTTACGTGTCCTCCTCGTGGCTCTCGATACCGTCCTGAACCACTTTCTCCGCGAGCACAGCACACGGGACGCGCATCGGCGTCAGCTCGATTCCCAAGAGATCGAGGGCGTCCTCACGGTCGAGGTCACGAACCTCCGAGAGCGTCATTCCTGGGAGTTCTTCGGCGAGCAGGCTCGCACTCGCAATGCTGATCGCACAGCCTTCTCCAGTAAACGTGACCTCTTCGATCGTCTCACCGTCCTTGGCGAGTCTGAGATCAAACGTGAGTTCGTCGCCACAGGAGGTATTCTCGCCAGTGTGCGAGAAGGTAACCGGCGAGAGGCGGCCCCACCTTCGAGGGTTACGGTAGTGATCCAGGATTACCTCCTGATACATTTTAGAACCCTGCATCTATTCGACCTTGTGTCGGGTTGCGAGTCCGGCAAGATGCGGGGCTTCCTCGCTGATAATCTCCGCCGTGGCGAGCTCGACGGCGTTCACACTTCCCGGGAGCACGAACACTGGCACGTCGCGGGCGATGCCCGCTGTCGCACGGGTTGAGACGATACGCGTTCGTACCTCCTCCCACGAGAGCCATCGGAACGCTTCGCCGAAGCCCGGCAGTTCGCGGTCGAAGAGTTCGCTCACCGCGTCCGGAGTGACGTCGTCGACGGTGACTCCCGTTCCGCCTGTGGTCACGACGAGGTCGACATCCGGTCGATCCAGGCAGTCGCTCACTGTGGTCTTGATCCGGACGTAGTCGTCCGGAACCATCCGGCGTGACGTGACGACGTGGCCCGCTTCGACGAGGATACTCGCAATGGCGTCGCCACTGGGGTCGGGTGGCGTCTTTTCGACGCCGTCTCCGCGGGACGAGGACACGGTTACGATGGCCACGCCCAGCGGGTCGATACAGTCGTGGCCGTCGGCATCAGTCGTCCGTCGGTCCGCTGCTGGAGGAAGTTCGCGGTCATTCCGGATCACGATAGGTCACCTACCACGAGGCGTTGTTCCATCGGGGGCTGCGACCACTCCATCGTCCCCGGGAACGGATTCTCGAACGCCTCCCAGTCGTCTTCCATCCCGGTCTCCGAAACGAGGCAGTCGTCGAGCGTATCGGCGATGCTGGATTCGTCCATCCCAGCCCCGATGAAGACGAGTTTCACTTCGCGGTCACCCCACTGTTCGTCCCAGTGGAGGTCCGACCGCGATTCGCGGTAGGACTCGCGCTGGAACTCGGGGAGTGTGACTGCCCACCGCCCGTTGACCTCGACGTGGGTCTGTGTTCCCGCCTGGCTCAGGTCGAGGGCGTAGCGCTCGCGGCCAGCGACCCACAGGTGGCCCTTGGCTCTGACGACGGAATCGGGGAACGAACGGAGCCACTCGCTGAAGCGTTCGGGGTGGAACGGCCGGTGGCGCTCGTAGACGAACGAGTCGACACCGAATTCCTCTGGTGGGTGACGATGGTCGTGCGCTTCGTCGTGGCTATGGTCGTGGTCGTCGCCATGTTCGTGACTGTGGTCGTCCGCCTCCGTCTGGCTCTCGTGGTGGTCGTCTGAATCGACGTCTGTGCTGTCTCCGTGATCGGTCGAGAGTGCCTGTTTCCACCGGGCGGAGTCACTCGCCTCGTCTTGATCGAACCGACCCGTTCCGAGAACTCGTTCCGGGTCGACGGTGCTTTCGGTCGTTCGGACGACGTCGACCCCGGGATGGAGTGTTCGGACGACGCGTTCGACCGCTTCGCGCTCTGTCTCGGAAACGAGATCGCACTTGTTGAGGACGAGTACGTCGCAGAACTCGACTTGCTCGGCGAGGAGGTCCGACAGCGGTCGGGCGTCGTCGTCTGTCGACTTGAGTGGGCGGCCATCGACGAACGCCTGATGGAACTGTGCGGCGTCGACCACCGTGACGGTCGTATCGAGAGCGTACAGTGCCGACGCACGTGCGGGCGAGATGAACCGCTGGGCGATGGGGACTGGATCGCTGATACCCGAGGCTTCGATGACCAGATAGTCGAACTCCTCGTCGAACGCGAGGCGTCTCAGTTCCTGATCGAGTTCGTTCTGCAGCCCACAGCAGATACAGCCGTTCGAGAGCTCCGTGACACCGCCGTCTTCCATCGAGAGTTCGGAGCCATTCTCGATGAGGTCGGCGTCGACATTCACCTCGCCGACGTCGTTGACCAGAACGGCGATATCGTACTCCTCGCCCCCGATGGTAAGGAGGTGGTTGAGCAGGGTCGTCTTTCCGGCGCCGAGCCCGCCACTGAGGATCGTGACCGGGGGTTGCTCGTCGACGGCCATCAGTCGTCAGCCAGTGCGAGTTCGCGCTGTTCGTCGGCGGTGAACGGATCCGGATACTCGTTCCAGTCCTCCTCCATTTCTGCGTCTGAGAGGACACAATCTTCCAGTCGCTCGGTTAGTGTCTCCTGATCGAATTCGCGGCCGATGAACACGAGTTCTGATCCGCGGTCGCCCCACTGGTCGTCCCAGTCCTCTTTGATGCCGGGTCGGGCGGTGAAGTAGCGCTCCTGTTGGGCCTTTGGGAGCGTGGCGATCCACGTCCCTTTCGGACCGGCCCGGACCGACTGGCCTGCTTTGTCGAGCCCCATCGCGATGTCTTCGCGACCGGCGGACCAGAAAAAGCCTTTTGCGCGAACGATACCGTCGGGAAGATCAGCAAAGAGACGAGCGATCCGCTCGGGATGGAACGGTCGGTCGGCGTCGAAGACGAAGGACGTGACGCCGTGTTCATCGGCGGCTGACTCGTGGTGATGTCCGTGCTGGAGTTCACGCTTCCACCCGGCGGACTGGCTTGCTTCCTCGAAGTCGAATCGACCCGTGTTCAGGATCTCCTCGGGATCGACGGCGCCGTGTTCGGTCCGGATGATCTTCGCTCGCGGCTGGAGCGTCTTCAGGACGGCCTCCATCTCCTCGAGTTCGTCGTCCGGGACGAGGTCGCACTTGTTCAACAGGAGAACGTCGCAGAACTCGATCTGGTCCATGAGGGCTTCCTCGGGGACACGATTGCCCTGCGGCTCCATTTCATCGTCAGTGAGCACCTGTCCGGAGTCGAAACCCTGCCAGAAGCTGTGTGCGTCGACGACACTGACCATCGTGTCGAGTTCGTAGACCCCCGTAGGGTCGAACTCCGCGTCCTCAAATCCGCGGGCGAACGTCTGGGCGACCGGAATCGGTTCGCTGATTCCAGACGATTCCACGAGGAGGTATTCGAAGTCTCGCTCTTCGGCCAATCGTCCCACTTCGTCGAGCATATCGCCACGGAGCCGACAGCAGATACACCCGTTCGACAGCTCGATGATCTCGTCGTCGTTCTGGGTGAGATCCGACTCGCGTTCGACGAGGTCGGCGTCGACGTTCACTTCGCCCATATCGTTGACTAAGATGGCAGCGTTCAGTTCCTGCTCGCTACTGAGAATGTGGTTGAGCGTCGTCGTCTTGCCGGCACCGAGGCTTCCGCTGAGAATTGTCACCGGGATTGGGTCGTTGTTGAACGGCATACGCGGGTTATGAATCTACTATACTAAAATACTAATTATTACGGTACAGTTCCCACAGTCATAACAGATACTAATAACTCAGAATAGAATTTTAGTACATGAGCGTCGTTAGCATCTCGATGCCCGAAGCGTTACTCGAACGCATCGACGAGTTCGCCGACGAACACGGGTACAGTGGTCGAAGCGAGGTCGTTCGCGAAGGCACACGGACGCTACTCGAAGAGTTTCAGGGGCAAAATATCGACGGACAGAAACAGATGTGTACAGTATCGGTGGTCTTCGAGTACTGTCAACCCGCCGTCCAACAGCGTCTCACGGGAGTACGCCACGAATACGATGCTATCGTCTCCGCGACTACCCATGCACACGTCCAGGACCAGTACTGTATGGAGTTATTCGTCCTTGAAGGGACCACGGAGGCACTATCTGGCTTCGTCAATACCGTCCGGGCAGTACCGGATGTCCAAGCGGTGGATTACTCGATTACCTCATTCGGAAGAGATCCCATTGATCAGCACATCGAGTCGTGAAGGCAAGTTGAAATCCACAGGAACGGATAGGCGCCGCGTGCTTGTATTCAGTGAGATAGGGCAGCAGCAGTTCGGACAGAGGGTGCAGTTATCTGCATGGGCGGCATCTGCGTCCATATGCCCGAAGAGGTCCTGTTCAAATCGGAAAGCGACCAGAGTCGAGAGGAAATCGCAGCGTATCTTCGCCGTGTAGCCGATAAATTGGAACAAGGAGACGGAATCACTCTGAAAGCGGGATCCGATTCCGTGACAATGGAGCCGCCAGCTCGCCCGACGTTCGAGGTCAAAGCCGAACGTGAGGGGCCGACAGATGGACCCGGTGAATTGAGTATCGAGTTCGAACTCGAATGGGACGAGAACGGCGCTGATGGAGATCGTGAGAGCAGTCAGCTGGAAATCGAGTGAGAACCAGCCGTGAGTACAGCCTAGTGCTCCGCGAGGAGCATCAGTTTGACCCGACTCACCGCATCGAAATCGCGCAAGCGATAGGTGAGGTCCCGGACACGCGGTGCCGGTCCGCTGCAGAAGAGTGTCTCGAGACACCATTCTCCTTCATGGATATGATTCGTGGTCGTGATGACGTCCTGAAACTGATGTTGTACGTCGTGAATCTCTTCGATAACCGCTTCGTGTTCGTAATCGAACGCGATGATAACGACGACGTCGCCTTCGATATCCTCCAGTCTGGTGTGTACCTCGATATACTCCTGCATCGCTTCGCGGACACCACGCGAACGTGAATCTAATCCCTCTGCCTGCCACGTCTCATCGAACTCGGAGAGGAGGTCGTCGGGGATGTTGAAGCTCGTGCGCATTAGGTGTTAATCTGTACCCCACACTTATGAGTTGTTAGCAATTGAATCTGCTAGATTATGATAGTGGCCGACGGTGGGTGAATCATTTTTCCGGTGTTCGAACACACCGTGCTGTAACGATATGGCGGCGAAAAGACAGTCTTCAGGGTGATACAGGCCTGTTGGTTCGTATTGCTTTCACTCGTCGAGTCGCAACGGCGAGTATTGTCGCCAGTATCGTCAGCGCAACAGCGCCCGCAGCTGCAATCTCGTGTGCCGGGGAGACGTGCTGGACGGTGCCGTTCACAATCGGTTCGACCGGCAACAGGGTGTGATGCGGTGTCCCGACAATCGGGACGAAGTAGTCGACAAGATCGTTGAATCCGTACCAGATTACGGCAACGAGAATCGCTCGACCCGGAAAGTCACTGTAGCGATGGATGAGGAACGCTTGGACGACCATCCCCAAGTGTGAGACGAACAGGAAGGCGTACATCACGTTCGAGGCGAGTTCTCGTCCGAACAGTGGAACGACCTGCGGTGGTGGCGTCACCGTCGCGAGAAACGCGTCTGCGAACACCGTCAGGACGTACGGCGTCCAGAGGCCGAGTTTGATACAACCGAAAAACGCCAACACGTTCAGGTACTCGTTCGACCGGCCGAGTTTGTACAGCGCCAGCGAGCAGGCGATGAACAGCGTAGCCGTCGGACTGTCCGGGACGACCGGCCACGCGACGACCGGCTCGAGCTGGAACTGGGGGATGTAGTACCAGAAGCCGAATGCCGTTCCCGCGAGGTTGATCGCGACGATTACCCACGCGTACTGCAGGGCAACGGTCTCTATCCGCCGAGGAAGTGGCGCGAGATACCGAGGGAGGCGCTCAGTCGTGTCCGCGCCCATCTGGAGAGGGTGTCTGTGTGGCTCCCAGGTTGTCGGCTTCTGTGAGGAGCGCCACCAGATCCGCTTCAGTCACTGGCTGTTCGGTCGCCCCCAGCCCTGCATCGCGAGCCACACGAACCGCACTCGGCGGGTGAAGGTTCGCGTCCGCCAACAGCTCGTCGTCGTAGAACACCGCTCGGGGCGTTCCGCTTCCAACGACGTTGCCGTCGGCCATCACACAGACTCGATCTGCGACTTCAGCGGCAAATTCGAGGTCGTGCGTCGACAGGACGACGCTGATACCGTCCTCGTGAATCTGCTCGATTCGCTCGGCGACCAGTTGGGACCGCTCGGGGTCGAGCCCTGCGAGCGGTTCGTCCAGCACGACCACGCTCGGTTCGAGGACGAGCACGCCGGCGAGGCCGACGAGGCGTTTCTCGCCGCCGCTTAGATAGTGAGGAATCCGGTCTTCGAGGTGGCCCGCGTCGACAGTCGCGAGCGCCTCACGAGCGCGCGCTCTCGCTTCATCACCGGGGACGCCGTAGTTCTGGAGGCCGAACATCACGTCATCGAGGACCGTGGGCGCGACGAGTTGCGTATCGGCGTCCTGGAAGACGAAGCCAACTTCTCTCCGTGCGTGTGCCTTGTTGTCTTCGGTGATCGGCGTGCCGTCGACGACGAGTTCGCCGTCGTCGGGAACGAGCGTCGCGTTCAGGTGTTCGAGTAGCGTCGACTTCCCGGCACCGTTGCCGCCGACGAGTGCGACGACTTCGTCGGGGTACACCGAGAAGTCGACATCGTGCATGCCGACCGTCCCGTCGGGGTAGGTGTGGGCCTCACACTGAAGATCGACGAGCGGTGAATCGTCTCGACTCACAGTCTCACCCCGTAGACCGCGACCGCTGCGTAGCCGACGACGGCAACATACGAACCGACCACGATGAATAGTTCGTGGATCGGTGGCCGCGAGACGTCGCCGTACAGCGTGATGTCGCCGTTGTAGCCACGGGCTTCCATCGACTTGACGAGTCGTTCTGACTGCTCGATTGCCGACAGCATCGTCATGCCGAGGATTCTCGCGTACAGCCGTTTGTTCGACCAGAACTCCGAGAAGTTCGCACCCCGAGAGAGCGCGGCTTTCACAGATCCTCAAGCGTCTCGATCATGACGAACGTGAACCGATAGGTGAGCAGCGCGATCTGGTCAATCGGCCGTGGGAGCAACCGCCCGAGCATGTACGCCACGTCGGTGTATTTAGTCGTCATCGACGCCATCAGGGCGAACGTGACGACCGTGAGTGATCGACAGCTGAGCTCCCCGAAGAGCACGAGCCCTGCCCACGTGACAGAAAGTTCACCGAGCGGCGTCGAGAGTGCGCCACCGATCGGCGTTCCCGGTTCGAGAAACGCCAGCGGCCCGGCGACCGAGACGATGAATAGCATCGGGAGCGTGTACCAGCCAGCGAGTCGTCGGTATGGCAGTCCCGCGAGTCCATAGACCACCAGTACGGCTCCGTATAGTCCGGCCAGGAGCGCAAGGCGGTCGAACACCGTGACGGCGAGGACGAGTGCACCGACGACACCGACCTTCGTCCATGGATTGACGCGGTGTAACGGTCCGTCTCGCCGTTCGGCGAACGCCGTGATGAGCCGCGGATCGGGAACGTGGTTCGAGAGTGTCGTCACGGTTACCGAGCTGGGCGTTCTCCGTCCTCGAAGCCACCGTAGCGGTCGACGTAGACGTACAGTCCGATACCGAGGACAACCAGTACGAGGACGATCGCGCCGAATTCGAGCATCATTCCGCCCTTCCGAATGGGGCCGGCCACCACGATACCGCGGCCGAAGTCGACAAGCGAACCGCCACCCTCCTGCACACCGCGCTGGAGGGCTTTCGCTGAGCGTTTGGCCCACGGCAGTGCGCCGCCGGTTGCGGTGAAGCCCCAGTAGCCGGCTGCGAGGAAGGCTGCGAACAGTCCGAGGAGGCCGCCGTACTGCTTCCAGCGCTGCATCAGGCCGTCACCCCGGTCGGCTCCTCCTGGGTGTCACGGTCGGCGAGGCCGACGAGGTCGGGGCGGACGGACGCGAGGAACTGGACGATGAAGCCCGTCAGGATCCCCTCGATGACGGCGACGCCGAGGTTGAGCCCGACGAGACCAGCGACGGCAATCGTCAGATCACCACGGGGGAGCGCGCTTCCGTTCACGCCGCTGACGACGATGATCGCTCCCATCAGGAACGCGCCCGCCGAGAGGCCGAGCGTCGCGGCACTGGCGCTGGCGGGGAAGACGTCCCAGTCCATCCCCATCAGCGTCTTGAACGCGTAGTAGGCGACGATGGCTTCGCTCGCGTTGACGAGCGTATTCGCCCCGAGGAGGCCGACTGCACCGTGGCCGAGCGCTGCCGAAAAAATATTGACGACCAGTGCGATGAGCGCTCCGAGCAGCGGGCCAGCAAGAATCCCCACGAGGCCAGTGAGGTTCATGTGGATGCCACCCCACACGGGGATGTTCAACTGGAAGATCGCGAAGCTCGCGGCCGCTCCGATGCCCGCGAGCGCTATCTGGTGTGTCTTGATGCCGCCCTTCCGAACTCGGTAGACGACGGCACTGATCAGTCCGGCGCCAAGCAGCGTCCAGAGTACCAGTGCCCATAGCGGGAACGAGCCTTCTCCGAGGTGAATGTGTGCCATCTCTGTTTTGCCAATTTTGGTAGCGATTATAATAAAGTTGCTGTACTAGCCCACAGTAGATAACAATCATAGCGTAGAATGGCGGTTCGTCTTGATAGAGAAGGGAGCTAACTTCCGTCGCCGCAAGTGATTTCGAACCTATTACTCGCGGATCTGTTCGTTCATGGCATCGACAGGTACGACCGTGTATTCGACTGAAACTGACTCGTCTGCTCCTCGAACGGTTCCGATGAATCGCAGGACGTCGTCGTACGCGGCTTCGATGACGAACGTCTCGACACAGCCGGCGTTGCCTTCGAGGCAGGTGTGGGAGTTCGACCGGATTGACGCTTCGAATTCGTGGCGGATATCCATCATCCGGCGTTCGATCTCCGGCTCGTCGTATCCGAAGACAGCCGTAACTGTCGCCAATACCCGCCGATCCTCGTCGTCTGTCTCTTGGTACTCTTCGAGCAGCGACTGGCACGCTTCGCGGATGACCTCACTTCGTCCGGTGTAGCCGTGTTCTTCCGCAAACGTATCGAGATCGTCCCGGAGTCGCTCCGTCATCGAGGAGCTCACGATGGGCATATATTAAAAATTGTCTCGAAGATAATAGAGATAGCGGTCTAGTAAATCGCTGTTAATAATCTTGCTGTAAGAGCGTATCAGTGGCTAGTGTCGACAGGACTTCCGAGCGCATCCCTAATTCGCGCGACGTGGTCCACGAAGTCACGAGAGGTCCGTTCACGTGGGCGCTCTAAGTCAATAGAGAACGTCGACTGCACGGTTCCCGGGTCGGCATCCATGACGACCACGCGATCAGCGAGGGTCACTGCCTCGTCGATGTCGTGGGTGACGAACACGACGGTCTGTCCGGTTTGCGTCCAGATATCGAGCAATTCGGCATGCAAGCGGTCGCGCGTCCGAGCGTCAACACTACCGAACGGTTCGTCCATCAAGAGGATCTCTGGATCGGGGGCGAGCGCGCGAGCGATACCGACGCGCTGTTTCATGCCGCCGGACAGCTCCTTCGGGTACGCGTCCTCGAAGCCGTCGAGCCCTACCAGGTCGATTAACTCCCGGACCCGTCCCTCGCAGTCGGGACAGTCACAGGCGGGCCGGTCAAGGCCAAACCGGATATTCCCGCGGACGGTTCGCCACGGGAACAGCGCGTACTCCTGAAAGACCATCCCCCTGTCCAGCCCAGGACCGGTAACCGGATCTCCACCGACCAGTATCGACCCACCATCCGGATCGTCAAGCCCGGCGATTGCTCGCAACAGCGTCGTCTTCCCACACCCCGAGGGACCGACGACACAGCAGAACTCGCCCTCCGACACCGAGAACGAGACGTCATCGAGCGCCTGCGTCGACTCGTATGACCGGCTGACGTTCTGGATAGTGATCTTCTCACGTGAGTCTCGACCGGTAGACGAGTCCGAACTCAGCGCCATGCGAGGACCCTCCGTTCGAGTAGTCGGAACCCGACGTCCATACAGAGGAACGCCAGGCTGATGAGGAACATGTAGGCGACGCTGGTCGCCATCGCGAGATTGTTCGAGGCGTTGATAATCTCGTAGCCGACGCCTGGTGCGCCGAACAGCTCGGCACCGACGACGATCATCCAGCAGCGACCAATGCTCGTCCGGAACCCAGTCAGCACTTGGGGTGCCGCACTCGGGAGCGCGACGAGTTTCAGCATCGAGAGGTCGCGCTCGACGCCGAGCGTCGATGCGGCATCGGTCAGTTCGGTCGAAACGCCCTCCACGCCACCGTAGGCGCCGTAGAAGTTGATCCAGAACGCGCCGACGAAGACGATGAACGCCGCGCCAGTGTGGTGGATGCCGAACCAGACGATGGCGAAGACGACCCACGCCAGCGGCGGGATCGGTCGCAGTACTCGGACGAGTGGTCGCAGCCAGTCGTCGAGCACACCGTTCCAGCCCATCGCAAGGCCGAGACTGATGCCACAGAGCGCGCCGAGGAGGAGGCCGGGAACGTAGTGGAACAGCGTCTGTGCGAGGTGTGCGAGCCCAGTCGGTAGTACGAGACTCGACCCCAGAACGGGAACGACAATCGCCGTTGAGGTCGCAAACAGGTCGATAAACGCGTGTACTGATTCGAGGGGGCCCGGCACCAGATACGACGGCTGGGTCGTCATCGCGCCAACCCACCAGACGAGCAGGAACACGACGAGACCGCCCAAGCCGCGGAGATACCGCCGCAGATCCCCCTCGAAGCTGCCGGCGACCACCGCGTTAGAACTGGTGTCGGTACGTGTACTCATTCCTGAATGGCGTCGTAGGGGTCGAACGCGAACAGATTTTCAGTCGCGACCGGATCCTCGATGTTGCCGACGTTGGCGACGAACTCGCCCATCGTCGCGGCCTGGTCGGTGATCGCGTGCGGGTTCGAGATGAATTCGGATGCCTTCGAGTCTATGGCGGCCGTCGCGAGGTCCTCGCTCACGTCGGAGCCGATGACCGTGGCGGCGTGGGCGGCGGCCGCATCCGGTGAGTCCGCCGTGAACTCGGTCGCTGCGACGTGCTGTTCGACCAGCGATTGGGCGACGGCGCTGTCGTCGAGCACGTGCTGGTTCGCGAAAAGCACCGTCACCGGGTGGGCTTCCAGTATATCTCCAGACCAGGCGAGTTCGCCGAAACCGTCATCTTGGCCGATGACCGTCGCGAACGGCTCCTGGATGATCGTCGCGTCGATATCGCCCGACTGGATCGTCTGGACCGCCTTCGCTGGCGGGACTTTTGACTTGTTGATTGCGGACTCCACCTCCCCCACGTTCAAGTCTTCCTGGATCCAGTATCGGAGGAGGATGTCGGGGACACTCCCGTCCGGTGGGGCACCGAACCGGACCTTGCGGCCGCGCTCTTCCTCGAAGCGCTCGAACATGGCTGGGCCTTCCTGTTCGTAGAAATCGACGAGTTCGGTCGTCCCCATGATCTTGAAGCCATTTCTCGAGTTCGCCGCGAGGATACCGGCGTTGGTCCCTTTGTCAACGAGGACCATTGCAGGAGTGATCCCGAAAAGCGCAGCGTCGACGTCCCCACTCGCGAACGCCTTGACAACACTGGGGCCGGAGCTGAACCGCTCTATTGAGACATCTGCCGGAACGTCCTCGTAGTACCCCTCTTGCTCCATCACGTAGTGTTGCATGTTCGGGTAAATCGGGACGTACGCGACCGTGACGGAATCAAGTGATGCACCTCCCTGACCGAGACAGCCAGCAATTCCCGTCGCAGCAATCGTGGATGCGCCTGCCTTCTGGAGTAGACTTCGGCGCGAGATTTGAACCATCAGTATTGCTAACTCTAGAAGTAGTTCTAATAATACCTGTGATTCTAGCAAAAGTAGTTAATACTGATAGAGGATAGATTTCGGAGATGTTGCTAGAGTTAGCGTGAATTCAGCGGGAATCCCGCGAGCGACCGCAGGGAGCGAGTGGAACGAGCGGAAGGAAGTGGACTCGCCGGAAGGGGCAGAACAGTATCAGTTCATATCGGCCAGCGGGCCAAAGTCGTCGACGGGTAGCACTGAGTAGTCGATTGTGAGCGTGTCCTTCGTCGCTCGGATCTTCCCGACGAACGTCGAGATCTCTTCGAGCGACCCTTCGAGTACGAACAGTTCCATGCAATGATGGCCGCCGACGTGGCTGTGGAAGTTCGATGCGACGATGTCCTCGTGCTCGTGGCGGAGGTGCATCATCTTCTCCTCGACGCTCGTCGTTTCGTAGTCGAAAACCACCGTGACGACGCCCATCAAGTCTCGATCTTCAAGTTTCTTATCCTCGAACTCACCGAGGAGATTCCGGCTTGCTTCACGAAGTACCTCACTGCGGCCAGTATAGCCGTGGTCGTCGGCGAACTGGTCGATTCGGTTAAGCAATTCCTCCGGCATCGAAACGCTGACCACACTCATATAACAATATGGACTACAAGAAATATTAAGGATTATCATTTTCAGCTGCGGCATTACAGTGATTATGGATATGCCCTCTCAGGATAGTGGGATACCGGCACTCTAAGAGACACCGAGTTACTTCGAAATTGTCGAGTGTTGCTGAAGCGAATATCAGGGTTAGTCGGAAGCTTGTGACGTATCTTGTTGGAGCGGAGAAGACAGAAGGTACGCATCAAATCCATCTTCCGAAGTTGTGGTTCTGCGCGAGGTCATTCGTCGCCGAGTTCCGAGAGCCGAGCCTGGATTTCCTCGGCATCCGCCTCAGAGAGCGCCTCAACACCGAACTGAACGAGTAGCGGGTAGAAGTGGCGGTTCTTCTTGAACTCGTCCTGGCCCGCCTTGCGGAGCTTTAGCTGGGACTCGAGGTAGGTATCCTCCATCTCGTCGAGGACATCGTCGGGAATGTAGATCGTCCGCCCATTCCACTCGTCCTTGATGTTCGTCTTCGTTTTGCTCGTTTCGTTCGTTTCACTCGTTGAAGTCGATTCGGTCGTTTCGGTCGATGAACTGGTTTCCACCGTTTCACTCACCTCACTCGTTTCGCTGGATTCGACCTCATCGTCCTCCTCCTCGTAGTTGCCCTCGATGCCGGAAGCATCACCCCAGCCATCGCTCATGCTTCCACCTCCTCAGGAGCAGTCTTGTCAAACGTCTCGTCGAACAGGTCGGCAATCTCGTTGAACAGGTCGCGTGCATCCTCGACGCGCTGGTTCTCCTTGCCGAAGCCAAAGACGGACACCCCCTCGCCGATCGACTGGGAGAGGTCGGTCCGCTTCGGGATCTCGAACACCGGGAGGAGTACGCCGACTTGATCTCCTCGATGGTGTCGCGGTGTTCAGCGTTCTGCTCGACACGGTTACAGACAATTGCGAGCCGATTGATGTCTCCGTACGCCTGTTCGAGGGAGCTCAGCTGCTTTGCGAAAATCTGGAGGCTGTTGGCGTTGAGCTTCTCGGGAATGACGGGGATGACGACGTTGCCGGTCGCGACGAGGGCGTTGTCGGTGAGGACGTTCAGTGATGGCGGCGTGTCGACGATGATGTAGTCGTAGTCCTTCTCGAGCTCGTCGAGTGTCATCTCCAACCGCTCGCGACTCTTCGGCGCCTCAAGCAGCGTCTGGATGTTCTTGTTGTTCGCGAGTTTCTCGCTGGCGGGAAGGATGTCGAATTCCTCGTGCTCGACGATGATGTCGTTCACCGACTCCATCTGGTCGAAGTCAAGGACGTCGAACAGCGTCGTACGGTCGGTATCGTAGTACAGGTCGTTGTAGCCAAGCGAGCAGGTGAGCCCGCCGTGATAATCGATATCGACCAGGAGGACGTCGTGGCCTCGGGCGGCGAGTGCGCCGCCAGTATGAATGACGTCGGTTGTTTTCCCCGCGCCCCCTTTCTGATTCGCCACCGTGATTCGTGCGGTATTGGTGTCGGTCATTATCTTCGTTTCGCTCGTTATGTTCGTTTCGTTCGTTTTGGTCGTTTAGTTCGGTGCGTTCGGTGAGGGTGTTTCACTCGGTGAGAGGATTACTACAATGTTAAAACCAACTGTTCGTTCCACTCGTTGAGTATAATTCGTTCATTCCTATCACATCATTCATTTCGCTCGTTTTGTTCGTTACGTTCACCGAACACTCTCTGTTTCAGCGTCGGACCAGCTCGTTCCGGTAAATTCGTTCATTACGCGAAACACTCTCGATGCGTTCGTTTCGTTCGTTCTGTTCGTTTCTCAGAGACTCCCACCCAGGGTTCGTCCAGATCTATCGCGAGGTGAGCGTATTGGCGAAAACGGGGCTTAATCTACCAAATCCACCATTGACCGTAGTTCAGATTCAATCTCCGTCATCTGATCCGGCACCCAATGGAATCGCTCCTCTATCCCCTTGTCAGTAAACCGGAGTGAAGCTCGTACGTCACGGTTCCGGTCATGTTGGAGGAGGGCGAGAGCGTACGCGAGCATCTGTGGTCGATAGTGCTCCGCGAGTTCATCCGATGTCGTAGCTGAGAGGTCGTTGGTCTTGTAGTCGATAATGTGGAATGCGTCCGGCGTGACGAGCAGCCGGTCGATATCACCGACAATCCGCGACTCATCGATTCGAGCGACAACAGAGTATTCGTCGTAAATATTCTGAAGCTGGGTATCGGACTCGATGTGATCAACAAATTCGACTGCATCTGCAGCGTGGTTGACAGCATCACGGAGGTCCGATTCTGTCGGCTCCTCACCAGCCATCTGACTCAAACGACGGATCAGGGTGGTCCACTCGTCTCTCGGTGGACGAAGTTCGTTGATCCGGTGGACGACCGTCCCAAACGTCGTTGGACTCAGGCCGGCCGACTCCTCACGCTGAGAGTAACTGTGACCGTCTGGAGACGCATCCGCCACCGCATTCACGAGGGTCGTAGCCGCGATCCGTTTCGCCGGCGCTAACGACGGCGGTGACGGAATCGATATCTCCGGCGCTGAATCAACAGCGTCGTCGTCGGTGTACCAGTCTACTGGGCGCGGCGGTCTGCGAACAGTATAGCTGGCTCCATCTATCTCAGCACGGGCCTGTCCGTCACGAACCGCCTCGCCGACGAGTGCTCCGTCGAGGAGGGCTGGCTGTAACCAGTCGCGCCACCGGTCTGCGTCGTCGAAGGCTGCAGGCTCGCCGAGTTCGATTGTATCGGACTCGTCGACACCGATGTCGTGCGTGCCGCAGAGAAGGAGGTGATCCCGCGTTCGTGTACACGCTACGTAGAGGAGGCGTTTCGACTCCGCCCGCTCCTGTGGACGTGACCGTCGGTCGGCGTACTCGTGGACGGCCGTCTTCTCGATGGAGAACGCATCGCCCGGATTCGGCCCGCCGACCGCCGGCACCGGCGGCGCGTCATCAGTTCCGTCCACGAGTCGAACGTAGCCATGGTCGTCGACGGACCGACCGAAGTTGAGATCACTCCCGAGATCGGGGACGGTGACGATCGGGAACTCAAGTCCCTTCGCGGAATGGATCGTCATAATCCGGACGCCCTCGGCGTCACCCGGAATATCTGCCTCCCCCTCACGAGGGTCGATCTCGGCTTGGCGGTCGATCCGGTGGAGCAACCCGGCAGCTGTGTGAACACCATTCTCGCTCCAAGTACGGACCTGGTCGCGGAACTTCTCGACGTTCGCGACGGCCTGTCGACCGCGTTCATCTGCACTCACACTTGCCAGATACCCGGTGTCGTCGATCACCCGGGACAGCAGGCGGTTCCACGGGAGGACGCCATCTTCGGACGGCGTCGCACAGCCGCTGAGAGTCCGCCACGTTGTGAGGAGGTCGAACGCGTCCGCGAGCTGTGGATCGTCCGTCTCGGCGAGCGCGTCCCACACTGAATCAGCCTCTGCGACCGCCGGTGCGAGGCGATCATCCGCGAATCCGAACAGCGGCGACCGAAGCACCCCGTAGAGGGAGACGTCGTCCTGTGGATCACCGAGTACTCGAAGCAGGTTCGTGAGCGCCTGGACCTCAGGCGTATCGTAGAACCCGACGCCACCGACGACAGTGTAGGGGATGTCGTACTCCTCAAGGGCGCGCTGATACCGATCCAAATGGGTTCGCCGGCGGAGGAGGATTGCCGTGTCGTCCGGCGTAGCGTCGCGATGGACACCTGTATCGGGGTCTTGGACTGTCGGCGGATCGTCGAACAGGTGGGTCAGTCGAGCAGCGAGCGCTTGCGCCTCGGCCTCGATAGTGTGGTCCAGCGCGCCTTCGGCGACCGGATGGTCGTCGCCGAAGAGCTCCGCTGCCGTATCGGCGTCGTCTGGGACAGCAAGATACTCGACACTCCCGGTCAGTCCCTCGATGTCCTCAACACGGTCGCGCTGCGTACTCAGTCCCTGAGGTGGCGCTTCGTAGGGTTCGTGGGTATCACCTTCTGGTTGGAACAGGTACTCGAAGAGCTCGTTCAGGAATGATAACGGCTCGTCCAGCGTCCGGAAATTCCCGGAGAGTTCGAGGGCGGTCGGACTCTCGGCATCGCTGTCGGGAACGTCGTCAACCCCACGAGCCTCGTTGACGGTCTGGAGTTCTCTGCGCGCATCCCCGAACGTCGTCACGTCGGCCCCACGGAATCCGTAGATGCTCTGTTTCTCGTCGCCGACCAGGAAGACGTTCGACGCCGCCTGCTCGTCAACGCCCGTGAGGAGCTTGACCAACTCCCACTGACGCGGGTCCGTGTCCTGAAACTCGTCGACCATCACGGCCGCAAACTGCTCTCGGAGCCGCTCCGTGACGGCATCGTTCGCTCGCAGGAACTCAAGCGTTGTCTCGATCACGTCGGGGAAGTCGAGCGTATCGCGTCGCTCCTTCTCGTCGGTGTAGGTTGCGAGGACGTCGTCGAAGACCCGCATCAGAGCCAGCGCGTAGTGAGCGCTATTCGCTTCCAGCTCCCCCGGCGTCGTCTCGACTGCATCCGCGTGCGGTTCGACGGCCGCGATGACCGCGTCGATAGCGTCCTTCAGGTCGTCGTAGACGTCACCGTACTCACCCCAATCGTCCCGGTCACCGACGACGTACCCCGAACTGCTGTACAGGCCACCGTTCTTCTTCTCACAGGCCTCGTAGAGGTCGAGGATTGCCCGTTGACAGTCGCGAGGATCACTTTCCTCCGGGTCGGCCGAGAGTGTGGTCGCGACTTCGGTGAAGGTCCGGTAGGCTCGAAGACCGTCTTCGTCGGCGATAGCGCCCTCGCGGTCGACACGGCCCGCAACCGTGCGTAGCTGCTCAAGGAGTCCGTCCGCATACAGCGTCTGTCGAGCGTCGGCAACGTCGAGATCACAAACGACCTCCCAGCAGATATCGACGTAGTCGTCGACTTCGGCGTCACGCCACGCCTCGAGGACAGCCTCGCTCTGTGGGCGCTCATCGAGTAGTCCAGTGAGTACATCGACCAACTGGTCGCGACTCCAGAGCTGGGCAAGGAGCTCCACGTCGTCATCGTCCTGGTTGCGTTCGAGGAACTCCGTCACGACTTCGCGTTGGAGTGTCGCGGCGCCGTCTTCGTCGAGCACGTCGAAGCCGAGCGGGACCGGAGCCTCGACGGCCCGTTCTCGCAAGAGCCGGGTACAGAACGCGTGAATGGTGTGGACATAGCCGTCCTCCAGATCGTCGAGGACGTTTCGCCAGCGGTGGTAGGCCTCTGGTGAGTCGACAGCCTCGAGCCGATCGTACACCTCCTCCCGAACGCGCTCGGTCAGTTCGGCAGCAGCCTTTCGTGTGAAGGTGATCGTGACGATGTTCTCCGGCGTGAGTGACGGGTTCTCGGCCAGTATCGTGACGTACCGCTCGGTGAGCGTTGTCGTCTTCCTGTCCCGGCGCCGGCAGTGATCGCGACGTTCCGGCCCTGGACGAGCGCGTCCTCCTGTTCCTCCGTGAGCTGAATCTCCTCGGGTTCCTCAGTCATCGCTCATCACCGTCTCGATGTCCTCGTCGTCGCGAACACGCAGCGGAACGTACGCTGCGTCGTCCTTGTGAACCGCGTCGACGAACTCCCGCTTGCGGTGATGGCGGACATCGCACGCCCGACGGTAGTCACAGTATCGGCAGTTCGCTCCGCTGGCCGAGAGAAGCGTCGTGTGGAACCGTCCGTTGCTGATCGCCTCGTCGATCTGGCCCAACCACTCCGGAACGACATCGTTCAGGAACCGGCGGAGTTCGACCTCTGAATCGAACTTCGATTCGACGCCGCGTGGAACCTTGAGGTCGTTTGGCGGTCGCACCTGATAGTACGTCGCCGAGAGCGAGCCCTCCGCGAACAGGTCACCGTCGACGACGTTGGCCGCAGCAAGCAGATAGATAGGGAGCTGGAACTTCGTGCCGCCGGTCGTCTTCGTCATATACGGTGCTCGCCCAGTCTTGTAGTCGTAGAGCGTGAGCGTCGGTTGTTCGCCATTCCGATTCACGTCAACGCGGTCGATGTAACCCCGAATCGAGACAGTCGAGCCGTCCGGTCGCTCAACTGTGAACGGCCCAGCATCCGAGTCGGGAAGTCCCTCGCCGAACGGGGCCTCGAACAAGTGTGGGCGGTCAGCGCCGTCCCGCGAGAGTTCGTTGTCGAGGAAGGTAGCGAACAACCCCTGTTCCGGTGCGTCGTGAGGTTTGCTCCCGGCCTCGTACGGAGCACTCTCGCCGTCACCCAGGCCCGCGAACAGCTCCGCCTTCCACCGTTCGTAGAACAGGCCGTCGTACTCAAAGTCAGCATCCCGGAGTTCTTCGACAGCAATCTCGCGAAGGTGTATCGCCAGGTCGTTCCGGTCGAACTCGGTGAGGTCGACATCATCTTCGGTTTCGTCCTGTAGATCCGCGAAGAACCGTTCGAGGACGTCGTGGACGTACGATCCGGTTTCGAGGGGCGTAGGGACGACCTCGACGTCGTCGGGATCCTCGATTCCGAGCACTTCGTCGGCGTAGAACTTGAACCCACACTCGACGTATCGCTCGATCCGACTCGCGCTGTAGGGTTCTCGTTCCGACGGAGGATAGACCTCAGCTACGGTCTCGGGTTCTAACACGCCGTCGTGTTCGGAGAGGCCAGCCGTTCCCCTGTTGTCCGCACAGTGGAGTCCCCGATCCGTGCGCTTGGTCTGCTCGGGGAGAGGTCACCTCGGTCGCCGGCGTGGCTGACTGCCGCACGCCGGTTCGTTGTTGCGGCGACGTGCCGCTGAAGGTCTTCGCGGGAGCCCACGCGGTCATCGACGCCGTCTTCGGGTTCGATACCTGTTACGCGCTGGAGTTCGTCGAGCACCGGCGACCGGACGACGGCGGATTCGTCATCGCCCGTCTCTTGTGTGGTGATCGTGAGTTCGTCGACGTTCGCGAGGAGCGTCGCGAAGAGATAGCGCCCCCGGAGGCGCTCGTCGCCAGTGTCGAACCGCGGATGGGCGTCGGTCATCTCCTCGAAGAAGGCCGGGCGTTCCGGCGTTACCGGGAAATGCTCGCTCGTCAGGCCCACGAGGAACACCTTCTCGAACGAGCGCATCCGGGCGTCGAGCAGCCCCATCACCTCAACGTGACCGCCAGCAGCGCGCTGTGGAACCCGAATCGGCACGCCATCGAACGCACGGGTGAACAGTGCCAACGGAGAGAGGTCGCTATTGACTGCCGCCAGCGACTCGAACGAGGAGAGGACCTCGTCCACGAGGTCGTAGGCTCGCTGTTCGACGGCTTGCTCGGCGCCGCTGGCGTAATCCTCCGTCGCCGCCTCCAGGTCGAACCGTTCGTCCAACAGTCGTCGGAGCGTCTCGGTCGCATCCTCAACGTCGCCTGTTTGGAGCGTCTCTAGCGTGGCCAGCAGCTCCTCGATCAGTGCCGCCGCCTGGTCGTCGACGTCATCGAGCAGGGGTGATACAGAAACCGTGTCGCGCCGGCGAGCAGCTGCCGTGACGGCGTTGGCTTGGTCGGTGTCGACGACGTTGACCAATGGATTCGCTAACAGGGACGTGAGGTCCTCGGCCCGCGGGTCCGGTTCAGCGAGGTTTAGGAGGTCGTGTACAACGCTTCCGGTGAACGTCCGGTTCAGCTGTGAGGCGGCAGTCGTGACGTGCGGGATGTCGAACGTATCGAACGTGTCCTCGACGTACCCCGAATAGGCCTCGGTCCCCGGGACGACGACGGCCAGGTCGTCGGGGTCGCGACCACTGGCTAACTCAGTCCGGAGTTCACGAGCGACGAAGCGAACCTCGCGCTCGGGCGTCGGGAGTTCACGCCATCGCAGAGTGTCTGGAGCAGGGACAGTGTCCGGGTCCGGGCGGTAGAGCGCCTCGGTAATCGTTCCGAAGGCCCGCCCTGACTCGTTGAGGGGTTCGAGTTCTACTGCCTCAAAGTCCAGCGCTTCGTAGACATCCAGCGCATCTTCCGCAACGGCGTCGACTCCGCTCCGGCCATCCTGGTGGAGCGGCAGCAGTGCGATCATCGGAAGTTCGTCGGCGAGGCGTTCGATGAGGCGGCGTTCGACAGGACGGAACTCGTGATATCCGGAGAGGAGGACGACATCCAGTTCCGGGGAGAATGTTGAGAGTGACTGCTCCGTCGTCGCGACGGCGTCGAACATCTCTCCCCGAGTACAGACCCACTCGTCGACGTTGTCAGCGTGGAGATTCCGGTAGTGTCGGTACGCGTCGACAGTGGCTTTCGCAATACGGTCATCGAGAGCGGAGCCCTTGAATTCCGCTACGAGCGCGTCAGCGGTCCCGACGCCGGCGTCGTCGAAGAGTGAGAAGCGGCTACTGAACGAGTCAGCGAGAGCGGCAGAGGCCGGTTCGCCGGCGAGTGCACCATCTCCATCTGTTTCGGCTGTGGTTCTGTCAAGCGCGTACTCCGCCAGCCGGCGGTTCAGCTGCCCGGAGAGGGGTTGAACCGGACCGTGGAGATGCTCATACCACTCCCGAACGACCGCATCGAGCGTCTCGGCACGAAGACGGAGGGGTTCGTGGGATGCGGCCCAGCGGTCCTCGACCATACTCCGGCGAGCGTCGTTCCGCGTTATGTAGAGGATACTCCCCAGCGAATCGGTTGCAATGTCATCAGCCCGCTGAAATGCCCGTTGTTCCAATTGGGCGTGTTTCGGACCGGTGAGAAGCGTTGAATCCATCGAACACTCCCTACCAAGATATCGGTCTCACTTCACTCTTGGCGAGACTGACAGCTTAGGAGCACCATAATTTGCTCACGGAGATATAAAAGGAATCTGAATTCCCTCAACGAGCGCTATTCACCAGATCACCGGCTCGGAGGTCTCTTGCCGCGTTCAGTCTATCTGAATCGCCTTGCTAGCGGCGTCAAGTGGATCTGTGTAGAAGACAAGCTGAAGCTGATCGAGAAGCTCGTCCGGTATCTTCGCCATATCCTCCTTGTTTTTGGCTGGCAGTAACACTGTCTTAGCCCCGGAATCTGCTGCTAATTGTAGCTTGTCGACCAGAGAACTCACGGCGACCAACTCCCCCATCAAACTCATAGCACCCAGAACAACTGCCTGAGAGCGGACAGGCCGGCCAAGAATACCTGAAACAATCCCTACAAGCAAGCCGACACTCGTCTCGCCGCCCTCGTTTGCGTCGGAGGGATTGAGCACTTGAACATTAATGTTGTACTCTTCCAGCGTCTCATCGCGGCGGAGTTCTCGCATATTTGCCTGGAGATAATCGCACGCCGTTTCGAACGATTCTTTCATGTCACTTCCCGGAGTCCCCGAGATATTCGTCTTACCTGATCCTGGGAGTGCCTGTGTTTCAATTCGGAATGGTGCGTGGCGACCCTCGCTGTTCCCGATTGTGTAAACCGTCCCAGGTTGCTGTGTTCCTGGGGGAATGAGTGTCTCATCGGCCTCCTCCGGAACCGGCACGTAGATTTCCTCTTTCGTCTCAAGATCGAGGTACGAGAACTCCACTGCTCGATATTCCATTCCTCCCATCCGCTTCAGTTGCTCCTTCACCCTTCTCCGGCCCTCCATTGCGAATTCCAGGTATTCGCGGAGTTCTTCCTTGGTGTACTCCCCATGCGGGTGAAGTAATTTGAGCAGACCAGAGACGGTTTTCCGGACAGCCCTTTCGTCTCGTTGGTTCAGGTGATCGCCGAATGCAAACTCCTCGTTGATCACGTCGCTGTAGGATTCCTTTCGGAGTTCGCGCACGAATTCGGCGAAGTAGTCCACGATAAATCCGAACTGGTCACCGAAGAACTCGGAGCGCATCTTCGGAACTTCCCATCCGGGAAGATAGTAGTGGAAGCGGTCGATAAGGGCGAGATCCTGCATATCCTCGGGGAACGGTTCAAAGAGATGGGAGCTCTTGAGAACGCCTTCGACGTCGAGGTCGATGTTTCCGACGTAGACCATCGAAGCCTGTGCAGTGAGCTCTTCAGTTCCGCGGGAGAAGCTCCCGGACTCCATGTAGTCCTTGAGCATCTGGACTGCTTCGGAGTCGCTGAACTGGAGCCCACCGACTTCGTCGAAGGCGACGACGTCCCAGCGGCCGACGAGGCCAATCCGACCGGTGTTGAGATTCAGGAAGAGCTTTGCAACGGTCGTCTTACCGCCGGAGATGAGGATGGAGTGCGGGCTAATCTCCCGATACAGGTAGCTCTTCCCGGTTCCACGGGGACCCAGCTCGACATAGTTGTAGTTCGACTCAACGAGCGGAATACATCGAGTGAGGAAGAGGAACTTCTCGCGCTCCGAAAATGCGGAAGGATCGTATCCAATGCTTTGGAGCAGGAGGTCAAGCCATTCGTCGCGCGTGAATTCACGGCGACGGTCCTTCAGCTGGTCGAGGTCGAGATTCGAAACCTGAATCGGTTTGAACGAGTCGATTCCGAACAGGCTCTTCGGACTGTTTGCGTTATCGGGGAGGTATTCCAGGTCGATGATAGCCCACACACCGCCGCCGAGGAGCTTGGGATGTTTACTGACGAGATGCTCGTTGATCTCCACATCGCTCAGGCCGAGATTCACGAACGATCCGATGTAGGCATCCTGTTGCTCGTCGAGTCGGACGTTCACCTTGTCGATGACCCGGTAGCGCCCTCGTTCGCGCACTTCGCTTTTTACGAATTCGGCTTCGTCAGGCCTGACGAAGTGCTTCGACAGAATCTCTTTGACCTTTTCGAGTCCCTCCTCAAGTGATTCCTCATCATCCGTGGCGCAGTACTGCCCGATAAGGTACTCCAGAACGTAGGTGGGTACGTTCGCGCCAGATTTGATGTCCTGAACGAGATCCTTCCGGACGACGCGTCCGGGAAAGACGTCGAGTGCTTTCTGGTCGACGTCCTCAGTAGTCATTGTAAAGGAGGAACAGAGCCGGGGGCATATTGGTGTCGGTAAAACTGGGCCAATCCATTATCGACGACTGCTTCGAATCTACTCTCGGGCCGACCGGCACAAATCGTTGAGAACGGGCAGTGGTTAGACGTCGAATCCCATATCGTCATCCCCGAAGAGCAGATCGAGATTCACCGTCTGCTTGCTTATCGTCTCTCTGGTGTCCGTATCTATGACCTCGAATTGGACCGTGTCCTCTCCGGAGATCGCGCCTTGTTTGAGCCTGACTCTGGTGGTATTGGTTCCCGGCGAGATCTCCATCGAAGCAGGGTCTGCAACGGGCTCACCGTCGATGTTCGCACGAACTTCCAGAGTCGGTGCTGGGTCGAAGGCAACTTGACCGCTTTTGGCCTCGATTTCCACAGGGACAATGGAGTTCGTGATCGGATCGGGGATGGAAACGTCGTAAGTGATCGACGCGCTTTCCTCGATTCCTTCGGTCGTTACGGTGAGACACGGGACAAGCAGCTCTTGGAGAGAAATCCCGCCGTGGAAGTAGCGCATGTTCCCACCCTGTGCCTTGAAGCACGCGACACTTCGGGGGAACAGCAACTTCAGGTCGGGGGCATCGATTCCGAGGTCAGAAAGCGCATCGGGGTCGATCTCGATGAACTCGTCCGTATCGACGAGTGGAGTATCGCTGTCGGCAGCGGCGAACCGTCGCTTTACGATGGAGGCGAGGTCAGGGGATTCGACCTTGAGATCGTCAGATAGTCGGTCTGTGTAGAGGAACCCGTGATCGCTTGTGATGACGAATCGGGTGTATCCGGCTTGCTTGAGTCGCTGGACTGTACGTTCGACGTCGTCGACGTGCGAGGCGACTTGGCTGAACGCTTCGTCGTCGTCGAGATTCTCACCGAGTTTGTCTATCGTCCCGGAGTAGACGACGCGAGGAACTGGCTCGGACTCGGTCAGCTGCTCCAGCGAGATGTCGCTCACCTCGTCCATGTCTACGACTTCGAAGCCCGCGTTGCTGAGCCGTTCAATGCGGTCCGATTTGCCGTTCATCTCCTCGCCACCGCTGGTCACGACGAGGTCGTCATCGTCCAGAGAGAGTCCGAGTTCTCCGGGGAGGTGTGCTGCCATCCCAACTTCGGTAATCGACGGCAGCGCTGCACTGACAGCGCTCAGGTTCTGTTCGAAGTCGGTCTGGCGGCCGAGATTCTCCTTGATCGCTTCGGCGAGTTCGTAGCGCAGGCCGTCACAGATGATGATCGCCGTTCCGTTATCCAAGTCAGCGAACTCCTCGTAGAACGAGGCCTGGGGGGTTCCGAGCGTCGGATCGTCACTCAGGATATCGGCGAGCGGGCGATTGACGCCCTGGAGGAAGGACATGTAGTGTCTGGTGACCCGCCGTTTCACCACCGGTTCCTTCGGGTAGACGAACGTGGTCTTCCGGGTTGCATCGATATATCGCCGATAGGACGCGTCGATCTGCCACCAGCCGTCGTCGCCCGTGTAGGCCTGGGCGAGTTCTTCTGACGTGAGGGTCTTCGCCTCGTCCGCGTCGACGGTTCCAATCTGCTGGAGGGTTTCGATGGCCCGGGCAGGGACGGACCAATCGACGAGGTCCTCGTTGCTCCAGAAGCTGTTCTGGCGGCTCGTGACGGTCTGTTCGAGATCGGCGGCGATGTCGGGGAGATCAGCGTACGTCTCTTCGGCGAGTCGTTCCATCACGAGCCGGATGAGGCCCATGTCGATACCTTTGAACGCAGTAGCGTCCCAGTGGGCGCGTTCCGATTCCACGACGGTCTCCGCAAGGTCGTAGTCTTCCTCGATTCGTTCGGCGTAGCGCCGGAACTCGGCAGGGGCGTACTGCTGCCACTCGTCACAGAACGTCGCAGCTGCGCGGGTATCGTCCGCCGCGAGTTCGTCGTACCGGGACGTCGGTGCTCGGCTGGCCACCTCGCCGAAGAGAAGCTGAGTCGCAGCTCTTTCGGGTCGAGCCCCGCCGTGACACCGTACTCCTCTCGGAGCTGGGCGTCCCAGGCGTCTGCCATCGCGTTGTCCTCAATTGTCTCACGATACTCTTCCGGGTTCGAGAGGTAGGCCCGTACCCACTCGTCCGTCTCCGGGCCAGCAGTGTCGAAGAGAACACAGAAGAACGCCAGGCGCTGAACCTCGCGGTTCTGGCCCCAGTCCTCGTAGGCATCGGGTATCTCCTCGTCGTGCTCGACGAGGAACTGCGTCACGGGCGTGTCGTCGATGTCCTGGCCTACACGGTACTGTCGCCCGAGTGCGTGGATGTCGCGGAACCACTCGGCCTCGTTCCTTGATTCAGGGATGTAGAACAGCCAGTTCTTCTCGTAGTTCGGGTCTTCTTCGTAGAGGCGGCGCTTCAGTTCGAAGTAGCTGCCATCGTAGCGCGCGAGCGTAACGTTGTCGAGGGCAGCTTCGACCTCGTCGAGGACGCCCTTGTACTTCTCCTGGGCGTCGTACCACACCCAGACCGGGTGTCGGTCGAACTTCTGCCGGAGTTCCGTGATAATGCTGTCCGCGAGATCTCCCATTAAAACTCCTTTCCTACGATAGGCTGAAGGTTGTTTCGGGTAGTCTTTCGTGCTTCGATTGGTGTCCATCCCTTATTCACATTACACCAGAGCATCTAAATCTCCCTTTAAGCTCTGAAATGCCTCCTCTGCCGCATCAATGTCCTTTGCTCCAGTGACGACCACTTTACCGGACGCAAATATCAATATCACTACTGGGTGGTCGTCAGGCCGAAAAACGAGACCTGGGAACTGTTCAGGCTCATACTCTGTATACTCTAATCCCAGACCAATTGCGAGCGCGTTTAGGTTCTGAACCTGGTCTAATTCTCCTGTACATACGTAATTCTGCATAGAGAACCATTTATCATCTGGTGTATCCAGTACTCCCCTGTCAGAAAGAAGTTCCAAGAAACGTCTTCTACAGTGGTAGGCTTCCTCTTCGGACGTTGATCCTGTAATAATATATTTTCCAGTTCTATAAACCGTAATCAGTGGCTCCACATCTTCGAGCCTTACATAGGCACCTGGGTACTTATCTGGATCAAACTCAACTTCCTCGAAATCGGCTGTTAGTCGATTTAGATCAATCTCTATCCCCAAATCACCCGACCCTACTGCGTTAACTACCTCTAAATCCATATTGGAGAAACGGCCGACTTTACCTCATCGAGAGTAACTGGACTTCAGTTTGGGAAGCCCAGTTTCGAGGACTTCGTACTGATCCCATTCCTTGAGGTTCTCCCAAATACCCTTCTCAACGTCAACTGTGACGCCGTCGTCAATCATTTTATCTATGGTTTCACGGAATTGTTCGAGATCATCAAGTTCGGTCTGGACCTCCTCCTGTCTATTCAGGAGATCTTTGTCTGGATTTTCCCGGTTTGTCTGAGCGTTTAAGGTTTCGAGTTCATTTTCGAGCTCGTTGATCCGCGGATCAAGATACTGTCCTCGGAGCTTCGGAAGGGTATTTTCATCTATTCCGTGGTAATAAAGGAAGCAACTGAACTCCTCAGCAGGGCTTTCGATTTGCCAATAAATCGGAATACGCTGCCCTCGGCGACGATATTCTTTGCAGTGGTGATATCGGAAGAACCGATTCTGAATCCAGTCAGCCACCTCTCGCCCCAAATGGTCATTAAATCGAGGTCGCCATTCATCGTCTCCCGTTAAATGCTGAACCACTTCATCTACATACCAACCGATATTCTCTTCATAACTATCACCAATTGGAACAATTTCACTATCGGGTGCCGGAAGCTGGTCGAAGGTATTCCAGTGACCAAGCGCATGTCCTATTGCAAACGAAAGCTGATCCTCAGCATATATCTCTTTACGCTCTTCATCATATGATTCACGGCGAAGATCTGCAATCGTAAATGGGGAGACGCCGAGTTCTTTTGAAGCTTCTTGTAGATCATCACCAGAGAAGGATTCAAACGCCCCCCTAAGTTTTTGATATTCTTCATCTGTTACGACCGTTGGCTCCACACCAATTTGATCGACTAGCTCCGGAACTGGCTGGTCAGACGTCAGTACGTAATCTTTTCCGATCACTCGTTCACTCTCCTGGTAAATTTGCTCTCTCGTGTCGTTAGATATTTCGTAATAGTCGAAAACTGCTTCTGAGATCTTATGCCGAATAACCAGCAAAGCCGAATCAAGAAGATCTTCTTTGAAGAGATATTCACTCATTGACTCACTTCTGAACTTCTCACCTCCGTGATAAACTGGAGCAGTTTCTAAATAGGATTGCCGTTCTTCCTGCACTTCAATAGCAATTTCTGATAGACGTTCGATTTCATCGTTCCGCCAACTAGTGTCGATAGGGATACGTTCAACGTCACCAATCTGAATGTTCAGGCCCGGATTCAGACCCTCAATAACGAATTCCGCCAGTGATGAATTGAGATAGCCAAGAATGTGAAGTATTCGGTCATTCTCGTGTGGCCCAATAAATGGGCTCCCGTCACTCGGAATCCAATTAGCTGGGAGGTGACGAACGACAAGATCGCCAAACCTTCGGTATGTCATTCCTTCATCAAAGTATCTGTCCTCGCTGGGGACGATACTATCATCGGTTGATTTGATTTCTGCTCCGTTATTTTCCCACAATGCTTTCATATTTGAGGCTTCGAAGAATGGCTCTCCCTCGCCGCTCATTACATACCTGTTCCAAGAATTATCGTTCGGGTCAACTTCCCAGTCATACCGAACAAAACGGTCGTCATTTCCGGTGTCAAGTCCCCTCAAGACATCAGCAGTATCTTTTAGATTCCCATACTTAATGAATAGGTCCAAGACTTCTTTCCCAAACCAATAGATAAATGGAGATCGATCAATTTCCAGGAATGCTGACTGGTTAGCGAAGTACTGTCGCTCTGAACTGTCTCCTACCCTAAGGTCCGTTATTGTATTGTTTAATGCTGCTGGCCTATCGTCTGCTCCTATTAAACGAATAAAACGGGACCGGCGGTTGTGCTTGGAGTTAGAAATCAGTGTACAGACATTCATGTAAGCTTCATCTCGGTTAGTAAGATGAACGACATCAACGAACTCCGAGTTCTCTAGAAGTTTTGGCCGAAGGCCCCGGAAGCTGTAATTGAACATAAATGTCTCTGGGGTGATCATAGACGCTAGTCCATCAGGGGCGAGAAACTCTGTGTTCCGCTCAATGAATGCAGCATAGGTATCCCTGCTGCTTTTGTAAGTGTCCTTAAGGAACTGAGTCAGGTCATCGCCCATTTTACCGCTATCAAGATATGGGGGGTTAGAGACGACAACACTGTAGTCCGCAACGAGTAGATCCACTAATTCAACTGTCTTTTCCACTTCTTCTGCAAACATCTCCTCAACGGGGTCGTTATGATCCAAAGCTTCAGTCGCCAGTTCCCTAACTGAGTCAAGGAGTCGATTCTTTACTTCTTCCCACGTTTCTTCGCCACCTTCACTAGTAACAAATGAGCTTTGAGTCGCAAGCCCTCCCTCTGACGTGAATTGAGACTGGCCTGATTCTTGAATTGAGTCACGGTGCTCATCAAGAATCGATTCAATCCGATCCTCAATACGGATGAGACTGCCGAACTCTCGGATGTTATCGAAGCTTCGCCAGAGTTGCTCTAGTATTTCTTCTTCGAGCTCCGACTCTGTTCGTTCAAGTACCTCCTGCTTCCTATCTCCGTTAATAAGTACCGCGTCGGCTGAAGCGATGTTCAGCTGTGGGATTGCAACTTCTGGTGATTGCTCTTTGGCCTTCAAATAAAGCGAGAGCGCGGCGATTTGCGCAGCCCCTGAATCGATATCGATACCATAGAGGTTGTTTCTGAGAATTTCCCGCGGTATGTATTTCTCTGGGACTTCCCCCTCCTCCAGATACATTTGATAAAGGATGTCAAAAGAATAAAACAGCATATGACCGCTGCCACAGGCGGGGTCAAGAACCGTAATTTCCTCAACTGACTTTTCTTCCCGGTTAATTAGTGAGTCTTGGGGGGGTGCAAGGTAGAAGCAATTCTCCTCACTGTCGATATTCGTCCGCTCCCCTTTCATTTCAAGCCACGTCCGCCCAAGAGAATTATCAACCATCCATTCGACAATATAACGTGGCGTGAAAAGCTGGGTCTTTGTTGCTATATCGGTACCTGAGACTTTGTAATTCTCTTCGTCGATGCGTTCGTCGATATCCTCACGCTCCTCCTCACCGAAATACTGGTACACCCAGCCCAGAGCTTCGTCGCTCTCCCAGGCTTCGTCGTCAATTGCGTCCAATTCGTCGAGAACCTCTTCTCGAACCTGCGCATCGAGGTCAATAGCGGTGTGTTCGGATTCCTCGAAGATCATCCGAATCTCCGCACCGATCTCCTGGTACGCCAGGTCAAGTGCGGCACCAAAACCGTCGTCTTGCGCGTTGGTGAGTTCACCAGCGATTTCGGCCACGGTGTGGTGCATGTACGACCGGTTGCCGTACTCCGGCCGTTCAGTGATGGTCTCCTCGACGAGACCACGAACCTCGATGGTTTTTAGCGCGACGAATCGGTTGAGATAGGTCTTCGTGGCTTCGCGGACGTAGTTAGTGATCGACCGTTCCAGGTTTCCATCCGTGGATTCGAGTTCTCGTTCGATGGCTGCGTCTATTCTATCGCGGGTGTGGAGTTCCTCGGCAGAGAGATGCGTCAGCTGATCCTGTGGAAGTTTCTTGTCCTCATAGATGCCGTACTTTTCGAGCTGGCGGCGAAGCTCGTCTTCGAGCGTGTGGCGTGTGCTGATGATAGTGCTTCGGATGGTTGAGCGTTGATCCGACGAGAGACCAGGTTGACCGTGTGTCGTGGACATGGATATTAGAGGGTCGCGTACTGCCACGAAACGGGCGGGACGGCAGTACGCTGTGTCGTGATTCCCGCCCGCGATGACATACCACCGACAAGCAGTTGGCGTCTCTTATAGTATTGGGTCACGGGCTCGTTCCGTCACCGTCTCGACACAGGTCGAGAGATTCAGCGCAGAGGGTTAGTTCGAGAAGTTACCCTACCGGAACCGGATCTCGACGTCTCCCTCTTGGTCAAGGAGTTCTTCGACCTTCTCTCGGAGGTCGGTGATTGGCTTCTCGATGTCGTCAACCTCAGTCACGACGGTGTTCCCGAAGATGTCGGACGTGTCCACTTTCTTGCGGGTCTTCCCATCGTCGTCATCATCCTCGATGTCGTCGATTTCGTTCTTTGCTGCGCTCTCGTACGCATCGACAGTCTGGATGTGCTCGATAAGGCGTGTGAGCGAAGGTGTGGGGTTGATGTGGTCCTTGCTGGAGATGTCCAGATCGACCGATCCCTCGCCCTGGCGCTCCGTCAAGTCCGATATTGCCGACTCCAGGTCATTGTCGTCGATGTCGTCACCTGCGTACGCACGGACGTTTTCGATGGACGCAGTGTAGGTCTCATAGCGCTGTTCGTACAGTTCCTCGTACGTCGAGGCGAAGGCCTCCGCTGCAGTCCGATAATCGGTCTTGACGTCGTTCCACTGCTCAATGACACCCTCGGTGTCCAGCGTGTTCTTGACGCGGTCAGCAGCGTCACGAGCTTCGTCGCTTATGTGAACGATGTCGTGATCAGCTGCTTCATCCACGAGTGTTTCCCACTCTCCAGAGATGAAGTCCTGAATCGTTTCGTACTCCTTCAGGTGGTTCTCGCCACCCGTTTCGCCACAGAACTCGGCAACTGCTTTTGCCGTTTTAGCGAGGTTCTCCAGTTCGTCCTCGAACTCGGCGAACTTCTTGATGCGCTTGGCGGAGGTGGGCTGCTGGAGGAGGTTGTTGAGTCTGTTCTGGAAGTCCTCGACGTCGTCGGCCAGCGGGAAGCCTACTCGCCGCAATTGCGAAAGCAGGGTGCTCGTGGTAGACTCCCATGTATTCGCTTCCTCGCGGATCCCCTCATCGACTGCTTGGTCGGTGGATTGGACTTTGCGGTCGAACAGCCGGTCGAGGAGTTGCTTTGCGTCCTCTCGCGTTTCGACGTCAACAGTCTCCCGCTCGTCGAAGGAGGTGTTCTTGAACTTCGTAACCTGGGTGAACAGCTCCTGTGCGCCGTCCTCCGTATACGTGCTGTACGTTCGCTCCTTGTACGTCGGGATGATAGCACCGTGTCGGAAGAGGACGGCAGCGGCGAGTCTGACGACGTTTCTGCTCCAGCCGTATGGCGGCTGTGCGAAGTGGCTGATTAGGTCGTCTCCAGTACGGTCTTGACCGGCTTTTTCGCGGCTCTGGATTTCGTCTTCGACTTCAGACGCGATGTATGCTTCCGCAAGAAGGTCTCCGTCCTGAATGACACCCAGTTCGGTGAGGGCTGCGGGAGTTGACGACTTATCAAGGTCACCGAATATGTCCTTGATATGACGGTCCTTCACTGAAGCAGAACCGTGGTTGAACTTGTGGAAGACCTTCGGGATGGCGTTGTCTGTCTTCCGTGATACGAGCGAACTGAGTGAGGTGTTGGTCGCGTCGAACTCCTCGGTATCGCCGTTGTAGATCAGTACGCCGCGTTGGAAGCTGCGTTTGAACTCGCGCTCGACTTCGCTGCGGAGGCGCTGGAGGTCCTCTTGCTTCTGTCCGAGTGCTTCCTGTTCTTCCTGGCTGAGTTCGTTCCCGCGCTTCTCTTTGACGACGGTGTTGATCTGGTAGATCGATTTCAGCTTGTCGTAGATGGTGTGTTGCTTCTCGTCGTCGGCGATCCAGTAGAGGGAATCGTCCTCACTGAAGCTCTGCGTCTTCAGACCGTCCGGGTCGAGGTCCTCGTATCGCTGGTAGATCGGCGAGTAGGTCTTCAGGTCGATGTAGCCCTTAGACGTGATCTCCTCACCGTCGATGTTCAAGTTCAGCTGGAACGTCTTCCCCTCGTAGTTGACGCGAGAGGTTTCGTCGAGGATGTCGTTCAGGAAGCGCTTGGACGACCGGCGGATGTCGCCAGGACCGACTTCGATCCCCTTAATCTCGTTTTCGAGCTCACGTTCAGTTTCGCGGAGGAACCGGTATCCTTCTTCGCTCCGGCCGACAAAGCCGGCGTCGACGAGCGCGTCAAGCGTATCCTCCACCTCGCCCTCCAACTCCTGGGTTGGCCCGAGTTCACGCTGGAGTGACGTGGCAATGTTGTCCGCTGTGTTCGGAATCCAGGGGAGCTGCTGGAGGAGGTAGAGAGATTTGAGGACGCGCCGTGCGGTCTCCGTGTCGGCGTCCTTCGGTTTCGCCTCGCGGATGGATTTGACGTCACTGCTGGGAATGTCGTTGCTGATCTCGTCGAAGATCATGTCCAGCGTGACCAGCGCCCCAAGTTCCTCGTTGTAGAGGTACTCCTCGTCTTTAAGGACGCTCTGTGTGACGTCAATCAGCGTCCGCTCACTCCCGGCCAACTGATCGTCGGAGCCTTTTCCGAGTGACTTGAAAATTTCCGGAAGGATGTCGAGCTGGTAGGGAAGGAACGGGTAACAGTCGATGAAGTTGTCCCGAGTAATCGGTTTCAGACTTTGGCTAGATTCGAGTTTATACTTTGCCGAGAGGAACCCTTCATGCTCGTCGTAAAGATCACCGATTGTACCCCTGTACTCCCCTTTTTTACTGAGAACACGGTCGCGGACGACTTTATCCAGGTTCTCGGAGGTGAGGTCGAACCGATGTGGGAAGCGGTCGATGACCTTCGATTCCTCGGCTTCCTTTTCCAGCACGCCGGGAATCAGCTGTTGGAGCTGCTCCTGAGACGTGACTCCGAGGAAGATTTTCCCCTTGCCCTTCTGTCCGAATTCCTCGACGATGCTCTGTAGCTCCAAGAGGAGTTGTCCGTCGTCGCCGATGAATTGGGAGATCTCGTCGATGAAGACGAAGTACCGACAGTTGTCTCCCGTCTCCTCCTCCCGTTTCTCGACGTAGTCCACGATGTCCTCAGCGAGCGTCGAAGGGTTGATCAGGACGTTATCCTGAACGTCATCAATCGCCCGAGCCGCATCGTCTTCGTCGTCGAATTCGTCGGTTGCCTCGACCAAGGCAGTCTCCATGTCCGACCGGACGAACATAGCGTCCTTGCGGGCCTCCGTCCAGTCTTTCCCGGTGTTCGTCTCGATGGCGTTGACGAAGTCGTCGTAGACTCCCAGATTCGAGTTCCTGCTCCATTTGGGCGACCCAGGGCATCGACGCGTAGCCACGTGAGGTGTTGAACTCCCGGTGAATGATCTCCGTGATTGACTCGCTCCCGGAGGCATCAGCTTTCGCGCCGATCTGAAACATCAGCACCTCCGAGTCGAATTTCTGCGTCACGGAGCCGACCGCACCGTCGAGCATTTCGTTGCCCTCGATGCGATCCCGGAACATATCGGCCGCCTGGGTATCGTCGAATTCGCGGTTTTCCAGGACGTGCCCGAGGATCTTCATGAAGTGGCTCTTCCCGGAACCGAAGAACCCCGAGACCCACATGCCGACGTCTTCCGTCTGTGCGTGTTCGGTGTCGATGACGGCCTCTAATGCGTCCGAAAAGTGCCGTTCGAGCTGCGGTGTGAGGATGTACTCTTCAAGCTCTTTCTTGACGACACTCGGGTCGTCGTTGTCGACCTTGACGACGCGGTCGATTTTCCGATTGATCGACCGGTAGAAGATTTCGTGTATCTGGTGTGATGTAGTAGTGTCACTCATGTCCGATCACCCTTGCGCGGTAATATGTTCCTTCAGATTCATCGAGGAATCTTAAGCTCTTGTCATCGACTGTCGCCGGGTAACAGAATACGATTGGGGTCTCGTCCGGCGTATTCGTTTCTAATTGTCCCATCAGAGTGGACGCGCTTGCAAACGGATAGAGAATACCCATCCGGTAGACGATGACAGTATCTGCTGTCTCTGCCTGTTCGGCGATTGCTGAAGCCAGCTTCCCCATCTCACCGTCGTCCAGCAGCGACGATTTCAGGCCGTCGAGTAGCTGCTCTTTGTCTCGGCGTTCGAGGTCAATGACGTTATCCAGAATCCCGCGTTCTTCGAGGATCGTGAAGACCAGATCACGCATATCGATTGCTGCGACGTTCTGGTCGTGATATTCCAGTTTCTCGATGAGGTTTCGAACCTCTTCATCGACCTCAATTTCGTCGCCCGGGTCGTACGTGAATACGATGAATGGGACCCCCGCTCGCTTCCCGACCTCGTCACGGTCATCTCGAACGAGCCGTTCGACCTCTTCGAGCCGTTCCTGGAACTCAGAAGGCATCGATGAGATCCTCCATACTGTCGTGCTTTCTCACGAGTCGTTGTGTAGAGCCACGTTTCTCATAATTTACGTACTGCGGGGAGATATCTCGAATCCGTCGCTGTACTTCCGACTCGTTCATAAGGAACAGTTTCCAGTCGTCGTGTTCAATAATCTCTGATGCCGAGTTCACGTCTTTCTGGAATAGTCGATACACCACGTACGCGATAGTCTCATCAGGGATGTATGTGACTGCAAATTCCTTCCGTTGGGTTCCCTCTAAGAGACCGAAGTTGCGGAGGGCGGTGAGGTACTTCGTAGCGGCCTCGTTTATTGTTGACTCAGAGCGATCCCGCAGGTCGGCGTAGTTCTCCTGAATCGATTCGATGAACTCTACGATGTCGACTGCTTGGACGGAGAGCGTTCCACGCTCAAATTCGGGGTAGAGGAAATCGGTGGTAACGAGTCGGATGAACGGATCTTGGGCGAACTCGTAGTAGAGACACCAGTCGATAACGTCACTACGGACCTCCGAGGTTATCACCTGCATCAGCGGGGTCTCGGTGTACTCCTCTTTGTCGGGGATGTGTCGACGCGTAACCTCCCGAAGAATGTTCGTTCTATATTCGTCAGTATTCTTGTTCAGGATATTCCCCTCGACGACACGGCGTTCCAGCTCCTCGTAGGAACCACATTCGACGTAGGTTTGGAGAATCCGTTTCGTCTCGTCGATGTACGTGCTGTGATGGGCGATTTTCGGGTCGAGGCTCTCTTCGTTCTCTACCTCTTCTCCATCCTCTGGTTCGACGGGTTCGTTACTCATACGAACTCATCACGCGTTCTCTGATTTAAGTTCTGACTCAAGGGTGTAGTACGGCACCTGAAGCTGGTCGGTGCACTGCCCGTAGCCCCGGAGGAGAGTGGTGAGGATTCTCCATTTGTCGGGCTCAATCTCATCTTGCGTATAACTTCTCTCGCCAACCAGATATGATTCACCCGTCCCTGGATTCTGCTGAGGCTCAGTGGTGTCTGAACTGGAGATATTCGACGCAGTTGCGGTAATAATACTGTCTGTCCAGCCCTCTTCCAGCGGCTGGACCGACAGGTCTTCGAGTGCTTCAAACGTCAGTTCGTCGTTGCTCTCCAGTTCCTCGATTGCAGCGGTAAGGCGTGATTCTATCTGGGGCCCAAAGGAGAAAAGCGAGATTGAGTCATCAGCAACTCGATCCGATTCTGCTTTGCGGCCGACTTTCAATGCGAGAGTGATTCGGGATTTCAGCCGTGTTTTTGGGGTTACTTCAGACAGCCGGGTGCGACCAGTCCCAGACAGAACCCGTGACTCCCACCAATCCTGATTACTCGATTCACCGACCCGTTCTACTATAAGGCGGGAAGCGACAAGATCCAGAAAGAAGTCATCGGCCATACCTGCTTTCTCAAGCGTTTCTCTGGTCGAGGCGAACACGTCAGCGACGTCAGCAGGGGTCATATGTGCACTCACAATAGGGGAGGGTTTAGAACCAGCGTCTCTGGTTACTCTTGGTTTCCGTAGGAGTTTAATCGCCGAGCGGGGATGAGTCCAAGATACCACCGATACACTATGGAAAATACAAGCAAAGGGGATCGGGTCCGAATAGATATCCCCGACGAAACCGATCCAGACCACCAATATCACGGAGAACACGGCGTAATTGTGAATATCTTCTCGGACGACGCCGGCAAGGAAACAGGAGATTCACGGGATTCACGACTCTATCGAATCCAGCTCGAATCAGGAGAAACGGTTGATGTTCGATGGCGAGCTATCCGTCCCCCAATTAAATAGCTGACTTCGAACAATCTGACTCAGTTAACGGGGTCTCAAGTATTCCGGAAATATACTACTTCCACAAAAGAATCGCGTCACTGCGTAGGGTTGTGTTTTATAATGAACACCGAATAGGGGTTTCCGGAAACAACCCGGTCACGCTTTTACGGTTAGGGCAAAACCAGTCTATCAAGCAACGATGATCCGCGATGCTCGCGTTCTCCGCGCCGGATTCGTCCCTCGGGAAGTTGAGCATCGCGACGCGGAAGTTAACCACCTCTAGCGTCCTCGAGCCCATCACGAACGGAGAACCCGCCGACACCGCTATCGTCACCGGACCCAGCGGAACGGGGAAGACGTGTATCTCGAAGTTCGTCACGGAACGACTGCGCGAGGAGGTCCTCGACGTCGAGGCCATCTACGTCAACTGCTGGCGTAACTACACCCGATTTCGGACGCTCTACCAGATTCTCGACGACCTCGGCGCGACCATCGACATCCACCGGCAGTCGACGCCGCACGACGAACTTGTTGATCGCCTCCAGCAGCACGACGGCCCGCGAACCGTCGTCATCCTCGACGAGGTCGACCAGCTCGAAGACCCCAGCGTCATCTACGACCTCCACAGCCTCCCGCAGTTCGCAATCATCTGCATCGCGAACAAGGAAGAGGAGCTGTTCAGCCGCGTCGACGACCGCCTCGTGAGCCGACTGCGCTCCAGCGAGCACGTCCGGATGGACAAGTACCACGACGAGCAGCTGTACGACATCCTGAGTGCTCGGGCAAAGTGGGGGCTCGACGAGGACGTCATCACCGACGACCAGCTCTACCGGATGGCCGACGCGGCCGCCGGCGACGCCCGCCTCGCAATCGGCATCCTTCGAACGGCCGCCGGCAAGGCAGATCGCGAGAATCACGAGCGTATCACCGACGACATTCTCCTGGACGCCGCCGAGGATGCTCGGGCCCAGATCAAGCAGAAGAGCCTCGACTCGCTCACGCCGCACCAGCGCGTCGTCTACGACGTCGTTCGCGAGCACGGCCCGGTCGGGCCGAGCGAAATTCACGAGCGCTATACCGAGGACGTCGATGATCCGCGGACGAAGCGGACTATCCGCACGTACCTCTCGAAGATGGAGCAGTACAACCTCCTCGAGGCGGAAGGGACGAGTCGAGACCGAGAGTACTCGCTCGTCGATTCGGCAGCGGCGTCGCCGATGCAGTGACCGTTACGCCGTCAACTATCCCGAACTGAACTCGCCGAGGCCTGATTGCTCGTGGTCCAGCGGCTCGATGACCTGGGGATCGTCGTTGCCGGGGTTGTTAACTCGCGTCGAGATCTCGTAAGCGTCAGATCGTCCTTCGGATACGGCTGGCACAGTTCTTTGCGGGTGTCCGGATCTGCGGCGAGCCAGTCAGATTCCGCGTCCTGTGGAAGGACGAGCGGCATCCGGTCGTGGATTGAGTTCATCAGGTCGTTCGGCTCCGTTGTGAGAATTGTCACGCACGAAATCGTCTCGTCGTCGCCCTCCCAGACGTCCCAGAGCCCGGCCATCGCAAACGCGGGGTCGTCCTCCCGGTGAATCCGGTAGGGTTGTTTCGACCCGCCGTTCGGTGATTTCCACTCGTAGAACCCCGACGAGAGGACAAGACAGGGACGTGATTCCCACGCCCGCTCGAAGACGCGTTTCTCGCCGGCAGTCTCGGAGCGAGCGTTGATGATGCCCTCCTCGTGCTCATCCGCCCAGAACGGAATCAGCCCCCAGTGGTAGGCGTCGATCTCGTCGGAGGCCTCGTTCGTGATGATGTAGAGGTCCTCACCTGGCGCGATGTTGTATTGGGGTGTATACCCGCCGTCAGCGACGACCTCCGCATCGAAACGGGCCTCGAGGTCGGCCCGATCGATGAAAAGCGAGTTTCGACCACACATACATCCTGATCCAACTGGGAGAGTCTTCAACGTATTTGAAAATGTGAAGGGCTGGTTCTGAGGCCCCTTCGTTTGATGGTAGATTTGGGATGATTGGCAAGTACAGAGGTTCTATACAACAGAGGAGGCGTCTATGGAAAACAGATAAACGGTACTTCTCTACTGACAACCTACAAAACTATTTCACCATTACATCCGATTGGTGTAAGCATGAAACGGGTGTTCTTCGACAAGATAGATTCTGTGGGTACATTCCCAGATAACAGAATCAAGATGGATATCATCTTCCAGGATAGTAACGGGAATGAGTATGTCTGGACGCCGAAGTGGGAAGAGGTGATGAGTATATACGCTGAGTCAGAGAGAGTAGAGGAAATGAATCTGGCAGGCGGAGAGTGGTTGGAGGAGTTGAAGGAAAAGAAGCAGTTCAGTGACGAGGTGCTGGATGAACTGGCAGAGGTTATCGCTGACGGACGTAGTACGGATGAGATAGCTGATTTCTTCGAGATAGTTGGATTTGACGCGGATGAAATGAGGTACAATTTAAGCCATGATGATCCGTTGCGGAGTAAGGCTGAGGGCCATAGTAATCGCGTTTATATTGCTAAAGAGAAGTTGCAAGAGTTGAACAGCGAGGATTACCGATATGTTGTGCAGATTGTTCAGAAGGCCGCGGATCCTAAGCAGTATATCGGCGAGCAGAAGAAGCATCAAGAAGTGGTAGAGAAGTTGAATACGGCTTTAGAGTTTGAAAATCTCCGTGTTACGGAGGATGGGCGGGTTCTTCCGATAGAAAAGGACGGTTGAATCCTTCCCCTTCGTGTGTGTAAGACTCGCAAGCTTACGTACCGGCTATTGGTATGTGGCCAAGAGGATTTCTACAGAGCCGAAAAGCCTCTGAATCGTGCGATTAGAGCTCGGTCGGTGGCAGAAGACCACAGAGAACAGGTGCTTGGTCAAGAAGTGCGTCGAAGAGCCGTTCAGTCGGTCGATACAGTGCGTGGTGTTCATCAACAGAATAAGGCGTTTTCTCATCATCTGTGTGTGAGAGAAACCCGCTTTCCAGGAATGGGGCAAGGGTACTATCCAGCGCAGTTCCGGAACGGCCAGATTCGACTTCGAGTGTGTGTCGAGAGAATTCAGAAAGGAACCGTGTACAGCAACTCAGGACGTGAGCACGTCGATCAGCGAATAGTTCGTTGAGCGCAGTACGATGGGTGCGTGTCCAATACTCATCGAGTTTGACGTATGTGCGAACGATCGGGGATAGCTCGTTCAAGGAACCAGTAGCATGGACGATGCCAAGGTCGTTGAGCGCATGTTGGTCTTTGGTGTCCAAAGACTCGCCGAGGGGATGGAGAACAGTTTGAAGCGCCTCGTGGTACCGCGAAGTGAGGAATTCCCCGGCAACAACGTGGGCGTTCACGATATTTCGAGTTGGGTGCATCGACTCGTGGTGGTCGGGGTTTCGGTGGTCGACGTGGGTTCGTGGATAGCTCATAGAGCACCTCTTCCAACGTGGCGTTGAGCATTAACATTCCGAGCAGTCAGGCTCGAGACTGCAGCTAGGTAGGTTTAACCAACACACCGCTGTCAATACGGCCGGGTGTTGGTTAACACGAAGTACGCTCGATTCAGGAACTATTCTCGGAAATAGGATCCAAACGGAGACAACTCGGGACTGTACCGGGATTGGAGGGGATCACATCGAGTTTCCTGAAACGCGGAAGCGACACGCCGCGGCTTATCGGGAACGTAGACAACTAGTCGAGTATGGGAGAACACTCAACGTCGAACCGATTGGCGGTGGACCAGCCAACTCGGGGAGCTGACCGCAATCGGTCCCTCGCTGACCAGGCCGATCCGGCTACGGACGGGATGTTGTTGCCGTCACTCGGCGACGGCATCACCCTGCTCGACGTCGAGGGAGGCCGCGGCGTCCCGATCCTGCACTCGCTCGTGCTCGACCATCTCCTCCTGCACGACGGACCCGCCTTCTGGGTCGACGCAAACGGCCACGCGACGACGACGACACTCGCTCAGATCGCGCCCAGTCAACGGTTGCTCAACCGAATCCACGTCGCACGCGGATTCACTGCCTACCAGCACTACGGCGCCGTCTGTGATCTCCCGACGGCAGTGAACAAGTCGATCCAGATGTCCACCACCGACGCCAGGGCGGCCGGTCGAGGGGAACCGAGTCGTGACGAGGACACGTCGCCCCACACACCCGCCCTCATCGTCGCGCCGGCCGTCGATGCCCAGTACCGCGCCGAAGATACCCTTGGCGAGACCCACGCGAAAACCCTCCAAGCCCGCGTCCTTGCCCGGTTAGCGACCTACGCCGAGGGGTACGACATCCCGGTGCTCGTTACGCGAAACGAACGAAACGAATTCACCGAATCGATCGCGACGGTCGCCGACCACCACCTGGAGTGTGAGCAAACCCGGATGGGGCCACGGGTCGTCGGCGAGGACTTCGAGACGCTCGTCTATCCCGTCGACGACGGCGCGTACTACCAGACGACGTTCGCGTACTGGCGGCAGCTGCTCGCGGCACGCGCCACGCAGGTCGGCGTGGAACCGACGACGCCGGCGCCGTCGACGCCGACTCCGGAAGGCGTCGGAACGGGCGTCACCGCTGACGGTGAGACGGTGGCGACCACCACGGACCCCTTGCTTGATGCGTGGACGGCGACCGGGACAGGAGGCCGATAGCGATGGGGCGCACGAACCCGACGTACCGGGATACGCTCCGGGCCATCGAAGAGCGCTGGGCGGAGTTCCGCCGGGCACTGCGGCGTCGCGACCAACCACGTTTCGACCGGCTGTTCGAGTACGCCCGCAAGCACGCCGACGCGAGCGGGCTGTTGAACCACCAGAACCCGCTGCTGCCGGCGCTGCTCAGCATCGATCTCGAACAGGAGGAGCGCCTCGACGACCACGAAGAGCGCCTCGAGGAGCTCGAAGCCGCGGTCGCAGCACGCGATGACCAGGAGAGTGCCCCACCGGACGCGAACCCGTGACGATGCCGTTCAGTATCGACTTTCTGGACGACGGCCGCGTCCTGAGTGGGAGGCAACCGCCGACGGCGCCGTCGCGACCGAGCGCGATGACTACACCCCACGCTTCTACGTGGCCGGTCGCGACCCTGATGCCGACCTCGACCTCACGACACTCGAGTCGGTGTACGACCAGCACCCGGACGTCGTCGCGACCGAGATGGTTACGCGACGGCCGGGCTTTCGACGAGACGAGGAGGCCGTTCTCACGGTCGACGTCGCCCACATCGACCGCATCACTCCACCCGCCCGGCAAGCGCGCCAGTTGTCGGCCTATCCAGTCGGGGATCTCGCCTGCTTCAACGTCGACTTCTCGCGAGAGTTCCGATACTGTCTGGAGACCGGCGCCGATCCGACGCCGGCGAGCGAACTGTCGACGCTCCGGCTCAGTGTTCCGGTGACCGAAACGAGCAACGACGTCTACGAGGAACTGTCCGTCGGCGGCGACACCGTCACCGGCTCGCCGACGGATATCCTGACCGCCGTCCAAGGGGCACTCGAAGCGCACGATCCGGACGTCCTGGTCTGCTCAACCAGCGAGATCGTCCCGACCCTGTACGAGATGGCGACGGCTGCCGGCGTCGACGACTTCTCGCTGAGTCGGTGGCCGGACATCGACTACCAGCAGCTCGCGAGCCGGTCGACGTACTCGAGCTACGGCCGCGTCGGCCACTCGCCGGCGCGGTACAACGTCCCCGGGCGGGCAATCATCGACGAGTCGAACACGTTCTTCTACGGGGAGACCAACCTCGACGGCGTCCTCGACCTCGTGTCGCGCTCGAACAAGCCCGTTCAGGAGCTCGTGTGGGCGTCGATCGGGAACGTGCTCACGGCGATCCAGATCTGCGAGGCCCACGACCGCGACGTCCTCGTGCCATGGAACTCCTGGCGTCACGAGTTCTACAAGCCGATGGGGACGCTCCACGACGCCGACCGTGGCGGCTTCATTTTCGCGCCCGAGGTCGGGTTTCACGAGAACGTCCATGAACTCGACTTCTCCTCGTTGTACCCGAACATCATCTGTACCCGGAACGTATCGCCGGACGTCATCCGGTGTGACTGCCACAGCGACCGCGACGACGTCCCCGGCCTCGGGTACTCGATCTGCGACGACCGGGGCTACCTCGTCGACGTCCTCCAGCCGATCATCGACGCCCGCGACGAGATCAAGGCGGCCATCCGTCACGAGAAGGAACGGGACGACCCCGACAAGGACCGACTGGCAGAACTGAGGGGCGGTCGGGAGCGCTGAAGTGGATCCTCGTCGCCTGCTTCGGCTATCAAGGGTTCAGCAACGCGAAGTTCGGCCGCATCGAGTGCCACGAAACGATCAACGCGTTCGCTCGCGAGATTCTGCTGACGTCGAAACAGCGACTGGAAGCTGGCGGCTGGCGCGTCGTCCACGGCATCGTCGACTCCATCTGGGTGACCCCGGACCCCGACATCGACAACGATGACCGCGAGGACCTCGGGACGCTCGCGACGGAGATCACGGAACGCGTCGAGATTCGGCTCGAACACGAGGCCCACTACGACTGGGTGGCGTTCGTGCCGCAGCGCGAGAGCGACGCCGGCGCGCTGACGAAGTACTTCGGCAAGGTCGCCGGCGACGACGACTTCAAGATCAGAGGCATCGAAGCCCGGCAGCGCTCGACCCCGCCGTTCATCGAGAACGTCCAGCGGGACTGTCTCGAACGGCTCGACGCGACTCGATCTCCGGACGCCGTACTCGACTGTCTCCAGGACGCGATCAAATGCCTCCACGCTGGAACGGTGCCGGTTGAGCAGCTCGTCGAACGGAATCGTGTCTCCAAGCCGCTGGAAGGGTACACGCAGAACACACAGAACGTGGCGGCGCTGAAGCGGGCTCGGGACCAGGACCTCGCCATCTACCCAGGACAGGATATCGAGTACGTGGTCGTCGACGACGAGAAGAGTTCTCGAGGGCGGGTCGCGTTGGCCCACGAAGAGATAGAGTCGTACGATGCGTCGTACTACGAGACGCAACTCGTCAGAGCTGTCGAGAGTGTGCTGGCACCGCTTGGCTGGGATCGGACAGAAGTTCGACGCGAGATCGCGGAAACTCGGGAAACGGACTTGACCGCCTTCACCGAGATTGGAAGAAGTTAACCAACACTATCGAGATATCGGGAGAGTTGTTGGTTATACTGAGCGCTCTTATGCAAAGCTGCGGAAAGACCGTATTGTTACACTGAACCGGCGCTAATGTGGCGATATGGTTTCTGCTCAGCCAGCGTTCGGAGCGATGTTTCGAGAGCTGATCGAGCTGGGCGTCGTCGAGATCGACACAGAACCGCTCGATGCCCGTATCAAGCGGCGACTCAAGGAATTCTGGGAGAATACGTCCTGTCCACGGTGCGGCCACCAGAGCATCGTGACGTGGGAGAGTATCGACCGAACCTGGTGCCGTGACTGCAATTTCAAGCCGGTTTTCACCTACGGAACCCCGTTCCACGAGAAGCACCTCTCCTGCGGCGAGGTGCTTCTCGCGTTCACGCTGTACGCCGATACGTTACTGAGTCTCAACCAGATCGCGCCGTTCTTCGGTCGAGCCTATAGAACCGTCTATACAGCCATTCGAGACGTGGAAGCCGCAGTTCAGCGCGGCTTCCCCGTCGTCTGGAAGCTACTCGACCAGACCATCGATGGACCGACGCAAGTCGACGAATCCGGCGAGGTTTGTTCGGGCTACAAAGGCCAAGAGCCGCCGCGGAACAGCCGTTCACGCGGCTGCTCGTCCCAAACAGGCCGATCACGCTGGCGAGGTCGTCACGGTGATCAGCTGACGCTCGTCGCGGCGTGCCGCGACTCGCTTCGCGTGATTCGCAGCCAACTGGGCATCGACTACAGCGGTGATCTTGAACCGGTGATTTAGGAGGTTGAAGACCTCTCACAGCCGCTGGGAGAGGTCTGGACCGACGGACTCCAGGCATACCGACAGATGGAGTTTGACCACCTAACGGTCGTCCACAAAGAGCGGTATGTTTCGCCCGAGGGCGTTCATATTAACCAGGCTGAGTGCCTGTTTTCGCTCGTCCAGCCGTGGTTGCGGAAGTTTCGCGGCCTGTCCAAGCAGGGCTTGGAGCAGGCCGCTCACACCTTTGGCATCGTTCGGTCACTCAACCTAGCGGGTGAATCCGCCGAGCCAATCGTTGAGTGTCTCGTTATCGGGGCTTTCCGCGATTCTACATAAGAGCGAGTAAAGGTTCGACCTAATCACTATCAAACATGCTCTCCACGCTACTCCTCTGAAACGTGCTTCACAAGTGTGTTTCACGATTCTTCGTAGTGGGCGTGGTAGTCTGCGAGATACGACCGGAGTTCCTCCTCGTCCGGGGTTCTGTCGTATCGGACAAAGTACCCGGCGATAGCGTTTCCGAGTACGAGTGACGCTCCGGCTGATAGGCCTTCAGCGAGACCGAGCACGTAACCACTCTTGAAGTGATCGTCGACGTTGCGGACGCGACGCGGACTCGGGATCTGCGGAGTACTGACAGTCAGTACTCCGTCAGCACTGGCAAGCGTCGCGCCTTTTAGTGAATGCATGACGAATTGTGAAACGCCGAGTTGCTTTCGGAGCCGCTGCACGGACGATTTCGTTCCGGAGTCGGGAACAAGTGTGTCGCAGAGTTGTCGAGTCTGATCGCGATTCGCAGTAACGACGACGGATACATGTTCATCAAGCTTCTTAAGGGCATCACACCCCCATTCGATTGTTTCACTCGAGAGCTCTGAAACTTGGCCAGTTGATAGATGAACGAACGAGGGTGGCGATTCGAGTTGGGGCCAAAGTTCTTCAGCCATCCCTTCGAGAATATCGGGAAGATCGGGTGTCGCCCACCATGTACCGAGAGCGACGGCTGCAGTCTCATCGAAACTGTCGACCAGTTTCGAGCGATCGCTCTGTTCCGTGAGAGTCGACCAGTTTAGCGGATCGGTGTTCGGTTCCGTCAGCAGGAAATTCCTGTTTTTGAACCGGACATAGTCCGTTGAGGTCGTCGGTCCGACGCTGATTATCGTCTGATCATTGAACGCCGATTCGAACTCCGGGTGGATCGGACTCCCGAACCGACCGACGAGCGTCAAATCGTACCCCAGACCGTTGAACACGTTGCCGAGGTGAGAGGCGTGGCCGCCCGGTTCGGTTTCAGTTTCTCTCCAGAGGGCACGTGGCGAACTCTCGCTGGCCTCGTACTTTACGAGCGACTCTCGGAACCGCTCGAACTGCGAGATGTGATTGTAGCGGTCACCGGAGGGTTCAATAAATTCGCGCATGCGGTCCACGAACGCATCGAACCCGATTGCGATGGAGGCGTCGCCTAATTCTGTGGGGAGCTCCGAACGACATTGTTTAAGATAGCGTGCTGTCTCGTTGGTTGGGTCGTTGCTGTCATGGCCATCGTACTCCCTGATGACGATTCGTTCAGCCGCGTAGTCCACTTTACGAGCCCCGATACCCCCGACACTGGCGAGTGTCGGTTGAACAGTATCGGCGTCAAGGTGTAGCGAAAGTGTGAGAGATGCCCTGATGTCGTATTCGGTAAAATAATAACTGGTGAGCGTCCCAGCCCGTTCGACGGCTTCACCGCTTTCCGTATCGTAACCCTCGAATTTGACTTCGATATCATCTATCGGTCGGCGGTCGGCGAGTTCGTCGATGTCTTCCAGACAATCACGGATCCGAAGGTATTCGCTGGGCAGCGATGCAGAACGCTCCTGACCGGCGATGGACCGAGCGTAGGGCCACACGGATTCAGAAACAAACCGATCGAGGACGAACACCAACCGTGGATTCGAGACGTAGTAGGCTTGGTCGTCCTCACTCTGCCCCCGGAAACCACGACGTGCCCAGTAGAGTGCATGATCTCGGTCCGCAATCAGTACGAAGTCCTCAGTCGAGGTTACGCCACGGACATCGTCAACGGTGTCCGGAAGCGTACGGTCGATAGCGACCGAGTCTTCGCTCGTTTCCAGGGGTGAAAGGTCTGAGATGATCAGACGGAGTCGCAAGTCTTCACACTCGGCCAGGAGGTCAGTGATCTCGTCGAGGCGGTCGTAGGGAACGAGCAGGAGAACATCTCGCTCGGCAGTCGAAATCAGGTCGGTGACGTACTTCTGAATCGTCGACTCGCTTTTGAACAACGCAACTCCGCTCTCGACGGTTTCGACGCTCTCATGGAACTTTTCCAGTTCGTCTTCGGCACGTTCGATTTCTTCACGCACCTGTCCAAGCGCTTCGCTTGGGTTGACCGCATACGCTTTCCGCGGATAGTCGTCGATGACTTCGACAAAGCCATCGTCACGGAGCGAGCTGACCGTGTCGTACACGCGTTGTTTGGGCACATCACTCATCTCGGCGAGATCGTTCATCGTCTGTGTCCCGCCGCGGACGAGCGCGAGATACACTTCAGCTTCGTACTTGGAGAGCCCGACGTGATCTCTAAGCGTCTCGTGGAGCATCGCTATCTTTGCATCGTCCTCTCCTCTCATTGTCTAGACCTCAGTCTACCACGGTAAGCCATTTACTTTCCTGTCGCTCCCTATGCGTCCGGGACACATAGATTTATACAATTTCATCACTCCTGTGGTTAATATGAATAGCACCAACAATGTTCCCGCTGGAGCTACCAGAATGGAACGGGATATCCTGTGTCTGACCGTCTCTGAACCGACACGGGCTCAGTTGCGTGCGTACGGCAAACACGGCGGCACTCACTGCACGCTCGACGATCTGACCGCAACAAAAATCAACGATACCGACGTGTTTTGGTGGCACCGGACGACATCTCTCGACGAGACGAGCCGCGAGGCGCTCACGTCTATCGCCGAGCAGATTCGCCCGTTTCTCGAAGACGGCGGCGGACTTCTCCTCACGCATGGTGCACTAGAGGGTGCCAGTATACTGGGGATCGAAACGTATGATCCAGATGTCACCCAGCACGCTAGAGCTGACAACGACGGGTACCTCCTCCGTCGCGCGTACACCAGCCATCCACTCTTCGACGAAATAGACGCCCTCCGACCGGGGGAGACGCCTGTATCAAGTGGCGTCGCCACTTACTACGAGTCTCTGATGCCACACGATGCAGACGTGCTTGCGGCTCGCCAGGCCGACGGCACCGATAAATACGCCCAGAAGTCTATTCTCCGATGGGGAGTCGGAGATGGTCGCGTCCTCGGGATCGGCCACGGTCTGAATTTCGAGCGAGAGAGCAGCGTACAACAGAAGTTACTCTCGAACGCCGTGTCGTATCTCGCTGGAGGCGAGACTGAGCCGTCGCCCATTGGTCGGCCGAAAGGTCGCCAGGAGTTTTCCGCGCTTCGTGATACGGTCGACGATGCAAAACACCGGCCAGCCTACCACTTCACGCCGCCGGCGAATTGGCTCAACGATCCGAATGGTGTGGTCCAGTGGAACGGGCGGTATCATCTGTTCTACCAGTACAACCCGGCCGGGCCGTTCCACGATACGATCCACTGGGGACACGCCGTCAGCGACGATTTGGTTCACTGGCAAGACGAACCGATCGCTCTCGAACCGGACCCTGACGGGCCCGACTCCGACGGTTGTTGGTCGGGGTGCTTCGTCGACGATGACGGCATCCCCCGCGTGATGTACACTGGCGGCGACGGGTGCGACCAGCTCCCGTGCCTGGCCCGGGCCGAAGACAACACGCTTCGATCCTGGAGAAAAGAACCCACGAATCCGGTAATAGAGGAGCCACCGGCTCATATAGATATCCTGACTAGCATTGACTGGAACGCCGAGTTTCGGGACCACTGCGTCTGGCGTGCTGACGGTGACTGGTACCAGCTCATCGGGAGCGGGATCGCTGACGAGGGCGGAGCGGCGCTGCTCTATCGGTCCCCGGACCTGCATGAATGGGAGTACTGTCATCCAGTGCTGACTGGCGATTGGCGCGAGACAGGACCGATGTGGGAGTGTCCGGAACTCCTGAGATTTGGCGACGATACGGTCCTCCACGTCTCGGACTATTCAAACGTCTGGTACTTCCTCGGCCCGTACAACACAGAGTCGGATCGGCTGGAACCACGAGAGCGTGGCATCCTCGATCACGGTGTCTTTTATGCACCGCAGTCGTTCACTGACGACGACGGACGAACGATTACGTTCGGTTGGCTTAAGGAGGATCGAGACTCGACAGCTCAGTGGAACGCCGGGTGGTCCGGCGCGATGTCGCTCCCGCGCGTTCTCTCTACAGAAGCGGGACGCCTGCAGGTCGATGTCCCGAGCGAGGTGACTGATCTACGTCGTTCTCATCAGTCGTTCGAGGATGTGACGATTCATCCCGACGAGAGCGGACACCTACCCGGAGTCTCGGGAGATACCCTAGAAATCCGGGCAACGGTCAATGCGGAACGGACAGGCGAATTTGGGTTCGTCCTGCGGGCGTCCCCAGACGATCAAGAGCGGACAGTCATCCGCGTGCGGCCACAGTACCGCGAACTAGTGGTTGACCGATCGGCTTCGAGTCTGGATGATGCACCGGCCGACCAAAACCATTCGATGCCGATTCGGTTGACAGAAGACGGTAAGTTCGAACTGCGATGTTTTCTAGACCGGTCGGTCTTAGAACTGTTCACCGCCGATGCACAATGTCTCACCTCGCGGATCTATCCCACGCGAGAAGACGCAGTCGAAATCGATCTCTACGCCGAAAACCGGCCAGTAACCGTTCAATCACTCGATGTGTGGGAGATGGGAACGATGCGACCCTCTACCAGTATAAAGGATTAATCACAGCTGTGGGGAAAAAATTAATACGAAGGGGTCCACAGTGGCTGGTGATGAGTAGGATAATGATCGAAAATGTACGAAAGGAGTACGACGACGACTCTGGGATCATCCGGGCCGTCGATGATGTAACCCTTACCGTCAACGACGGCGAGTTTCTCACGATCGTCGGCCCATCCGGCTCAGGGAAGTCGACGTTGCTCCGGATGATCGCCGGCCTGGAGGACATCACGGACGGCGAGATCCGCATCGGCGAACAGGTGGTGAACAACGTCGCACCACAGGATCGCGGCGTGGCGATGGTGTTCCAGAACTACGCGCTGTACCCTCACATGTCCGTCCGGAAGAACATGTCCTACGGACTGAAGCTCACGACGGACCTCTCGAAGGGAGCAATCGAACAGCGAGTTGAAGAGACTGCGGAGATGATGGGAATTGAGGATCTGCTAGAAAAGAAGCCTAACAACCTCTCGGGCGGCCAGCAGCAACGCGTCGCCACGGGACGTGCCATCGTCCGCCAGCCTGAAGTGTTCCTGTTCGACGAACCGCTGTCGAACCTCGATGCGAAGCTCAGGCTCCACATGCGGACCGAACTCCAGCGTATTCAGGAAGACCTGGAGACGACCTCGGTGTACGTCACTCACGACCAGACCGAGGCGATGACGATGTCCGACCGGATCGTCGTCCTCAACGACGGCGAAATCCAGCAGGTCGGCACACCCCGCGAAGTGTATGCAGAACCGGCCAACCGGTTCGTCGCTGATTTCATCGGCTCGCCGTCGATGAACTTCTTCGGCGTCACACTAAATAATGACCGACTGGTTGCTGACGCGTTCAGCTATACTGTTTCGGATGAGATAGCAACCCGTATCCGCCGGCGTTCGACGGGCGACTCCCTCGTGCTCGGGATCCGTCCCGAACACGTTGCAGTCGGCACTGGCGAAGACGATGTCACTGCGACACTCGATGTCCTTGAACACGAAGGGAGCGACAACTACCTCTATCTCTCGTCCGGCGACACGGAATGGACGGTCCGCGTCGACGGGAGTACCAACTTCAGATCGGGAGAGGAAGTCGCGTTCACGCTTCCTGAGGAACACGTCCACGTTTTCGACGACATGACCGACGAGAACCTTCTCACCGAGGATGAAACCGGCGTCACGGGGTCAGAGGAGGCGTCAGCAATCAAATCCTGACGAACAGCACCATACAAAAATACACCAGCGACTCACGACCAATGTCAGATAATACCAACCGTACGACCGAATCGAACACTGATCGCATCTCGCGTCGCGCTGTCCTTACGACCAGTGCCGGAGCACTTGCGGCCGGACTCGCGGGCTGTACCGGTGACGGCAACGGCGGCGATGGAGGCAGTGGCAGTGATGGTAGCGACGGCGGCAGTGGCACGACCACGGGGAGCACAACCGACCAGCAGGTCGAAATCGAATTCTGGGACTACTTCGGCGGCACCGAGGATTCCGAGATGAAGAAGCTGAAAAACGAGTTTGAGGAACGGAATCCCAACATCACGGTCAACACGCAGGCGGTGCCGTTCGGCGACGTCCCAACAAAGGTCGTCTCGGCTGCGGCCTCAGGGAACACGCCGCACGTGTTCACCTACTGGATGTCGTTCTCGTCGTACTACGAAGCGAAGGGCATCCTGGACCCCATCGACGACTACCTGTCGGACGGGCTGAACCCGTACTACGACCTCGTCGAACCCGCTGCGACGGCCGGTGGCAACGTCGTTGCCCTGCCGATGGATATCCACGCGATGATGCTTGCGACCAACGACACGGTCCTTGAGGAGGCCGGCGCCCCCATGCAGCCGACGACCCACGACGAGTTCGTCAGTGCAGCCAACGCCATCCAAGAGAACACCGACAAGCGGCCGTTCTTCCTCCAGACTGCGAACAACAGTTTCGCCGGTTTCCGGGTCTACTACTCGCTGCTTCGCCAGCAGGGTGGCAAAATGTTCGAGGGCGAGGACGGCGACCTCGGCCAGCCAGTGTTCCATGAGAGCGACGCAGGGATAGCCGCCGCTGAATTCTACGACTTAGTGACCGGCCAGCGCAACTGGGACAACGCAGACGACATTTCGGACTCGAACATCCGCGTCAACGAGTTCAAGAACGACCAGGCAGGGATGGGGTTCATCGGCAACTGGACAGCCAATAACTTCCAGAACGAGCAAAACGAGTTTATCGACGGTCTGGAGTTTACCTACCACCAGCCCTGGGGTTTCGGCGGCGACACCAAGAGTACGTTCTGTGAGAGCAATGGCTTCTTTTTCCCATCGAACCCGGACCATACCGAGGCCGAGAAGGAGGCGCGGGTGAAGTTCGTCGAGTACGTCACCCAGAACAACCCAATCTGGGCGACGAAGGCGACCCACCTCCCCTCGACGCCAGAGGTGGCGACCTCGGACACGGTGACCAGCCACCCGATCTACCAGAAGTACGAGATTGTCAAGACGCTCCAAGAGATGGCGAGCAATGGTCAGCTCACCTACCAGCCACGGGCGACGATCGACCTGTACGCACCCGAGATCGGGAAGTCACTGTCGTCGATCTACGCTCAGAACATGGAACCCCAGGAGGCGCTCACCCAGTCGGCCAACGCCATCAGCGACAGGATGAGCTAGCATGTCGGTGGAATCGGATACCGGACCGGCGTTCGCGGCCGACCTCCGACAGTGGATCGACCGGGAGACACTCGAGGCGTACGCCTTCGCGCTGCCGTACCTCGCCATCTTCGCGGTGTTCCTCGTGTACCCCTTATTGAAAGGACTGTACATGAGCTTCTTCGAGTGGAACCTTCTGAACCCGGCGCAGTCGGAGTTCGTCGGCCTCCAGAACTACGCGACTCTGCTTCAGGACCCGATGTTCTGGCAGGCGCTCAAGAACACCACCTGGTTCGTCGTGCTGACGGTCCCGTTGCTGTTGCTCGTCAGCCTCGCGATGGCGCTGGGGATCAACCGCGGCGTGAAGGGTACGAAGGTGCTGAAGTTCTTCTACTTTGTCCCGTACGTCATGACCGTCTCTATCGTCGGGTTCCTCTGGCTGCAGCTGTACTCGGCAAACGGCGCTTTCACCCATCACGTCGGCTGGCTCGTGGGCAACGTCCTCGGCCAGGAAGCGTTCGCGATGCCCGCACTGGCCCTGGTGACCGTCTGGTGGCAGGCCGGCTTCTATTTCGCAATCCTGCTGGCGGGCAGACAGGGCGTCTCCGAGCGCCTCTATGAGGCCGCCCAACTCGACGGTGCTGGTCCTCTCCGGCAGTTCAAGGACGTCACTCTCCCACAGATGCGCAACTCCATCATGTTCGTGCTGATCGCGGGAACCGTCTTCCAGTTCCGGGTGTTCGGCCAAGTCCAGACGATGACGACAGGCGGTCCGAACGGTTCGACCAATACCCTGGTGTACTACCTCTACCAGCTGGGCTTCCAGACGTTCGACCTTGGGTACGGCGCCGCCGTCGGCTACGTCATCCTGATTATCCTCGTTGGGGTCTCAATCATCAACTACTACCTCGTCGGCCAGGGGGTGGAGGGCTGATGTCGTTTGCCGACACGGCCAAAGACCTGATCGACGTCCGGGTGGACGTTCAGACCCTCTACGAGGTCGGCGTCTACGTGGTCCTGTACGGCCTGGCGCTGCTGTGGTTCATCCCTCTGCTCCGGATGTTCGCGCTGTCAGTGACCCCCTCGACACAACTGTTCGGCTTCCAGTGGGTCCCCACCCGGGTGACGCTCGCGTTCTGGATCGAGACGATCACCACGAGCGACCTGCTCGGACGCTGGATCCTCAACACGTTCATCATCGCCAGCACCACGACCGCTCTCATCGTCGTGGTCGACTCCATGGTGGCGTTCTCGCTGACGCGCCTAGAGTGGCCGGGACGCAAGGCCATTCTGGGGATCATCATCGCGTCATTCATGGTTCCGCCCCAGATCAACGTTATCCCGCTATTCACGCTGATCAATCGCCTAGGGTGGGTCAACAGCTACCAGGCCCTTGTTTTTCCGTTCGTCGCCGGGCCACTCGGGGTGTTCCTGCTAGTGCAGTTCTTCCGGGACATCCCCGAGGATCTTGAGGAGTCAGCTCGCCTGGACGGCTTCTCGACGTTCCGCATCTACGCCCAAATCATCCTTCCGCTGTCGCTGCCGGTGATCACGGCCCTGGCGCTGTTCGTGTTCGTCTGGAGCTGGAACCAGTATCTCTGGCCGCTGATCGTTCTGCAGAACGAGGCGGCGTACACCCTGCCCGTGGGCGCGACCACACTGCAGAGCGTCTACGCTCAGGAATCTAACCGCTTGATGGCGAACCTGGCGCTCATCTCGCTGCCGCTGTTCATCGTGTTCCTACTGTTCCAGGACAAGCTCATCTCTAGCGTGCAGATGCAGGCAGGGACGGGATAGCTTATGGCTGGAGATCAGGAGTCGTTCCGACGTGCGGTGGCGAGCGTTCCTGGGTTCGTCTACCGGAATAGCCTGTCTCTTGTGGTCATCAGTGTTGTCTGGTTTTTTGTGTCGCTACCGCTCGTGACGATCGGCCCAGCCACACTTGGGGCCTACGCGGCGATTCTGGACCTCCGGAGTGATCGCAATCGGATTGATCGATCACGCGTCTGTCACACGCTGCGAATGAACGGCGTTGCTGCATTGCTGTTCAGTGGCGTCCCCGTCGCCTTCGGTGCCGTCGCGGTCACCTACGGTGTCACAGCTTTGCGAGAGGGATCGCTGGTTGGCGAGGGGGCCGCCCTCCTCACGGGGTATACGGCGTTATACGTCGCGTTGGCGTTGGTGCCGACGTTCGTCCGGTTAGCCCATGGCGATAGCCCCATCGAAGCGCTTCGATTCGGTCTTGGCTGGCTGGTTCGCCATCCCACTCCCGCACTGACTACTGGCATACTTTCGATTGTGCTCTTCGCATTGCTTGCGCTGTTAACTGTTGCGTTCGTCCTACTGTTCGCTGGTTCCACGTTCGCGCTTCAAATTACGGTTGTGGAGGCGGTAGCGGGACAGTCCAGGCAGTCGCCATCAACAACACCGGTCAGAGAGCCTGCAGATACTTGACAGTGGACAGTCTGCTGTCTTGCTATTCTCCGAGCCACTTCTGAAATACTCTTGATCACAGCAATTGTGTTCTGCGCGCTCCATCGCTGCAGAGGTCTTTTAGAAAGTACTCTCATAAAAGTCGTACTCGATTTCGACGAGCATGGGTCGACCTATTGACGAGTATTAGCAGCCGCTATCACTTTTGACTATCCAAGGGGGTGGGATAGAAACGTTCTCAGGGTTAGACGGCAGGGCTAGCGGAATAGAATGTCGACACAAGCCCTGCCACCAGTAGATACGGTTGAGAACGTCTTCAATCTCTTGGAGACGGAGATCACACTGTTAGGTGAGCATCTTGATTCGTCGTTCCTTGAGCAATTCGAGGGGTTCGCCCCCGCGGCTCGGGGGCGAACACCGGATTTCGACCCGTATGGACTGTTTCTGACCCATCTGTACTGCTTCCACAACGATATCTACGGTCAACGAGCGGTCTATCGTGCCCTCCAAGACGAAACCGTCTGGCGGCAGTGTGGCTTTCCACATGCCCCGTCGCGTGACCCGATCAAACGCTTCAGAAGCGACTTTAGCATGACTGCTGAGGCGATTTTTAATCATCTGGTCGAGCAGGCCGCCCGGCGCGGCCTGCTCTCCCCGACGTTCCGGATCGACTCGACGGAAGTACGGGCGACACCCCGAGATGACTCCGACGGGGCGTGGAACTACGATCCAACAACCGATGAGAACTACTTTGGCTACGGCTGTACACTGGTCACGACTGCGAACAATGTCCCGGTTGCTGCAGCGTTCACAGACGGCGAGCAGGTTGATGAGGAGACGGCGATGCGCGTCACGCGTGACGCGCTCGCCGTCGAGAAACCGCTGTGGATGATCGGTGCTTCAGCGTTCGACATCTTGAACTGGCACGACCTGCTGCTGGAGGAGCAGGTCGTGCCAGTGGCTCCGTACAATCACCGGAACACGGACGATCCCCTCGATATCGAGTACCGGGTTGAAGACCGCGTCACGAACCACTTCGACGACATCGGTGTGTCGCAGACACAGCTCAACGAGACCTACGCTGACAGGTCACAGGTCGAGAACACGATCAACGTCTGCAAGGAGGGCGGTCTCGGGCGCGTTCCCGCCCGAGACCGCGCCATGGCGAAGGCACACGTGTTCTTATCGGTGTGTCTTCGGCTTGTCGTAGCGATCACGAATTACGAACGAGGAGGTGATCCGAGCAGTCCGAACTTAGCGCTATGAGGGTGATTTTATCCCACCCCCCCTACGACAGCCTACGAATAAGCGTCATTAAACTCCCGTTCACGGCTTATCAGCTCTTCGACACCGTGCTCAAGAATACCGCGGCCCATTGCCGTCGGCCGATAGTATGTATAAAAACCCTGGCTGTCAGCGGTCCGTCGCTGGCGCTTGTCGACGAGCCCGACATCGACGAGTTCGTCGAGATGGTAGTGGAAATTGTGGGATTCAACATCGACCGCAGTCTTGAGGTCGGCAGCACTCAGTTCGTCGTTGGCGACGAGCGTGCGGAGGATCCGGAACCGCGTCGGGTGGCCGATCGCCTGTTGCATAGCGAGATACTCCTCAAGCGTCAGCCCGCTATCCTCGGGAAGCGGCGGGTCCGGCTGACGAACCCCCTCTATTGGATGGCGATCGGTTTCGGACATTTGCGGGTGCCTCGGGTCCTACGTTGGGACGCCACGTACTTAGTCGTTCTCGACTAGAATATTCCTGAAAACACCGATATTTATATGCTACCGTTCCGAACCGACGAGCCGAATGCGGCAACGGATTATCGACAATCTCCCCCGTGCCGCTGGTGATTCAGATGCGCTCGCTCCAGTCCGGCGGGAACAGTTTCTCGTCTATCTGATGGGACCGTACCGGACATTCGACGTCGACGCACTGTTGCCGGCGGACGCCGATGTCGAAACCGATGCCCCGTCGTTTGCGACGTGGGACAAGACCAGCGGCGAGTACGCCGAAGACGAGGTGTTGCGGCTCCTGCAGGAGACGCGGGACTGCCTCCGCGACCGCGGATTTAATGCTTTTCTCGCAATCGACGTCGGGATTCCGCTCGACGAGATGGATGCCGCCACACAGAGTATCGCCTTTGCGCAAGCGAGTAATGCAACGATCTTCATCGCTCCACAGGTCGGCGACAACCTCGGTGTCGGGATCGAGATCGGGAGCGTCCTCGAGGATATTCTGTCGACAGTTGGAATGCAGGGACCGGCAGCCGATGCAACGCCGCCCGCGCGTGCGCGACGGGTTATGGTCGCGACCGAACCATCGGTTCGAAGTGCGATGCTTGGCGCCGTCCACGCGCGCTGGGACGCCAGTGTCCGGACCTTCACCGATGCCGCGGACTGCTGTCGGCTCTGCGCACAGTTCTGTACTCACATTCAAAACGAAGAACTCTATGGCTCGCTCACCCGTCTAGACTGATCGGACTCGTGGTCATCCCAGGAAGACCTCTTCGCCGGATCTGCTGCGAGAGTCACCCGACAACGATACTCAGCTATTGTACCTCGGAACCTGTTCGAAAGCTCGTGAGTTCGTCGATTCGGTCTTCCAGGTCCTCGATTTCGCTGCGGAGGACATCCGCCTCCTCGCTTTCAGTGGCCGCGAGTCGGTCTTTTAATCCCTGCAATCGCGTCTCTTTCACGTCCTCGTTGATGTCGGCTTTCCTGACGTACGCCCGCTCGTCGATATCGTAGATCCGCTGCTCTTGGAGGGTTCAAGCACAGAAACAGATAGCGTCAGCTGTCGAGAGTGAGGACAACATCTGCGTCCCAAAGGAGAGTGTACTGACTGTAATGCCCCTTCCCCTCCCCGGTACCTCGTCGACTCCCGGCAATCTCTAAGAAGCAAAGTTCGTTGAGTAGTTGCCGCGTCCGCTCAGCTGATAGCGGGTCGGTCCCGATCTGATCGCAAACATCAAGATACGTCTCGCGTATTCGCATCGTCCGGAACCATTCCCGGTCCGGTTGGTTTTTAGTGAGGTTCGCGAGCGCTACCAGGACGTGCTTGCTGTGGGGCGGGAGCCCCGAAATGAGTTCAAGCAGTCGATCAACTTCCGCTGAAGCCCGAGCGTCAGAGAGGTGAGATTCTTTCACCCGGTCGGCATTCTCTTTGTTCGCTTGGTCACCAGCGTACCGGAGAAGGCGCATTGCCTTTCGTGCGTCACCGTGTTCCTTTGCACTCAGTGCGGCAGCACGAGGAATCACCCCGTCATCGAGAACTCCCTTAGCAAAGGCATCAGTCCGATTCTGAAGGATTTCTCGGATTTGAGCTGCATCATAGGGTTCAAAGATGAACTCGTTGTGTCCGAACGAGCTCTTTGTGCGTTCACTCATATTGTCCCGGTAATTGATTTTGTTCGACACCGCAATCACCCCAATCGGAACATCAACACTTCCATCCTCCCCTGCTCGGGAAAGTGCCATCAACAAGTCGTCGTTATTGAGCTTATCAACTTCATCTAGAACGATGATGGCGGCGTCGTAAAACTCGTTCAGGACCGACCAGACCCGCTCAAAATACTCGTTCTCCGAAATCCCCCGTGCTGGGAACTTAATGCCACTTTCTGGTGGGTTAATCTCACGACCGTACTTGCTCAGAGCGTCGGAATTTCCCTTCGCCTGCTGGCAATTAACATACCCCGTAGCAAGTCTCACATCTCGGTTCTCGGCTTCTTCTTGAGCGATTTTGGAAACGTGCTTTGCGACGAGTGACTTTCCACAGCCCGTTTTTCCGTAGATGATGATAGAATTTGGCGGCTGCCCAACGACGATTGGTCCGATTTCACCAGCAACCTTCTCGATCTGCTCATCGCGACCGACTATTCGCTTCTCACTGGGGACATAGTCGATTTGAAGAATTTCCCGTTGCTCGAAGATCCCACAACCCCCCTCATCAACACTCTCAAAGACACTGTGAACCGTCTCTGACCCCTCGTTGCTATCCATTATTAAGGCCAGACGACAGCCAGTGAAATAAATATTTGGTACCAAGTTATGAGTAATAACTCCTTCATAGCGTTTGAAAGTCTAATATTGAGGGTTTTCTCCTTACACCAAACCGGGTCTACACACACCTAGTTTGGAGTAAGGAGAGGACAGACACACACCTAGTTTGGAGTAAGAAAGTCGGGAAGGGTGAGACGCGGATTAGGAGCAGTTGAGTTCGTCCTAGTTGATTTGTTGTATCTGCTTCTACTACACTACTACTTACTAGGATAACTAGACTAAAGAAACACACATAGTTTGGAGTAAGAAATCCCCTCTAAATTCAATTGAACACTCCTTTGCCACACACCTCATAGAATCCTTACTCAAAATCTGGTGTGTGTCTCTTCGCCTTTGTCATCTATTCCTTATGTATTCGAGAGAACTCGATCACTGCAGTCAGTTCCAGAACCGCTAGTCAACCGCCTCGGGATCAAGCCCCGAGGTTTGCCAGTGGACTCCGACTCTACCTTACATAATCCATCACTCGAGAGTCAGTGCTGTTCGTATACTCAGGTTCATCAGCTACTCTGACCCAGCCAGCGTCCCGTGCGCTGTTGATAGGTGTCTGCCCCGGTGTGCTGCAATCCGGGGCTCCGCCAAGTTCTTCGTAGACACACTGTGGAATCACAAACGTGAGTTCGTTCCGGTCCGCGAAGCGTTCGAGCGCCGTATATTTGTTATTCCGCTGTCGGCCACAAGCAACGAAGAATCCCGTGTCTGCGACCCACGCCACAGACTCGTCAAAAGGGTCGAATAACTCACTCATGTCTGTCGATCAATCCTCCGCTGACGGTTCCTGATCACGGGCGTTTCGGATATCGTCGAAGTAGGGGTCAGCGGATTCCATATCCTGAACGACATCTCGGAGTGCATGCAACACGGCAACCGCGAAGGCGTATTGGAGATCGAGCTCGCGGGCAGCGACCCGCTCAGACATCCCACCACCGACATACGGGATTGCATACATGAGGGCAGCAGCAAGCTTCCCAAGCCCATATTTTTCCAAGAGAAGATCGAGATCCTGGTCCTGCGGTGAGCGGCCAACAGCCTCGATAAGGGTTGGAGTGACAGTGTATTCGTCACCGTCGAGATCCGCAGTAAGCGTAATCGGGACTGCAGAATACGTGTGCGTCTTCTGAGTCTCGTCTCGGGTGACTACACCGAGGTCGACGAGTGTCCCCATATCCGAATACGCCGTCGTCCGAGGCATATCCAGCGTCGCAACGATATCGTCGATAGTGGCCTCTCCATCGCGAAGGACGAACGTGTAGAGACGGGCCAGCCGTGGTTCTTCCAGCAGCTGTGCGATCGACATGAGACCATTTATAGCCCGTTCCGGATCGCCCGCAGCTTTCGACATACGATTCATAATTCATATATTGAGTAATAACTGTCGGGGCGACATTGAGCAGAGAGTACGAAACCCCTTGAATGAGACCTATTGCTGGTGTCGGTGGATTTCATCGCGAACGATAGTCCTGATGTCCTGCTCCGGGAGGTCTGTGTCATCGGGAATATCCGGTTTCCCAAGTGGTTCAAGCTCTTGAGCGGCAGCTTGGAGCCGCTCATCTTCAGCTTCAGCGTAGAAATAGAGGTCGCGACGGTCGTCTTCGAGGGCCCTCAACGTTGATTCAGCAACAGGCGTTCCATCAGCTGCTTCAGCATAGGTATAGCCTTGCTCAACGCGTTCGAGCGCGCGACGAATAGTAAGGAACTGGTCGGCGTTGACCTGGAGATAGCCGTCTTCGACATCAAACCCGGCTGGCGGCCGGCCAGTCCATCGCCCGGCCTCTTTTGCAGCGTCAATACCTGATTGAATCCGGCGGAGCTTCTGTTTGTGCTCAACCCGGGCGAGGTCACCCATCACACCGGCGATAAGCTGACTCACTGCTCTGTCGACGAGGTCATCCTCAAGGCTAATTTCCAGCCCGACTTCCATATCCTGAACGCTAGTTTCGTGACTGAGACAGAACTCCAGGAACTCGTGGATTTCGCCGCCACCGAGTCGAGAAAGACGTGAGAGTTCGTGGACAACGACGATGTCCAGGGCCCCGTTTTTGATATCTGCTCGGAGTCGCTGGTACTCTTCACCGCGGTCAGTTTCGGTCCCGCTGATGAGATCCGCGTAGGCGTGAATTTCTGGCTCATCATACCTGTCTTCGGCAAACTCCCGGAGTTCGTCGAGCTGTCGTTGCGGGTCTTGGTCTGTTGTCGAGACACGGGCATAGATGCCGATTTTGGGCATACTTTCTGCGGTGTCGGTCGAGTATATAAGTTATCAGACTTCTAACGGCACCGTAGGAAGGACTTCCTTCTTGTAAATGAGCAGATTGAGCGTATCTCATCGGAAGATAACCAAACCCGATATCCTTCTACTATCATTTCCTCTTCTCCGTCGAAAATGATAATGAGCTTAAAATATCTTTTATTACGTCAAAATAGAACTTCATTTGTGACTGTCTGCTCGGCTGAGGCAATGTACTGGCGGCGGCTAACGGAGACTGATCTCAAAGCCAAACTCGGATATTGGGGGAATCCTGGCGGCGGCGGTGCTCACGCAAGAATCTACTTACCAGGTGATCCCGAAGACATTGCCGAATTTTTCAATCACAACGAGTGGGATGGTGGTCCGGATGGAACGATCCGCGTCCAATTGGCGCCTGTCCAACAGTACGAGGAAACCAAGGCCGAAATCGAAATCGACTACAATAACGGTCGAAACGAGTGGCAATTACCTGGCAATTCAACCGATTATCCGCTTTGGGAAACAGAACATGGGTTTATACCTAGTGCTGACGAACTTTTTGATGATGAACACGAGAATATGACTGCAGATCATGTTCCCATATTGTATTTCGTCCGTGACTCACAAGGAAGGTTTCATACTCGGATGGTGTATAATAACTCTCCAGAGAGGTTAGACCCGTTTAATATTGCATTTGACCAACGGGCCGGAGATAGCGCGAGTGGAATTGTCAAATTTAAATAAATGGTAATAGATAATATCTTAACAAACGAAACTATGGCTCTTCATAAACAGAAACATGTAACATCTTTGCAACGGCTTTATTCAAGCAAATGTCTGGGAGGTTATCGGTTTGATGTCTACTGAGGAGACGATTTTTTCGAAAGCATTCGCCAGTCTCGTCGATCAAGAGCGGCCCGAGATTTACCGGGAATCATTAGCACATCTTGTATCGGGGAAAAACGTGGTTTTCCAAGGTCCGCCTGGAACCGGAAAAACCCGGGCTGCACGGCTACTCTCACGATGGGTTTGTGGTGGGAATTCCTTTGACCTCATAACTGCTCACGCGGAACTTACCCGGTATGACCTTATCGGGGGATACACACCTGATAGTGACGGTGGCTTCACGACACAGGCGGGACCACTCGCAGAAACCGCTAAATTGTGCCAGCAGGGCCTCCGCTCGGATGGACGGCCGGCCTGGTTGATTATCGACGAATTGAATCGGGCGAACCTAGATCAGTCCTTCGGAGAAGTATTCACCCTGCTTGACCCGGATTATCGTGATACCGAAAGGCTCCAATATGGAGATGAATCAACCTATCTCCCGCACTCCTTCCGTATTCTCGCGACAATGAACACTTACGACCGAGCCCAGCTATTTGAACTCGGCTATGCATTTAGACGACGATTTGCTTTTGTAGAGGTCGGAACCCTCCTGAAGACCAGTTCATCTAAGTCAAATGACGAAGAAGAAATAGATATTCCAGCAGTACCTGACTATGAATCTCTCAAGAACGAGATTATCAAAGAGAGCGTTATTGAGAGTCTTTCATACTCCCGAACTATCTTTGAGACTTTCCCACTTTCGGCCGAGGCACAAACTGAGCAGGGCCCGTTTGGAAGGGACGCCTACCCTATCGAGCCAAGCTATGCTAGCGAGGAACTGATTGAGGAACAGTTTGAGTCTCTCTTTGAAGATCTTGACCACTACAAAGGTGAACGCGATTTTATTGATGTGTTGATTGAATTTTGTTTTATTGCGGCCAATAACGACCTCCTTGAAATTGGCCAAGCAATGGTCATTGATGCGGTAAAGTTCCTTGTGGTATATGCACTTATGTTTCCTGATGAGGTGAGCGGCGAGACTGTTGAACAAGCAGTTATTTCCTATATTGTTCCGCAATTTGAGATTGTCATGCCGGAGCTCCGACAGGCTGAAACAATCGGAACGGAGGGTGAGGTAACAGAGAACTTCGATTGTACAGTACGAGCAGCTAGTGCACTGGGACTAGAGCGTGTCGCTGCGCAGTTGCGGGATATGCAAGCATCAAGTGGGTTCACGTGAACTCAAACGCCTACAAAGAAGTAGCTACGAGAGGACGCTATACCCAAGAAGATCTTGATTTGAATAAAGCTCAGTGGGGCAATTTTAAAACCTACGTTGATGCTGTTGAGCTGGCAGTCAACTCGTCAAACAATTCTCCCCGCATTGTTGGAAGTGAAGAGTTCCGCCCCGGGGCTTGGGTGGGTAACTACAATAACTTGGTTTCTGTCACCCCAGAAAAAGTTACTACCGAACAATATGAGAAGATGGTAAATGAGGTTGCTAGCTTTGTCCACCTATTCAAAAAACCGATAGCAGATGCTATCTTACCAGAACAACCAGACTTAATTGTCGAAGGCAAAGTTGCATACCCTCGCTACAGTCAAACACTCTTATTCTATACGGAAGAACTACTTGCAGGGCGGCTACCCGTCCAGATACGGCGAAAGTCGTCCCGTGGGTTCGAATTTGAGGGACCTCCGGACCTCCAGGGGGTGATTAAAGAACGGGCAAGAGGCTCGCATATGCTTGTTTCACGTGAAACTAAATTTACGTTTGATACACCTGCCAACCATTTACTATACGAGTTTCATAGTCAAATGGCAGCTCACCTCGATCATTTGATTGAGAACTATGCACATTTACCGGAAAAAATTCCAAAACAACTCCAGCACCATATCAACTTTTTAAATACGGCTGTTCCAGAAGATGTTGTAAACAGTGATGCTAGTCCTGCCCTCAGAGATCCCACTGTCCTCGCTAAAATCCGAGGTCAATCATCCGGAGTAATAATGGAGATTGTGGACCTCTGGGAGGCATATCTCCATCAACGTGCACAGCTTGACCCCTTCGAAAATTTTGCTACAGCAATCAAACCAATTTACGAAGTATTCGAGATCTGGTGTCTGCATAGGGTGTTGGAAATTCTTGAAAATGAGTATGGTTCCTGGACCCCGAATCGTGACCGGAGTGCAGCCTCCCAGTTCGTATTTGAGGAAGCTGACGCAGTGTTATATTACGATACAAGTGTGAGCTCTCATAGTCGATATGTAGCAAATGAAGATGCTTTTGGAAAACGAGAGAGTGGGCGGCCTGATTTTGTGTTTGTTCTCAATGGCGAAATCAGGTGGCTGGCCGATGCAAAATTCCAAAACTTAGATCGACTGGGTATATCAGGCATACAGCGCTTCCTCGGATATCTGATGGACTTTATTGACACTAGCTTGGAGCAGACACCGCCAACGGCGTTACTTGGTATTGGTGACAGTTCATCCATCAAGACCTTCTCTGTCGAAGGAATACAGGTTCATCAGCTGAGCCTAATGAGCGCTGGCACACTTGAATCAACAGGATTGGAAGCAGTTCGTGATATGATTGTCGAGGAAAGTTGAGCAAACATTATTCTAATTCTCTGCACATATGGAAGATGAAATGCTTTGGCAGCCGGATAAACATCTGAGCAAGGTTTCAATCATTTAATGAGGTTGACCTAGTTCTGCCTCTAACACTACCGTCATAACTGGAAGATATGTCTTCAGTTCAAATAAGCGCACCATCTGTGAGAACGTTTTCAATATGCTCGAATACATCAAAGGCGTCTTGAACATTGTGAACACCGGTGATAGTGACCTTTCCGTTAGAGAATAGCAACACAGTACAATCGATATCCTCTGGATTGTGGATTACCGCAGGGAATTGTTCCGGTTCATACTCTGATTGTTCCATTCCGAGAGATACTACTACAGCAGCCAAATTCAGACTAGAATTAAAATCACCAGTTACAACCAGATATTTCAGTGATACAGACTCCAGCATCTCGTCCCGATTTATTCCAACATCAATTGAGCTTAGAGTCTCGAACAGCCAGCGGACAATGTCCAGAACCTCACCCCAAGACGAAGCGCCTGCAACGGTGTACGACCCTGATCGAAACACCATCGCTACCGGAGATTGCTCCTCCGGCTTGAGATACACTCGGCCAGGAAGCACGGTTTTTTCAACCGAAAGTTCAGCACCCAGTACGTCTGTATCGATTTCACCAGCCCCTAACACGCCCGAAGCGACAACATTGACTATCTGAAGACCTCGAAATTCGTCTCCTTCCGTTCCGACAGGCGTGTCCATGTACTATAGGTTCATACAGGAGTGGTGAAAATCAGCGTTTGGTCAGTCGTCCGCGTACGACTCCAACGTCTCCGAGTCGATATCCTCCGGCTCCCGACCATACTCAGCGTCGAAGTTTTTCATATACTCTATCTCGTCCTCAGCCAGCCCATACATTGGGCCAATCAAGTCGTCCACGCGATCAACAATCGGTTTGAGCTCCGCTGCGTTCTCAATCACAGTCCGAGCTTTCCCGACGAACCGATATTCCATCGCCTCCCATAGCTCCTCGCTTACCTCAATGATGTCTTCCCTATTCGCTTCAAGTGTTTCTTGATCTGGGAAGGGGAACGGTTCGATTTCCCACCAGTCAATGTTGCGCCCGTTCTTGTACACCATCCAGTACCAGTAGTAGAGTGAAGACTGGAGCGTGATGAAACTCATACGCCGTTCAAGATCCGACGAGAAGTACATCCGGTACATACTTGTTGGAGTGGTCTTGCCTTGTTCCTCGTACAAATTCACCAGCAATGGGTTAATCCAGTACAGGGCACCACGACGACGCCACATCAAGTAATCTGTCTCGTTATCTTGAAGTGCGTCCGAGAACGTTCGGTCACTGGCCTCTTTCAACTTCTCAAGCGCACTTCTCGCAGTATCGTGGCCAAGCTTCGGGATAGACAGGTTCTGACCATCACCAATCTTGTCCCCCAGAGCAAGCCCGTTCGCCTTCGCGTAGCTGATATTTGACAGCGTCTCGTTTCGATTCTCGGTGGTGAACCGGATATACCGACTTGTGTAGATGTCCGGGTCGTGCTCTCCGGTTAGCTTTCCAGTGATGATAGCTGGCTTCACGTGTGCACCCTCAAAAATTCGAGATGGGCGGTGTGCAAAACACGCCATCCGTGTTTTCTCCAACCGGCGCGTGAGATGTTTTCGTGCAGGTTCTTCGCGCTGATCGTAGGCAATGCGAAGCGTTGTGATGTTCCCGAAGTGCCCGCCGAGTTTCAGTAGCTGTAGTTCACGCTCTACGAACTGTGCAGCGATATCGTTGATTCCGCCCGTCTCATACGCACTAACTAGATACTTCGCATTGTTAGAGAGAATGTCCCCATACGGTGGGTTTCCAACGACAATGTCGAACACCATATCGTAGTTCCCGTTCTCGTCTTCCTTGCGGGCCTCCGGGAACTCTGCAGTCCAATGGAATGGCCTGCCCTCTATACGCTCTAAATCGGAGTGGAGCGGGCGACGCTCAACTTTGTTGTAATAGAACTGGTCTTTCTCGGCAAACTCAATCAACGCCTCAAGGATTTGCTCGGCAGCTTCAGCCTGACTGGAAATCCCGTTGCGGTTCTTCCTATCAGTTAGACTATCAATGTGGTTCACAATATCCATCTTCCCGCTCTTTTGCATATGATGGACATCGAACCCAGCATCCTCGAGATCCGCTATTTGCGTATCAGTGAACTTCTCTTTGTCAGTACGCTTGATCGATACTGTGTCGATGTACTGTCGTAGTTCTACAGGAGAAATTTCATCTGCAAGCTCGTACAGGACCTCTGAATCTCGGATTTCACTCTCGACAGTTTGGGTTAACCGGTCGATATACTCCTTGTTGAGATCATCTCGAAGGTCGTCTCGAAGATCGTCGATTGCTGTTTTCGATCCTTCGTTTTCCTGCTTGTATTCTTTCCGCTGGGTGAGGATTTCTTCCATTCGGTCGCTATACTCATTCAGCGTTGTAGCACCGTACCCAACAGTCGGCAGGCCAATCAGTGAGTTCCCCTCGAGGATATTCACATCAATGTTGGGGAGACGGCCATAGCTCTCCTCCCAGTCGTTCCCCTCCAAAATTTTCAGCCATGTTCGCAGTTTGGCAATCTCGGTGGCAACACGGTCAACATCGACGCCATAGATGGAGTTCAACGCAATATCGCGTTTCTGCTGGTACTTCTCTTCAGGTGACGGGTCATCACCGCCGTGCTGACCACGGTGAATGGACTGGAGTACTTGATGCAGTTGTTCCATCGCAGCCGTCAAGAAGTGACCAGAGCCACATGCAGGATCAAGAACAGTCAGATTAAGAACCGCCTCACGAGCTTTGTCAAGACCCTGGGTGCTTCCGTACCAGCCCTCGCCTTCCTCAATGTGTGCCAGAATTTCCTCCAGAGACTCTGCTTCAGCCTGCCGTCGGAACGTAGACTCTACCTCCTCGTCCAGCGTTTCTGCAAACGATTCGATGATAGTTTCCTTGACCTCACCGTCAACGGCTTGGGAGTTAATCAGGTGTGTAACGTCGTTGGGCGTGTAGTAGGCGCCAGTCTCCTTTTGTCGGTCCTCCGCCTCGCTAATGTGGTTGATGGTCATTTCGAAAACGCTTCCCAGAATCGCGGGATCGATTTCGAGGTCCATCTCATGGTTGCCCTCAATCAGTTTGTCGATGACGAGCACCATTGAAGTGTTCCGAACGTCGTAGTCGTCTTCTTGCCTGAGATTTTGACGGAACAGTCCACCGTTCAGATACGGGATTTCATCGTACCAGTCGCCGTGGAGCTCACGGTCTTCACGGGGTTCGTTGAACAGATCATAAAATAGGGGTTTGATAGTTGTTTCGTAGAGAGAAGTTGGGATGCCCTCGCTGTAGTTTTCGACACGCTCGTGCAGGAACCCTTCCTCGAGAACGCCTCGCTCCTCAAGGAATCGAATGAACATCAGACGGTTCACGAGTGTGACCGCGAACACATCCTTGTCCTTCCTCGAAGCGCCGTCAGGCGCGTCAATATCGTTTCGAAGGCACGTATCGTAATTGTGCTCGTCTGACTCACCAAACAGTACTTCGATATAAATCTCGAAGAAGTCATCGACATCTCGTTTTCGCTGGTCACGGAACTCCGTGGGTGCTGTTTTCGTGAGGAGCGGAACAAGATGGTCGGGTTGGAATGTCAGCGCGAACGCTTCCAGCTCGTTGTCAATATCGATGTCAGAGTCTGGGAGCGCTTGCTGGCTGATGATGTTCTCATTGCGTGCTAACTGCCGGAGGGCATCTCTGAAGCTGTGATGTCGGACAGCTTCGTGCTCGAAGAAGTCACCACCACGTTCAGTGCGGTAAACAACCCAGTCGAGCCCATCAGTAGCGATTCCGTCGTTCGGGAAGGAGATGTTGGACAGATAGTCGTCTACAAGCTCATCTTCAGCATCCTCGATCTTGTTCAGAGATTTGTTCTCCCCGACAATTTCGAGGGTCTGGTCGCCGTTCTGTTCCTCAAGCTTGAAATCCGGGGTTTTACGCTGTGAGGTCGGTCGCCCAGGAGATTTATGAAGACCGACTGCATTCAGGACTGGGTTGATGAGGATATCTTCTGTCCACGTTTCGGGTTCGGCCCCAATATCCCTCCTGGTGATGTTTCGATCACCGTTGAGGATTCGCTCGATTTCGTGGGGGTCGTCGAATTCATCTTCGAGTTCCTCAAGAAAGTTAGCGAGGACATCTCGAAGGTTAGAAACTGTGGTCACGTTGTCTGAATATATAATTATGGTATCTTCATACTTTCCCTCTAATCACCAAAGCGGGACTCCGTTTCCGAGTCAAGTACCGTCACTCGCTCAATATCGCCCTCTAGCAACACAATCGATTCGGTAACTCCGTCTGAAAACGGTTCGTCTGTCTCCTCATCGACCCAGTAGACGTCGTCCAGCCACAGTTCGTGGGGCTTCTCGGCGCGACTATATTCACTTACCCGGCCAATGATACGGGCATCACTTGGCGTTTTCACACGCACAACAGACGCATCGTCCATCGCCCCCTCCCACGGCTGACGGCGATGTCTTCGGTACTCACTGCGACTCCACAACACATGCTGTACTTTGCTTCGCACCTCGTAAATCAACTCCAACGAATACACTACACCCAGCGCAATTGCGATGCTAAAGTAGATTGCAACCAAGTCTAGCCGAAACTGAGGCGTGAAGAAAATCGACTCTAATTGCCCAAGACTGGTGACTGGGGAGTAGAACACTTGGTATACGCCTAGAAACATTGTGTCGATCAGCAGACTGGAAATCAGACTTGCAACTAAGATTTTGAATCGAGAGGGTTCGCGTTCAACAACACCAATCGTGGTCGCCAGCAACACCGAAATGAATCCTGGTGCGACAAGTGCGGCTAACCCAACGATACTCAACGTGGTAACCGAGACCATGTGTTATCGTTACTCGTCTGAAGAACTACCGCTAGAATCTTCGCTAGAGGTAGTGTCACTGCTAACCTCTTGTCCAGACCCGCCTTCCTCCGTCGGGATATAACCAGCGCCGTCTTCGGGAGACCATCTGGTTGTCTCAACCTTTTTTCCCTTCGAGTTCGCCCGCTGCTTCGACCCGGACAACGCTTCCCGGTTTTTCTTTTTGCTTTTTGAGAGCTCCCGCTTCGTGCTCGACGAACCGCTTGAAGAATCGCTGCTGGAGTTGGTGTCCGAGTCGTCGCTCATACTTCACGAGTATCAATAGAGCATAAAAAGCGTTAGCCTATCGTAGGTTGATTTTGATGCCCAGAATATTCCTGCACAGGTTCTTCAGTGAGTAACTGGAGCTGAAGTAGGATCTGTTAACTTTGGAGGCGGATCCGAGACAGTGCGAGCATAGAGGTACGCAGAGGGTCCTGGTTTGAGTAATGTCTGGACTGCGGTGTTTCGAACCTTAGTAATCAGATTATCAGGTGGGAAGATATTTTGGTCGTGATTATCTCCCGAATCATTGGTTCCCGCCCTCGCCACCATGGATTTTCCTCTTGTCGTGGGGTACCCGTCAACGAATCCGCGAGTGACCGTCCGGTGCGTTCTCCACAGGCGTTATCAAGGGTTATCGTTCCTCGTTCGCGTACTGGTAGTTTGGACGGACTTCCTCAAGAAGGTCTTCTACGATTTCCCAGAGAATCAGGGAGGGAGTCTGTTGGGTGAACGTGATTCCCCAGCGATCCTCCCCATTGTCGGCTGCGTATTGGAAATGTGCCCGTCCAAGATCGGCGTGGTCCTCGTCCTGATGCCATCCAGCGTGAAAGCCCGTGTTCGGGTCGGTGTAGTTGATACGGAACCAATCGTGAGGGTCCTGCCGGTACCATTTGATGGTCAGCTCCGGCGAATCAGGGCCTGTCGGGGGGTCAAGACGGTCTGGATCGAAACTCGCCCGCAGCTGCTTGGCCTCAATATCGTTTGGAACGTACTCGACTGTCGTAATTTGTGGCACGCGATCGAGGACGTCCCGCTTCAGTTGGGCGTAGAGATTCGCGTTTGGGTCGCCTCCGGGATGAGGGACTGACATTCGTTAGCTGCTAGCCTCAGCAGGGTCTGTCGTTGGGGCGAGGAAGTCCCACTCGCGGATGGCGAACCCGACGATTTTGATGCGCCGCTGCAGGTGTTCCCACTCACGAGCGATTTCACGGCGCTGGTCCTCCTCTTCGCCGTCGAGGATCTCGTCAGCTAGGGTCCCACGAAGCTGATTCGGTGACTCGACGTCGAATGTGTCCTCCCAGTCACGAATTTGTGCCTTCATCTCGGCCAGCCGATCCGTAAGCTCCTCGACGGTATGGCCGCTGTCTCGAAGGCGCATCGCTTCCTGCATCGCCTGCCGACGGTAATCAGGGTAGTACGTGGTGTGGGTACCGCTTTCGTCACGGTGGAGAATACTGTCGTCAACGAGTCGTTCAAGAACGCGCTTGGTAGGCTCGTGTGACCAGCCCGCTTCAGAGGCGATCCAATTCGCTGTCCGCGGCTCCGACAGCTGCCGTGCGACCATCCGTACACGGTCCTCGCCCGTCGTCTGACGGTTCATCAGGCTCTCAGAATATGATTCGTCTTCGGTCATAGTCTACCGTTCGCACTCTGGCTTAATATAGATTGAGGTAGTTCATTCTATATCGAGTGTTATCCTCTGACCGATCGTTCGACACATACAAACTGGATCCATAACTTAGTCATCTCCCGTTCTTGGCGGCTCTACTGCGGGGAAGGCGGCGTCAAAAGACGATTGCGGCAGTCATGTTTATTGGACGGCGTCAGGGCAGTTGAAACTGGTCGTGCTTCTCGACACAATCGGGGACGCCCGCCGACCTGCATCTGTTCACGAAGTCATTTAATATGCTCTCCGAGTATTGTCCGATAGCAAGATGGGGCACGTCCACTACCACCACCCTGCAGACAAGCAGTTCTCCCTCGCTTTCGTCAATCCAGACCCCGAGAATCTTGTGTCACAAATCGTCGACTACGATGGGAATGTAGCCGTGAAAGTCATGGAATACGAACTTGATGCAGAGTTCTACGGTGTCTACACATCTCGGGTCGGCGGCGGTGCAGTGAGCGAGATCGAACTTGACCTTAGTGACGCTCTCGCGGACATGACTGAAGACAACGGAACGATTGTCGCACGGCTTCTGGAGATCTATCGGGCGCTCCTCTCACAGAACGAGGAAGAAGAGGGGACGCCTGTGGAGGCCTACAAGAACATCGACATTGACGCCCTCCCCGAAGCGTTTGATGAGACATCGTGGGAGGGGACGGCAACAGATGTCGCTGGTCGCCTCGCATCGAATCTGATTCTCAAGCACGCTCTTCCCAACGGGAATCACCGGACTGCTGTGGCACTGGTACAGTTCTACCTACGCCGTATCAACACCGACTTTTCGATGCCCGAAACAAAAACCGAGATCGAACCCGAGACCTACGACTGGCGAGAGTGGGTCAACGAGTATATTAACGAATCAAAGCGTCTCCTGACCGTTCGTCGGAAGAACGTCCTGTTCAAACATTTGCGTGAGTTCGGAGCCACAACGCTTGAGCGGAAACATCAAGTCATGATCGATTTGTCAGAATATGAGCTTGATATGTATCCGCATGAAGCGAAGGTATTCTACGCCGAAAAGCACCAAGACCTCTGGATAGAATTTGTGGAGCAAGCAGTTGAACGAGCCGGCTTTCCAGAGTTGACCGACACTACGGGGATATCTAAAGCGGAGTTCGCAGAGAAAATCCGGCGGCTTGACTAGCAGACTGCGTTAGTCTTGGAGAGTAGCGACTAATCGGCCCGTTTCCTCGGCCTCCTCGCTACGCGACATCCCGTATGTCGCGAGCGCCTCGTCTACCGCCTCGTCAAGACTCATAGTTCAAATTTAGCTGTGTGATTGTATAAACTCTTGCATCACCCTACACGCATGCCATACGGAAGTGAGATATGGTCGTGATTATCGCGGTATGCTTGACCGCGTTTTCTACTGATTTGCACAGCGTAGTCTCAAAAGCGTTGTTTGAGGAACCAACACTCCTTTATCGTTGGCCACGAAACCAACGTGGTAGCGGATGGAACCAACGGCCGATGATCTCGATGGATACGATAACGCAACAGTGTACGACGATGGGACTGTCGTTCGTGTATCGATCCGGCGGACGGACGACGACGCCTATCCGTCGGGGTGGCGGTACACGCTTCACTACGGAGCGTTGACCGCCGGTCCCAAGACGCTCGACGACGGAACGATCCGTCGCTATGACAACTCACACGAGGACACAAAAGGCCATGAATTACACGTCGCTCCTGACCCGGAACCGGCGTTCATCGAGTTCCCGGGCATCGAGGAACTCTACGAACAGTTCTGGGACGAGATTCCGAAGCCACGCTTCGGTCCATCCAAAGACAATGGTGATACCCATGACTGAACAGAATGTGCTCGTGGTCACGGTCGACAACGAGACCAACCCGTACGAAGAAGGCCTCGAAGCGATTCAGACACTCAAAGAAGGAGAGTCCCTCAACCGGCCAGCCACTGTCCGGTTCCCAAACGAGAGTCAACTAACTGATGTGTTCAACGAACGGACATACACGCTCTTGCGCGTAATTAGGGACGAAGAACCCGACAGCATTCGTGAGACAGCACGACTGGTTGGCCGTGACAAGAAGAACGTCCACGAAGAACTCACAACACTCGAAGCGCTGGGCGTCATCCGCTTCGAGGCTGTCGGGCGGGCAAAGAAGCCAGTGTTCCCCTACGACGATCTCGTCGTCTCGCCGCTTGCTCACGACTCCGGAGATGAAGCCACTGCCGCTCCGTAATCTCTCGTTGTCTTGGGCAATTGGTCGTGATTATCGACGCATACTCGACTGAGTAGAATTATCAGTATAGAAATATTGTTAATGACGTGTAACATTGTGACTATCATGACGGTCCTTCTCGCCTTGGAGATAGACACCGAGGATTTCGCGCTTAGTCGTATCACCGCAGGCGAGGAGGATATTCACATCCTGCTCGACCGGGTCGTCCCGCTCGGTGACGAGGTAATACCTTTCTTCTGGGTGGAGGGAGTGGACTTCGAGTCGTTCGAGCGTCGCGTCCGGGCGGCACCTCAGGTGGAAAACCTAGAAGCGCTCAACCGCGTTGACGGGAGCATCCTGTACAGGGTCAAGTGGGACGGGAGCGTGTGCACGTTCACTTCGATTCTGATCACCAGCGGAGCGACAGTACTTGAAGCCCACGGCACCAACTCGTGGTCGTTCCGCCTCCGATTCGACAACCATGCCGCCCTTCGGGATTTCCACGCGCTCTGTCGGGACGCGGATATCGATTTCGAAGTTATCAACATTGCTACAGAGGCGTCGCCGATGCGCGACGACGTCCGCTACAATCTCACGCCCCTACAACACGAGACGCTCGTGACGGCCATCGAACGCGGCTATTTCGATATCCCCCGGCAAATTACGCTGGAGGAACTCTCAACGGAGTTCGACGTGAGTTCACAGGCGCTCTCGGACCGGATTCGGCGGGCAGTACAGGAGGTTCTCACATCCTCGCCGTTGCCGACGACAGCCGCGGGACTCGACGACTGACACTCTTTCAAAGCTCATTAGGATGTCTCAACGATATTTGGCATGTCGCCAGAACTATCACTGCTATTAATGGAGTCATTGGAACTGTCACCGCTATTGGTGGAGTCGCCGGAGGGGTCGCTGTCGTCGCTACTGGCGGAGTCGTCTGAATTCCCGCCGTTGGTGGAGGCGCTGGACGAGTCACTGTCATCCGCACCAACCGGTCTGTCACTCTGACTACTGCTAGTGTCGCCGGATGAATCGCTGTCGTCTCCGTTGTCGGCGTCACTATTTGTATCGCTGTCACCGCTGTTGGACTCGGTATCTCCTGAACTGTCGCCGTTGCTGGTGTCGGTTGAGGAGTCACTCTCACCGGAACTGTCGCTGCCGGTGGAGTCACCGGGCGAACCGTCGTCGTTTCCACTGTTGGCTATGCCTGCACTGTCGTCACTGCCAGTGTCACTCCCGCCGGAATCATCACCGCTGCCGGAGTCGCTGGACGAGTCACCGCCGCTGGCGGTGTGCGGGTCGCTGCTGTCGTCGTCACTAGTTGGATCGCCGTCACTGGCTGCATCGTCGTCGCTGTCGGTGGTCTCGGTGCCATCGGAGCTGCCCGAAGCGTCATCGTTGGTGCTGTCTGCGCTCTCCCCGTCAATTGATGTCGCGTCGCTGTCATCCGTCGTCGCCGATGCCGAGTTCTGGCTCGCATCGTCCGACCCAGTCGCTCCGTCGTCACTGCCCGACTCGGTGTTGGACGCGGGTTCACCTTCCGGTGCATCGGTGTCGCCGCCCGGTTCGCTGTCGCCCGCAGACTGGTCGGATGCGTCGACGCCGCTGGATTCGTCGTCGCTGGCGGACGAGTCGGTCCCGTCACCGACAGTCTGGGGCGTCTCAACCTCCCCGTCGGTGCTGCCGTCACCGGGGACGGCAGCCGTCCCAGACGCTACACCGTCGGTTGGTGGCGTGTCTGACCCGTCGTCCGATTCGTCCGGGGTGGACGCGCCGGACCCGCTGCCGTCGTCGGGTGCCGACACCCCGTCGGCGTCCGAGTCGTCGTCTCCGCCGCCGGTCGAATCCCCCTCGCCGCCGTCGTTGGGCACCCCGACAGCAGGGTCCGAGTCGGTGGTAGCGCTGTCGCCGCCCGACCCGTCCGACGAGTCCGGAGTGGGCGGCATGTCGCCGGCCGGTGGCGTGGCCAAGTCGCCGTCGGTCGTGTCTGAGCCGCCAGTGGTGTCCGTTCCGTCGTCGGAGGGGGCGTCCTCGGCTGCCGGCGTGCTATCGGCGTCACCGGCCGTCCCGCCGTCCGGAACCGAGGGCGCCTCTTGGCCGCGCTCGTCACTGCTCTCTGGACCGGACGGACTTTGGCTCGCTGTCTGGAGCGACGACATGCTCGGTCCGCCGTTCGAACCCCCTCGTGGTGGGGCGGCTTGAACCGCGAGGTCCGAGGTGGTGCCGTCCGTGCTGAAGGTGACCGTCACTGGCTCCGAGTCGCCAAACAGCGCGTGTGTGGTGATTGGTGCCCCCGGAACGGCAGCGGTCATCATCGCCGTGACGGTGACGGCGGTGACGAACACGACAAGCAGCCGGCTCATGTCCCGTCCTCCATCTCGACGCCACCGCCGACGGCGGTCGGCGCTGCCTCCTCCGCCGCTTCCGGGGCAGTCGGGTCGACACTTAGGGTCGTCCACAGCGCGAACGCAAGGCCGAGGAGGCCGGCAGTCACTATCCCGACCGAGACCGGATGGGGCACGCCGGTGGTGGCCACCTCGCGGGAGACGTTCCAACCCGCGTAGCCACAGAGGACGGCCGTCGAGAGGAGCGTCAGTTTGAGGTCAGGGGCGGGCACGCCGACGGTGTCGTCGGTCGCCGCGTCGTTCTCGACTGCCGCTGGTTCGGCGGCCATCTCCGTAGGCTTGCTCACCGTCACTGGGGGCGTCCATTCGACGAGTTCGGCTCCCGCCTCGCTGTCCGTCGCCACCGCGTCGAACATCGCCGCGATGTCAGTCCCGTCGGTCGGCGTTTCGTCCGACATCGAGTCGTCATCCTCGGTGGCCCACCGGCGGAGCGAACTCACGCCCAACAACAACAGCGGGACGACCACGAGCGCGATCTGTCCGGTCGGCGTGTTCGCCCAGATGATTACGTAGCCGATGAGCGGGATGGTGTGGACCACCCGCCCAAGGACGCTCCCGGGAGCGACCGAGGCGGTGTCGGGGTTGCCATTGGCGTCGCCTTTCGTGATGTACTGCCCGTCCTGAACACCGACGACTCGGTGAGTGACGGGTATTGACCCGCCGTTGGAGAAGGTGATGATATCACCGACCTCGACGGACGCCGCGTCCGAGACGATGACGACATCCCCGGGGGAGAGTGCGGGCTCCATGCTCCCAGAGAGAATGACGAAGCCGTGGTCGGCGCCGACCGTCTGCGGGACCGCGAAGACGAGAAACGGGAGGAGCGCGAGAACCAGACACAGGGTGCCGGCTGCTTTCGTTGCCTGTCGGAGCCGCTCGCTATCGATACCGCGCTGATCGTCGCTCCCCTGGTTCTGCCGCCCTGTCGCCGGTTCGGTATCGTTCGTATTGAAATTGGTATCGTCGGTCATGGTCGCCCACCTCCACGGGCGAGTTGGGTCAGCGGGGCCGGACAGCTCCCGTCCGAGAGCGTCGGGGCGCAGACGCTGACGACGATGTTGCTGATACCGTAGTTGGTCCCGTTGTTGTCGTTGACGGGCGTGTAGACGAGCCCGTCCGTGGTACCGTCGAGGTCAGTCGTGTCGAAACCGAACGCGTCCGCGCTGCGCGGGTAGTGTTCGTACGGTTCGGGCCCCCCCTTGACGTCGACCGCACAGAGCGGGAGCAGGGGGGTCTCCTCGTCAGTCGTGAGCGTGAACGCGACGCCGCCGTCGCCGTCCATCGCCGTCACCTCGATGCCGTAGCCGGCCAGCCCCTCGTCGAAAGAGTAGGTCTCGCCGACTTCGAGTTCGGTGTCGACTTCGACCTTCCCGATCATCCAGCAACAGTCACAGCTGTAGCCGGGTGGGCAGGGTTCGGTGTCGCTCGCACTGAATGGGTTGAGCGTCCCGTCGGTGTTTCGACACTGCACCGCGCGGATGTCAAGCGGCAGTGCGACGGACTCGCTGCCCACGTACGCGGCCAGTTCGTACTCCGCGAGGATGAACAGCTCGTCGGCAATACAGCCGCTCTCGTCGACCGGTGGGCTCTCCGCAAGCCGGACACCCTCGCGGAGCGAATCGGCCACCTGGCGGAGCGACCCCGAGGCGATGGTCGATCCGGCCCTTCCGTCCGCGTCACTGTAGGACAGCGTCACCGTGAGGAGTTCGCCCAGCGTCGTCGCTTCGGGACAGTCGGCCCAGAGCCAGATGCGGGCGGGGTTGTTGGTGCCGCCGCGGTCCTGCGGGAGACTGATTCTGAACAGATCACGGACGGGCGCGCCGGTTGAGAGGTCCTCGACGTGACCGGCGAGGGTCGTTCCGTCGCCGACGCCGTCAGGCGCCGTCAGGTCCGGTCCGTCGGGCCCGAGATCCCGCCAGTACTCGACGACGATATCGACAAGTCCGGCCGTCATCTGGGTCTCCATCGTTTCCCGGTCGCTCAGTAGGGCGACTGCGTTGTGGCCGGCGAGGCTGCCGACGCTTCCCACCGCGAGTGCGCTGAGCAGGCCGCGGCGTGAGAGGGTCATTGGCCGGTCCCTCCGTCGAACGGGCTCGACGCACCGACGGGGACCGCGCCGAACCGCAGGTCGAAGACGACCCCGTCGCCCTGCGAGCGGTTAGTCGCGGTATCGGCAGGAAACTCCCATTCGAGTGCGAGACAGCGGCTCTCCCCCGGGGCCACCGAGTCGAGGACACGCTGCCCGTCGTCGTCGCCCACGTCGCTTGTCGCGGCGAACGCGACGCTCAGCGGCGTGCTCGCGACGATGGGGCTTTCGAGCTGTTCGGCGAAATCACGGCGGCCGTTACAGGAGCCAAGCGGCGCGCCGTCGCGCCAGAGTGCCACCACGAGTTCGTCGTCGAGTTCGCCGTCGGTCGGCGAGGTGTCGCCCGCGGCCTGTTCCGGTTCGTTGATACCGTTCTCGCTGTCGGCCCCGATAGCGGCCTGCAGCCAGATATCGACAGGCTCTGAGGGGACGCTCAGGTCGTCGGCCACTTCCAGGCCCACCACGAGCGTCCCGTCGTCGCCGGGCATGACGTCGCCGACGGTAATCACCGGGCCGGCCGCCTCGATCACGAACTCCGCGTCCGTGACGTAGGCCGGGTTCGTCGCCGGGTCCAGCGTGTCGTCCAGTCCGGGGTCGCTCGTGCCGTTTTGCGTCTCCTGGAAGACACCGTTGTAGCGTTCGTACCACGCCACCCGGACCCGTCGGTCGTCGGGGTCCCCGTCGGCCGCGTAGGTGTAGTGCGTGTAGCGTGGCTGTCCGCCCAACCCGGCGACGCTGCCGAGCCCGAGGGTGCCCACACCGAGGGCGGCCAACAGTTCTCGTCGTGTAACTCTCATTTCTGAATCTCCGTCGTCGTTCGTACGCTCTGCAACACCGCTATCGTCGATAGGTATGGTGTGGTTGCCGGATCGGTATGGACCCCGGATAGGGGACCACCGGGGCGTCAGCGAGGGGTCGGATATCAGGCCGTCGCTGGGCCGCTCCCGTCGTTGTTGCGCTCCTGCTCGGTGTAGAAGCCCAGGTCGAAGCCGAGCGTGTCGCCCTGCACTTCGTTGCCGACCTCGAAGGGCAGTTCCCACGAGAGTGCGACACAGTACATCAGGCCGTTGCCTTCGAAGGCGTCGCGGTCTTCGTCGGTCGGTGGGTCCGATAGCTCGTCGTACACCGTCAGGACGTTGCCGTCCAGCGGAATGCCGTTGCCGGCCGCCATCGCCGCGAGCACGTTGTCCAGCGTGTCCTCCATGATGACCTTCTCGGCGACGAACTGGCTGGCCAGCACGCCGAAGACGGTCGGGATAGTGACGGGGTCGTCCACATCAAAGAAGAACAGGGGGTTGCTCCCCGGTCCGCCGGCCGCGCCGGCCATGTCCTGGAGGACGCTGTCGTTCGCGCTTCCGACAGAGACGGTGTAAAGGTCCGTTGCCGGGGACGGCGAGGCACTTCGCGCGTCCGTCGCCGCGTCCTGTGGGAAGCTGAACTGCGTCGAGCCCGTGCCGTTGAATGACTCGCCGTCCGAGAGGACGATGTTCGAGGCGTCGACACCCGAGCGACCGTTGGCCGCCAGTTCGTCCTGGGCGTCGTCGACACCCTCGCCAATGTAGGTACCCGTGGCGATACCACCGGCGTTGCTGTCGGGGTCCGGGTCACCGTCGCCGTCGAACGGGTCCGACGGTTCGCCGCCGGTGACGACGTTGGCCAGTTTCTGGCGCAGCCCCGTGAGGGCGCTGTCGACGACCGAGAGGTCGCTGGTCAGCCCCTGCAGGATACCCGTGCGTGGCTCGGTGTCGTCGCTGCCTTCCCCGTCGAAGTAGGCGACACCGACCTGCACGTCGGCGTTCTGGGCGTCGAGGTACTGGACGAACTCTCGGGTCGCCAGCTCGACAAGGTCGATTTTCGTCGTCTCGTCGTAGTTGCTGCCGTTGACCTGGATGGAGTCCTCGCTGACGACGCCTCCGTACTGGCGGTACAGCATCGAACCGGAGAAGTCGAGCGTCAGCATGATGTCGGCCGGCTCGGCCTCGTCGTGGACGTTGTCACAGTCGGCGTCGTACCAGAGCTTCGCCTGGATTGCGCTCGCGAGGTCGCCGCCGTCGGGCGTGTCCACGGCGAGTTCCGGGTCGGTGTTGACCCCCTCGCTCTCGGTGACGTTGTCGGCTTGCATCCAGATGTAGCCGGGGTTGTCACAGAGGTGGAGGCTGAACGTAATCTCGCCCTCGTCGCCGGGTTTCACGTCGTCCAGTTGGACGAGTGTCTCCTGAACGTCGCCGGTCGTCGGGTCGGTTCCGAAGGCGGCCTCATCGATTGGCGGGAGGTTCTCGCAGTTCAGCACCGGAAGGTTCTCCCCGTTGCTGTCCGGGTCGTCCTCGTCGAGGAAGTCGCTGTACTTTATTTGCCCGTCGTCGTTGTCGGCGACGATGGACTGCTCGCCGTCAGCGTCGTGGTCCGGGTGGGCATTGACGAACACGGTCTCGTCGTTTGCTGTGTAGGTCTGTTGCCAGTCGACCAGCAGGTCGAGTTCGCCCGCCACGAGGGAGTTGTCGGCAAACGATTCGCGGTCGCTGAAGTACGCGGACGTACCCAGCCCCGCACCCGCGGAGGCGATACCGACGGCTCCGAGGCCGGCCAGCATTTTCCGCCGGGTGAGGTTGTGAAGTTGTGGTTTGTGAGTCATTGTAATGCTATATTGGTTATTCAACAAGAATGGGCGGCGCGGTTACAGCGCGGTGCCGAACGGTGCGTCGTTGTTGCGGCTCTGTTCGGCGTCAACGACGATGTCGAAGGTGAGCGAATCTGACTGGACGTGGTTCCCAACCGCGAACGGGAGTTCCCACTCAAAGCCGATACACTGGGTCGTCGCGCCGGGGTACGGTTGCGTACTGTCTTCCTGTCGGTCTCCGTCGAGGAGGACGCCCTCCGAGAGTTCGTCGAACACCTCGGCCATCGTCCCCTCGATAATCTTCTGTTCCCCCGCGAGAACGACCTGTGCGATTTCCGCGTAGACGGTGTCGAGGTCGCTCGGGTTGGGGGCGATGAAGGCGTCGTCGGGCGAGGACGCGAGGCTCTCTAGGAGCGTCGTGTTCGCACTGCCTAACGCGATAGTGAAGATGCGGATACCTGCGGCCTTGGCGTTGTCGGCCGCGGTGGTCGCGGCGCTGGCGTTGGAGTTACCGTCGCTCAGCAGAATCATCACCTTGGACGCACCGGGGGTCGCGTTCGCGCCGTTGAGGAGTTCGTCGGCCCCCTCGTTGACGCCAGCCGCGATGGAGGTGCTCCCTCCCGCAGTGTAAGAATTGATCGCGTTCTGGACGGCCGCGTAGTTCGTCGTCAGCTCTTGGTCGGTCGTAGCGCCGCTGCTGAACGACACCGCGGCCGCCTCGTCCGGTGATGAGAGGTTGCCGACAAAATCACTCGCGGCGGTTTTGAGCGCCGACAACGGCGACCCGCTCATGGAGCCGGAGACGTCACTGACAAGTGCGACTTCCAGTTCCTGTTGCTGTCCGGTACCGGTCGGTTCGTAGACGTTGTCACAGTCCTCGTCGTACCAGACACAGACCTCGATGGCGTCTGCGAGCTCACCAATACCGTCGGTGTCCACGCCCTCCGCCACGATTTCGGGGTCGGTCTGGCCGTTTTCGGTGTTCTCCGTGATAGCGCCCGAGAGCTGGAGGTACGCCGGGTTGTCACAGATGTGGAAGCTGATAGTGACCTCGCCGGAGTCGCCGGGTTTCACGTCGTCAAGCGTGAAGATGGGAATCTCGTCGCCATTAACGAGGTACTCGTCGGCCTCGGGCGAACAGAAGTCGAAATTCTCGCCTTGGACGAGGTCCTCCCACTCCTGCATGTCAGCGGGGCTGGGTGCTTGGTCAAGCAGGTAGACGCCGTCGCCCAGCGCCTCCGCGTCGGGGTAGTTCTCCTGAATGGCGTCGAATTGGTTTTCCCCCCCGGTATACGTCGCCTTGTAGTCGAGTTTGAGGTCGACCGTCCCCGCGGTGAGTCTGTTGTTGATGAATGACTCCTCGTCGCTGAAGAACGCCGAGGTGCCCAGGCCCGCCCCCGCCGAAGCGACGCCGACGGCACCGAGGCCGGCAAGCATCTTCCGCCGGGTCAGGTTGTGGAGTTGTTTCTTTTCAGCCATGGTTTGTACTTACTCTGGCGTGGGGGTCCCCGGTGCCGGGTCGTTCTGGAACGGGGTGTCGTTGTTGCGGACCTGTTCGGTCTTGAACGCGAGGTCGAAGCTCAGCGTGTCGCCCTGGATGACGTTGCCCACCGCGAAAGGGATCTCGAACAGGAGGTAGAACGTGTAGGTGTCCCCGGCGCCGATTGCGAGGGGCACACCCTGGTCGTCCTTGATGACGTAGCCGCCGTTGGCCGCGTCGAGGATGCCGTTTGCTTCACGCGCGGTGGTGTGGTGCTGGTCGCCGTCGACCACGCCGCCGGTGTCGGGCTCACCGTACGCGACCGATAGGCTGTTCCCGGCGTTGTTGAAGACGGGGTCGAGCACCGAGAGGTCGGTCTTCATACCGCCGCTGGAGCCGTCGGTCGGGCCGCTGTAGTCCTGCCAGACTGTGCTCAGCAGGAACTCGCCGAGGTCGGCGTCGTTGTCGGCGTCGCCTTCCGCTTCCTGTTCCGGTTCGGGGTTCGCGCCGCCGGTCTCTGCGAACTCTTCCGTGCACACCTGCACGTAGCCGGGGTTGGACTCGATGTCGATGTCGAAGCAGATGATGCCCCAGTCGCCGGGCTTGACATCGTCGACCTCCAGGCCCACGACGGCGTCCTGACTGTCCGCGACTTCGGCAAGCCCGAGGCCACCGTTGTTGACCCAGTATTCGTTTGCGGCCACGACGGTCGCACTGACGGACATGTCGAGCGTCCCGGCGGTGATCGAGTTGCCCTCGAACTCTTCGGTGTCGCTGAAGTACGCGGCGGTGCCAAGTCCCGCGCCTGCGGAGGCGAGCCCCACTGCGCCGAGGCCGGCCAGCATTTTGCGTCGCGAGAGGTTGTACAGTTGTTGGTTGTCGTCGGTCATGGTTCATGCACCCGGCGTCGCCGCCTGATGTCGGCGGGTCGCTTCGGGTTGTCTGGTACCTTGGGGGGATGGGACTTCCTTATTGAGTGATTGAGCGGATAGCAGGCCTTTGTGGCCGAAATATACGACCTTCGTACCGCAGCTGGCAGCGATTGCAACGCCGCCATACCGGTATCGAGCGGATAGCTACAGTGTCCATACCAGTTCGTCCAGCGGCTGTACCGCACACGTTCAGGATACTAGTCAGATACAGCCCCATCGTACCCACAACCGTGCCGACCGTCCAGTGGGCATACGGGACGCGTACGCTCGCCGTGCCGGAGTGTAGGCGACTCATGGCTAATCCCCCGGCGGTCTCTCAGACGCGTGAACAAGATGTTCGGTCGCGACAGGCTCCCGGCGGACGACGCCTACGAACTGCTCAGTAACGACCGTCGGCGCGAGACAGTCGCGACGCTGCTTGCCAACACCGAACGCGAACTAACGCTACGGGAGCTCTCCGAACGCGTCGCAACGCGGGAGACAGGCGTCGATCCCGCACCACGGACTCATCGCGCGAGCGTCTACAACGCCCTCCACCAGACACACCTACCGAAACTCCAGACGCTCGCACTCATTGAGTACGATCGTGATCGAAAGCTGGTCCGCCCACGGCCGGCAGTGCGGTCGCTCTATCGGTACATCGACACCGTCGCCTGTTTCGGACTCTCGTGGGCCGAGTACTACCGCTTGCTGGGCATCGTCAGTCTCCTTAGCGTGGTCGTCGTCCTCGCCGAGGTGCCGTACGTCCCGGGTATCGACCCACTGGTACTCACTAGCGCGGCGCTAGCAGTGTTCGCACTCTCGACAGCCTCCCAGCTCGCCAAAACGTTCCGGGTGATGCTGTCGCTCCGGCGGAATTAATCCTGCTCGTTCATCGCCGCCCGCATTTCCTCGGAGATCGGTAGTTCCAGCAGCCGGGTCCCACACGCTCTACACGCCGCCGTGACGACTTCGTGGGTCGAACAGCAACTCTCCCGAACCGTCTCGTCGAGTTCAACGAGACCACCACAGCGGGGACAGGACTCCGCAAACAGGCGTAACGTCCCCGCGACTTCGCTCCGCATCGACACCGACAGCCTGTCCCACTCGTCAACCCGCTCGGCCAGCAGTTCCATGCCGGCCATATCGGCGAAGAAGGCCGTCCGTGAGGGCCACGAGCCGAGCAATTGGCCGTCGAGGTACGCAGCCAGCCCCGTCTCACCGTCGGCGATGAGCAGGTCGTCGGTCGACACATCAAGCAACGCTGCGAGGGCGGTCTGTTCCCCGTCGACGTCCGCTTCGAGCAGTGCCTGAGTTCTGGACGCCCACCGCGTCGCAAACGCCAAGTCCAGTCTGAGATCCGCCCCGTCGGGCGTCGTCGCCAACAGGTCCGCCCGGAACAGCACCGACCCGGGGTCGAACGTCCCGTCTGTCGCGGTCATCGGTTCCTTGTCGAACCACACGAGCACCCGTGCCGGGAGGTACCGTTTAGTCAGGGCCGGCGTTCCCGGAACCAGATAGCCACGCAGGTAGATGAGTACCAGTGACCCGACACCGACACCGACAGCCAGCGTCCGGGACTCGATGGCAACCAGTGCAGTCAACACCACAGCGAGCGCGACGTTGACGACCGTACAGGGAACACATCGGTTCCGGCCGGTGTACTCGGGATTTCTGAGGCGGGACCGAGCGGGGGTATGGCCATCTGAGGACATAGTGACTGACAATCAGTGACCTTACGAGGGAGGAAATCATAGGTATGGTTCGCGTATCCCGCTCTCCGGTCAGGTGCCCGGCCGGTCGCTTCGGTCGTGTGACAGTGTTTTATATTCCTGATGTCGCCACAACTGAGTGTAACTGTCAGTCACGTAGCAAACTTGATCGTAGCTGTGACGTTCTAGTAGCTATATCAATAGTTTTCGTACGCAACCTCAATTACTATTCCATTTTGTTGTCAATTAGTTACCGGAGGGGTGTGAGTGAAAGAACACACAGACAACAGACAACTCAAATCAATAACGACCGACGAACTATTTACGACACTCAGCAACAGACGCCGCCGCTACGTCCTCCACTATATGAAACAGGACAATGATGCTGGTCAGGTCCCAATCCGGGAGCTCTCGGAACAGCTCGCGGCATGGGAAAACGGTGTCGGGACGGATGCGGTCAACCCAAAGCAACGAAAACGAATCTACAGTGCGCTTCATCAGACCCACCTCCCGAAGATGGACCGACTCGGCATCGTCACATACGACCGGAACCGTGGCACAGTGACGATGACCGATTCGCTCGAACAGTTCGATATCTACTTTGGACTGGCCCACAAGCGAAACCTCCCGTGGAGCCAAGTGTATCTTGGACTCGGCGCGGTCTCGGCCACGCTCGCGGTCTGTGTCTGGCTCTCGGTGTGGCCGTTCGGACTGGTTCCCGACATCGCGTACGCGATGCTCATATCAGGGTGGTTCCTCGCGGTGAGCGGATACCACGTCTTCCACGACCGGTGGCGATTCCTCCGGGAGAGTGACGAACCACCGGAGATCGCGATTCCGAGGCAAAGACGAGCGGTATCGGAAGCATCAGCGGCTGAGGGTGCGACTGAGAGTCCTTCGACCGCCACGGTAGACGACCCCTCGACGAACCTGGGTCCGAACGGGGCCGGGGGGGCTGGCGCCGACACCACTGCCGTCAACTCTCCAACGGACGAAGACTAACGATGGATCGCCAGTATCGCTGGACTACAGTGCCTGTGTGACATCGCTGCCCTCAACTGACGTGGAGGGACACGGCGCTCATCGACGGTAGTACGGAACTCCGGGCTACTGACTCGAATACACAGCAGAAAAGACAGTTATTCGTCCCCGGTGCGTTCCTCTGCGATCTCGGACGATTCCTGGACAGTCTCTCGAATCTCTCGTTCTATCTGGTCTCTTCCCTTCTTGAACTCCCCTATCGCTTGGCCAGAAGACCGCGCTAGACCCGGTAGTTTGTTCGCACCGAACAGGAGTATCGCAATCGCGAGTATCGCTAACAGCTCTGTTCCGCCGGGCATACCGATGACCAGTGAGGCAGTCATAGTTCAGTACTACATTAGACAGCGATATTCATCAGTATGATACTGTTACTGGCTGGTTCGTGACCACAGCGGTACGGCTCACCTCCTGCCAGAGTTCTCAGAACAGTCGGCAGTCAGTTTGGAGGGCCACTGAGCAGCTAGGTCGTCCGAACAGTTCTGAAATCAACACTGTGAGCACTGTTCTTTGGCCCAGGATCTACGTATTCGATTTCGGTGCCTTTCACGCTAAGCAGAGGTAGCAGTTCCCTCAAGAGAACTGGTCGTGATTATCTCAGCATGTTCAATCGAGTTGTCTAACGATCAATGCAGAGGATGCAGTCATCACAGGGACTGCGTTATTTTCAGAATTGTATCTCTGAATAAGTTATTAGAACGAACGTGCGAATTGATCGCAGCAACATCCACCGAAGGCAGTCAATGCTCGGTGACCGCTCGCTCGTGAATCCAGCCGCTGACGGCGCCAATGGGAAGGGTCAGCCAAAACGTGGTGAGGAATCCGACGATGCCGACGAGCAGACCGAGCTCCACGGACGCCCTCGGCTGGGAGGGACTGGTGGCGATCAAGACGGGGACAACCAGCAGCGTCGCGACGACGTAGGTCAGCACCGTCGCAATAAAGCCGGCGAGGGGCCCGCGGTATGATATTGACTCGGGAAGCAGTAGCCACGCCACGGCGCCGCCGGCGAAGGCGGCCGGGACGACGAGTGGAATCGCCAGCAGCCCAACATACGTGAGTTCGCCCGTGACCGCAATCGGCCCGCCAAACAGCAGCGTCTGGATGCCGGTCAGGGTGACGAATGCCACCGCTGCGGCCAGCGCCGCCGTGGCGACGGCGTAGCCGGCACCGATGGCCGGTCGGCTCGCGCCGGGAAGCCGCCCTGGACCGTAGCGTTTACAGAATGCACCGACCCTCTTCACAGCGGTCGTGCTCATACCGTAGTATTCCCTCCCACCGGGTATGTTTCCACCGGCTAGCCTGTTTGACGGTGCTGAATGAAGAACGAGCCGGCTGTGTTTTTGAACCCGCTATGTCCGGAATTGACCGCCTAAAGATCTGTACTGATTAGATCGAGGTGAAACTTGTGGCGTTCGAGCGGTCTCTCACGCATAGATGCTGTGCTGTATTGATCCCTTGTACTGACCGATCATTCTTTCTCTGCAGACCGATCTCGATTTGTGCCAGATTCGCGCTCCGTATTCAGCAGAACGGTGAGAACATATTACCGGTCGAGGATTTCAACAGAGCTAATGAGTTCATCTACGCTCCTGTTCTCACTCGCGCAGGTGTGGATTCTCCGGGGTAAACCAGCCGGCAAGGCCGCCTGCATCGGTTCGGATTCCGACTGTCCGGCGTGACCAATCGACTACGGCCTTCCCCAGTGAAAAAACGACGACGGGAGCGAGAACTGCTAAGTCGATTCCGGCAGATCCACCTGCTGGGCTAGGAATGGCAACCCCGCCCGAGACCAACTCCAGTAGCAGTCCCAACACCACGAGGCCGATAATAGTCACAGGAACCACAGCCACGCCCAGCAGAATATAAAAAACAACAACCCGCTGTGCGGCCTCTACCGTCATATACGCCGACCAGTCTTCGTACGTATTCGGGACGAAGTATTCTCGTCGGAGTTCGGCTAATTGCGACGTACAAACCGCCAGTGACCCGAGGATGACTGCCGGTGACTCAAGGGCAGCTACCGGATTCGAGACGATGTCGCTCAGATACGCCCACAGCATGGCGAGAAACAGCGTAACAGTCAGAGACCGGCCGACAACGCGGAAGTTCCGTCGGTATATCGGTGGCAGGCGTGACCCGATTGCGCCCGGAAGAACATTCTCTATCCAGTCGATCGGCTCAGGGTCGCCACTCCAACGCTCTTGGTCAATCTCTTCATGGCTCCCGTACCCGACGATGTAGAAGTCGCGGTCGTCCAGTACGATTGGCTGCCTCGCGAACAGTGCCGCCACGCTGTAGGCAGCGACCATCACGACAACCTCGACCCAGTATAGAACCAGGATTTCAGACGCACGCCATCCCAGAAAGGCCACCCCTGCGGCCGGGAGCGCGTTCGACACGAGGACGAGGATCAGTGTGGACCAATGTTGATCGTTTGCCCGTCGGAGGGTCATTGGAGACATTCAACTGGGTGTCAGTATCGCTGAATCAACGATGTTTCCATCTACGAATCTCGGAGTGAAACTTGACGCGACGTGTGGAACCGATGGCCGAGCGAGAAACAATACCGTGGCCAGCAAAGACATATGTTGGAATCGGTGCTTCTTGACATGAGACCGTGACCTGGCTTCTTTAGCAATCGGGAACACAGGCAGGCGTAGACCCTATGACTGAACGCCATTGTCCGGTGTGTGATGGCCAAATGGAGAAGACGAACGTAACCGCTGAGGGAGTCGGTGACCTCTACGTCGAAACAAAAAGAGACGGTGGTGTGCTTGACCGACTCGGTGTCGGGCATCAAACGCCGCTTCATGCGTTTCTTTGTCCCGAGTGTGGGTTGACACAGCTCTATACCGAACTTTCAGAATGACAGCCTTCCAAGCGTGAACCGAGAGGAAACGAACCTCGCGTAACCAGTCGGGCTACACCTAACAACGGCGGGGTTTCCCGAGCATTGAGATATTTGTCAGTAGTGGCGTGTGAGATACAGACGAAGCGTTATAGTATCGAGGATCCGCTAATTTATAGACGGTACCATAGGGCTGTTCGCAGTCGGCCGGTCTCAACTCCGCAGGGTGCGCTCTGCGGTCCGCGGCAGTTGTTGGCTCTGAGACTGTCGATAAGTATTTTTTACACACCAATCAAATAACGGGATGATGTCAGAGCAGCCCTCCAATAGGTCGAGTAGTCTCATTAGTACAGGAACCAAGATCACAGCGGTCTTTGTCATCCTCGCTCTCGTATCGGTATTTGCGACAACGATCGTGACCGACCGTCAGTGGATTCATTTCGCTGTGCTACTTGGAGTCGGTGTCATCTTTCCGACACTCGTCAACGAATGGCGTAGCTGAATTTCTTCGGCCGAACCGACGACATGCAGCGGGAATGCTATGAATCCTTGATCTCGATATCCTTGTTCCCTTTCTCGTTCTCCCCATATTGGCTCCGGAGGTAACCTGGAATGAAGCCTGAGCGGTCGGATTTGATTAATCGGAACGCGCGTCCCGGACGGTGTTATCACCAATTCTTGAGTGATCAAATTGCCCAGTACCGATGATAACAATGACAATAAAATAGATTTATTTGTGGTTAAGAACTTAGCACCAGTCATGGAAGAGTTAAGCAAAACCCGTCTCGGGGTGATTTGTTTAGTGATAATTATTTATCTCGTAGCGTTAATCGGGTATACGTCCAATAATGATTCCTTGATGCAGCTTGGCGTTATGTCTTTACTCGTAGCTATCCTCATCTCAGCAGGTTTTGTTGGATATAAGAAAAGCCGTGAACCGGAGCCGCGCTCAAATCTATAAAATACTGGTGGACATTCTCGCCAGTTTCAGCGGTCGGAGGCGGTAGTTATACACATCTACTGAGTGCGTATTTCAAATCGATTGGTCGGAAAGATAGACAATCTGTCAGGTTACTTCATTAAGTACAGGGAGTGAGTCTTTTTATTATTGGGCGCAGCACCAACAGAGTCTTTTCATGAGAATACAGTTCTCAACTATGGTTTCAACGGAAAATCAACGATTTTTCATATCCGCTCTGGCAGGGCTGGTCGTTCTCTTTGGGCTGGTTTCGTTGACCAACCTGCCTACGTTGGTGAGACTGCCGGCCACCGTCGTAGTTGGCCTTGCAGTGCAAGGAATACTCAAGTTGACCGCTCAGTAAGCAGGTCCACTGAACAGCTGGTTCGTCCCAACGCTTCTGAAATCAACTCCGTGAGTACTATCTATTGGTTCAGTATCTGTGTATTCGATTTGTGCTCATACGTCCCGCGCTATTCACGGCATCAGCTCTTTCGGAGAAACGGGCCCTGCTTCTCGCCGGAATATCGCTGATCGGGGCGTGTTTTCGCTCCTCTCAGGAACGGTCAGCATACGATTCTTGCCATCTGTGTCTCGTAACTGGTCCGGGCCTGGCACGAGCTTCCCGCCGACGGATCGTATCAGGACCGGCCGCCAGCAGAGGCACTCAAACTGGGCCTTCGACCGGTTGGGAGGTCCATTATCATCGCGCTGTACGTGGTTGCTTCAACTACCGGCCTGGTGGTGATCGCTGCGTTCGCCGCGCCTGAGCTCCCGGCAGAACCGGTCGCCTTGTTAATGTACATCGTTCCGGTCGATGGCGCTAGGGTGTGGTTACAGGACAGCGCTATCGGATCGGTCCTCCGACATCAGGCCTGCAACCGCGCCGTAGGTTCCAGTGGGGATCGACAAGTATCTGAAAGAGATCTAATATTCCAGTCAGGGAACCGGACACGCTGCAGACCCACGTCCTCTCGTTTGCGTCACTCATCTGTGGACCTCGGAGTGAATACCGTCCGGTTTGGGCATCGTCGAGCAACTAACGAACGGTCTTATGACCGACAATAGCCATACACAGTTCATCGAAAACCTGTGCAGTACGCACGACCGGCCGGCATGTCCCTCCCACTGGAGGGATATACAATTTGTGGGGAGTTTCAACCCAAGAAACGCAGCATGGCTACCTATATTTGTCCCGCAGCATCTACGGACGTAATGTCCCTGAATATCGGAAAAGCCCTCCAGGACGGGTTCGACCGGACAGTGACACGAAACGGACTGCTGTTGATCGGTGTATTTGTCGCGTTCGGTGCGCTGAACACGGTGATCTCACAGTCGGTGTCACTCGGCGTACAACAGTGGTTCCAGGGGATTTCGGCACAAGCGGTACAGCAATCGTCGTTTGGCGGTTTCGGTGCGGCACAAACAGTGCTTGCGGTCCCGCTTCCACTGCCCGTCGTCTTGCTGCTCGCGCTGGGAACCGCACTCCTCGCGGAAGCGCTTCGGATCGTCGGGATCAGGGCGTTTGCAGCCGAACAGACACGGTCACCGACGGATCCAACCCTCCGGAACGGACTCCCACTGGCGATGCTGAACGGTGCAGTCGGTGGGACTATCGCGACCGTTCTCACGTATCTCGGTACAGCGCTGCTGATCCTCCCGGGAGTATTCGTTGCACTCTCGTTTTTCTTCGTCAGACAGGAGATCGCGTTGCAAAACAAGAACTTCGTTGCGGCACTCCGGGACAGTTGGGAACTGTCACGCGGTGAGCGGCTCGAACTGTTCGGACTTGGGGCGCTCGTTTTCGTCGTCAGTGTGCTCGCGAGTAGTCCGGCGACGGTGTTGTTCTTTTTGAGCCCGCTCCCGGCACTTGCGCTGGGGATGATCACCACTGGCATCACGACAGTGTTTGGAATCGCTGTGGCGACATGCGCGTACCAGCAACTTCAGGAGGATGACCAAGCTCCGCGCACCGGCTCGACGGTAGCGGATTCAACCCAGGACGACACGGTGGGGGTCTAATCGGTTGGTCACACAGATCTCACTCTCCAGTTGTGGGTGGTCTATGAGGAGGTCCACTGGCCGACCACAGGGGTCCGATCTGACAACGGTCGACGGCCTGGACGGTGGTCAGAGCTAGCCCCAAACCTGTGATTGGGTGATACTCCGAACCGAAGTTCTGATTTGTTGTGATTTCACGACGAGAAACGATGCGTAGCCACTCGCCAGCTAACCCGTCGGTCACCGCGACCGCAGTTACCGTCGTCGCGAATCTGCTCCCACTCTGGGGTGTCTGGGTCGGCGACTTGGCGGTCGGTTCGCTGTTGGTCATCTACTGGGTCGAAGGGGGAGCGACGGTACTCTTTGCGACAGTGAAGGCACTGCTCGCCCAACAGGGCTCACCCGACGTCGCCGGGATTGAGCCGCTCTCCGAACTGCGGGAAAAACGTGGCGGGGTATCGCTCCGAGCAGGCTGGCCACCCGTGTATCCGCGAAACCTCCCGTTCGCACTTTCGGTTCTGGGACTGTGGACGGCTGCGGTCGTCCCGGCCTCTGCCGCCTACTGGGTCGTGGTCGCGCCACAAGTTCGCCTGACACCCGTGCTGGCGCTTGGTATCTCCGGGCTGTTGATTGCGCAAGGTCGGGAGTTCCGCTTCGATTACCTACGCAAGCGCGAGTACACCGACACGTCCGCCAGGGAGATACTACTCGAACCGACACAGATCGGCCTCCTGTTAGCGGTCCTGGGATTTATCGGGATGATCGACGAGCGACTGGGTGGCCCGCTCGTACTCAGCGTCCTCGTGCTCGTCAAGACGGGGGCCACAGTTCGTCAGTTGTTCGTTGAACACCCAGCCCTGCCGGTCCCCGACCGACTCGAGGGGCGGTTCACCGAGACGGACCTCGCCGAGACGGCACCCGAAATCGACCCGCCCGATGGGGAGCCACAGAGTAGCGTCGCCGTCGCACCGTCACCTGTCCTCTTGGCGGCGCTCCCGACCGTCGCACTGGGATTCCTTCATCGGGGCGTCTTGGGAGTGTTCGCTTTACTGGGCTTTGCAGTCCTAGTTGCCGGGCCAGTTTGGCTCGCTCCGTGTGTTGCTGTGGTCCTCATCGTCGTCGGGGCCAGGATCGGCAGCTACTACCTGCGATACGGCACCATCGAGTACCGCCGTCACGAGGAGTATCTCGTCGCACACGATACGCTCTTGGATGCCCCGCAGTGGGTCGTGCCGGTCGACGGAGCGAGGTTCTCGGTCCGGAACGCCGCCACCGACCGGCTGCTGGGTACCGGAACGTTAGAGATAGAGCGTCTCGATCCCGACGATACGTCGGTACAGTTCGGACCGGTGGCGGATCTCGACGCCGCGGTCGAAACGCTGGACCTGCCGGTCGTCGAGACGGACCGTCCCGAGCGGGATCCTGCCGTAATTGCCGCGGCGCTGTTGCTCGCACTTTCCTTGTTGGTCGTCCCTGCCGGCCTCCTGTTCAGCCCGGCGGTGAGCGACGCGGAGCTAGCTGGGCTGGCAGTGGCCATCGGTCCGATGTTCCTGCTCCCGGTCGTCGCACTGGTCTGGGTAGCGCTCCGGTGGATCTGATCGGACGTGCCGACAGCGCAATGCGGAATCGGGCCATCCAGTGCTGCCCGAGGCCGATCACGAGTGGCGCACACGGATGAGTTACGGGAGAAGGACGCCAACGAATACAGTTATCGCAATACTTGCTCACGTTGAGAGATGTATAATTTAGTTATTACTATTGGGGATAGGATAGCGACCAACCCGACCCGATAGCGAGCTAGGTTTCACGGGAAATTTATCTCATTGTAGCAAGTGGCGGTGGTGCAGGATGGTTGTTAAGGCCTAATTCGGCGGATATCGGTTATCACACTCGCATAAGTCACCTACGGTAGCTTGAGGTCTATGCGATATCGTGCATATCGGCGACGAGAGGACAGGGGACGAATACCTGCTCGCTCCTGTCAGCGGTTACGAGCTGACATTGACCGGCTGTCGCGGGTGACCGCTCTTTGCTGCCAGCCACCCGCCCAGCCGCCCCGAGAGCGCGGCGATAACCGCGGCGAACCCGACTACGAGCGGGACGAACACCGCCAGCATCACGACTGACACCACTGTGAACCATGCGGGCTGGGCTAGCCCCAAGACGGAGGTGATGACGTTGGGGACCGACCACAACACGGGCAGGCTGCCGATGGCCCCAGTCCGAAACCCGACTGGGGTGCTTTCGAGGCCATGGCGTTTCGCCAGATAACCAGCAGCGAGGGCGGCGAGAGCCACACCTGAGATATCCCAGGTCCCACCGACGTCCTGCCAGTTCAGTGCAAGCGTGAGCGGGAACGACGCGACGCCGGCTAAGAAGGCGTACCGCCATGTGGGAGACGACCGTAGTCGCTGGATGGTGGAGGGCGACATATATCGTAGTGACAACGAGAGCGACATAAGATCTTTGCTACGACACGATATCGGCCAGACTGTCAAAAAGCAGCGCGAGGTCCCCGCCACGCTGTGTGCAAGAGGTGAAGCGTGTCACTCGGGGTATATTGTATGTATAAATACCGCTCACACAACAATTTTCTCACTCGGACTAAACCCGTAGTTCAAGTAATCCGATGGTACACGACTACTGGGCGGCGGTTGCCGTAGGATCTTTGACCACGAACGTCTGCAGTAATCGTTTCCACGACACCGCCAAGACGAGTACCCAGAGGCCAGTCCAGACGTTCACCATGGCTGGAGCACCGAGAACACCCTGTCCCGACAGTACCCCCTGTTTGAGTAGCGGATTCGCCATATCCAAGACAACTATTGAAAAGAGTTGTTTCGGGAGAAAGAACATACCGACGAAGACAAGCCATCGTTGCTTGCCGGTCAGGATTCGGAAGGCGCGATATAGCGGTGGGGCGATGAGAAGTCCGACGATCGTCACGCCGGTTGCGAGGAGAATTGTCGGATCCGTCGAAGTGAACACGCCTCGAAGGATGACCATCTCATCACCGCCACCACCCGCGACAGTCGACAGTCGTCCCCAGGGCATCGTAGCGAAGACGAGGCAGAACCCGAGCGAATTTTTTACCTGATTACTGTCTGATTTAAGAAAAAAGTATCCGACCCATAACAAGCCGTAGCTCCACACAAGTCCCGCGATTGGTGCCAGAACGATCTCCGGTGTCTTATAACAAGCAGTCTGCCAGGTATTGAAATTCCGTGCCCCCCAAGCCCCACAGATCAGCCGACCGACAGCTGTGTGTGCGATTTCATGGAGTTCGTTGTGGACGAACAGGAGGGCCACGAACGCGATTCCCCAGCGGGTATCGACATTCAAGGAGAGTTCTGTTGCGGAGTGGTGGGGTGCTGAGTCACTAGTTGCCATCCGAACCGCTACCAGTACCCGTCACTGATACTGACGATACCGTTTCCGATTTCAATCAATCCGCACTCGTTCGTGCGTTCGCCGATGGCACACACTGCACAGTCACTCGCCCCACGTTCTGTCTCGGCCTCAATTTGGTACTCCCCACGCTCAAGCGAAGTTCGAACACTCACCGTCTCGAGCGGACCGACCGCCAGCGTACGTTCAATAACACCGTCGCCATCGGTATCAGTGAACCTCACTGTAATCCTGCGCCCCTCTGTGTGGTCATAGTTGCGGATAACGAGGGTTTCGGCTTCTCCTCGGTCGCTCTCGACTGCATGGTGGGTCGTTGTGTCGCCGTCCGATCTATGCATCTGCATGTGTATCACTCTAGATTCTATGATTGTATATGCAGTTCCCGTGTTTCCGGAAGTGAAACACTGGGACCACCGTTAGTGCTGTCTAACTCATAGACACTCAGGACGCGACAGTAGAGAACGATGGTGAGTCACGACCCACGTAGGTTCGACAGATTGAGCCGCCGGAAAAGGAGTTCACTACCAGTCGTAACGACCAGAACACCGAGACACAGTGGCAGGAGTCCAGCAACCCACACAAGCAGGGTGAACAACCCACCAGACTCACCACCCACCAAGAGAACAAACTCGCCGAATGCCCATGTCACACCAAACAACCAGACAAGTGACGTCCAAATGTCATGCGTGACCAGCAGGTACACCGGAACCACGAACTGCCCCGCGATTACGAGTGCGAACCCGACCAACACGGGGGCAACAATGAGCGCATCTCCGACTGGATCGAACGCGAATCGCCAGAAGATGAGCCGGACTCCGGCCCACAGACCGAGCATCACCGTCGCATACGTCGCTCCACCGCCAACCAGCAGTTGGCGTTTCGTTACGAACCGCCGACCGGTAACCGACAAGATGACAGCCCCAACCGCGGCTATCACTGCAACGACCGTCGTCAGCGTCGGATCAAACGCGTGACGTGGCGTGGTCTGTCCCACAATAGATCCGCTCAACGTGAATATCTCCGACCACGATGTCGCGGTTATCAACATCACCCGCCATTGACACACCAGTAATTAAAAACGCTCGTCCGAATCCGACCGTAGATTCGTTCAAACCACCCTGACAGAAAAACAATCACTGTCGATTTATTACGGTGTGATTCGGGGAAGAATATGTTGGTACACAGGGTTTCAGAGAACAGTCCTCATGCTGTATCGCTTTCACTGAGTCGGATAGTACAAATGGCTCGTAACTCATAATTGCGTATCATTACGATTTATTATCCGGCGCCAGTGCACCGACAATATGAGGTTCCCCTCCCCCTCATACAGAGAGTATGTGGAATTCGTAGCGACCGTACTCGCGACTATTGGTGTTCTTCAATATCTCGGAGCTTTTGGCTCACTCGGTAATATTAGTATAAATTATTTTGTTGGCTTGGCCTTCATCTTGCCAGTGTTTACGTACCTTTTGACAGTCGTTTGTGGGAATATTCCTTGGATTCCACGGTGGGATAGAATGGTTCGGGAGGGGAAATAAAAGAGTTCAACTTGCACTACAGAACATGATTGATGAAATTCTGGGATTCGTTTTCGATGCATTGCTAGAACTCGTTCCTGCTGTTGTCTGGAAGCTCTTATTTCTTCTAATCGGGATTATGATGATAGGAATTGGTCTGACAGTTCTTGAACAATCAACACAAACAGGAGGAGCACTGATTGTTGTCGGGACGTTATCAATGATTGGTTCACTGGTCTCGCTATATCGATAGGGGGACGATATGCTGTATTGAATAGTGCCCTCTGAGCCGTCGTGAAGCGACGCTGATTTTGAAACTACCGGTACCACCCGCTAACAAGGATCTCAGCACCCGCTGTTGCTCGCACTCTCGCTATTGGTCGTCCCAGCCGGGCTCGTGTTCAGTCGGGCGGTGAGTGGAGCGGAGCTACCCGGGCTTGCGGTGGCCATCGGAAAATCACAGGTCAATATAGCTCCACGGTGATCGTCTCTCCCGCTTCGGTAGTGAACCTGTGTGCGTCTTCCCCAGCGACGGACATCTCGTACGAATCACGAGAAGGGAGCTCAGCTTCTTCGAATCGCTTCTCGACAGCTCGCCACTCGATCTGTATCGGGGCGCCCCGTGTCTCACTGGCGCCGATGGTGGCCGCTGCACCTGAATCGACGACGGATCCCACTATGACGGGGATATCCTGTTTCGTCTTTCCGTCTCCCACCACGCAACGAAAACTTGGTAGCTCGAACGCGTGTCTGAACAACGCGCTCTCGTTTGTGACTTCGATAGTACCAATCCGATCGGTCTCTGTATCGATCGTCTCGGCGATCGTCACCTCGTACCGTATTACCTCGCCTTCGTTCCGGTCGACGGCCGCAAGTGTGAGAGCCGCGCCGACGAGAACCACTCCGGTCGTACCGGCCAGCTCGATCCCGGCCCCGCCAACGACACCCGAACTCAGCAGCCATCCCAAACCCACGAACAGCACCGCCGAGATCGCGGAAATTGCAAACCGGCCGACCCGCTGACGATTGTACCACTTCACAAGGTAAAACGACGAAACGGCGTATCCGGCGCCGCCGGTCACGAAGCCCACGAGTGAGGCGGTACCGTCCCCGAACACCCCGACGGCCAACAGCGATAGGGAGCCAGCGTACAGTAGCGCGAGTTTGGACGTAACCGAAAGCGAGAGCAGAATATCGCGGGCGAAGTAGACGACCGCGAGGATACCGAAGACCGCACCGAACCCGTACGCAATCACACTCGGGCTGACTGGACTCATGATCGGCCTCGACTCTGAGCGTGTACCGTAGGTTCCCGTCTATCGACTCGTGTGATAGGCATTTTCGGGCAGGGTGACAGACGTACTCACACAGCGCGTTTCAGTATCTGTGGGACGACGATAACTTCGAGGGCAGCTATGCCGAGTGCTGCCCACCGGATAGTCCCGTCGAGGAACGCGAACGCGATGACTGTGATGATGACGGCGTTGATAGCTGGGAGTCCGTACTGGACGAGCGGGCTCTGGAGGATGGAGGGCATACAGCATTAGCGAACGAATGACGGATATTAGTAATTTATATTCGGAGGGACGACCCCAGCAGGACTACCGGTTTGACCACCTCCAGGGGTCGTGTATAGCTACTGTCGACGATCGGGGGGAACTGTATGCGTCGGTGGATACGGATGCTGACGAAGATCCATCCCTACAGCTACATAGTTATCGGAGTCACGGGAGTGAGTCTGACCGTCGTACTCGGCCGTCCGGGGCGCTACACGGTCGGTATTGCTACCCTCGAGTTCGATGGGTTCTGGTTCGTACTCGTCTGTTCACCATGCTGCTTGTACGTTCTGTCACTGACGAGTACGATCCAGCCGAATATGACGCGGGGCAGTAACGCGACGAACGAGCAGTCTAATTTCGAACCAACAGGCCAGAGCAGGATCCGAGGGGTTGTTGGCTTCACTCATCGCTGCTTAAATATCGGTCTCGAATCTTCTTGAAAGAGTAGATCACGACATTGATCGCCAGCACGAGAAGGACAGTGAGTACCATCCCGACTGGGTCAGTCGCACCGTACTGTAGTGGAGCACCAGACTGGAGGACAGCAGCGTTGGCAATCATCTGCGGGGACCACATTGTAGTTCCTATGAAAGATGAAATTGATTACGATACCACTATGTCTCGCCGTGCCGGCCGCTGATCGGCGGCGCAGTCACGACCCACAGGTCGTAGCCAACGACGGCAGCCATTGCGGCTGTCGGAACAGCAAGCAGTAGTCCGCCGGCGGGGTCGAAGTCGACGCCGGACAGCGAAACGCCCACGTAGAGGGCCGTCAACGACGGGCCGCCGGCGAGGGCGGCGCCGAGTCGCACCTGGCCGCTCCGGAGATAGCCCCCGCCCCAGGCGACGAGTCCCGGGACGATGACTATCAGGGAGAGCACAGCCAGCAGCCCACCGTAGACACCGCCGACGAAGTCGTTCGGGCCAGCTGACGTGACTAGAGCGGTCCCGAACAGCCAGACGAGAGATGCAAGAAGCGTCACCTGGGCAGTCCAGCGTTGCCAGTCCGGCATCGTAGGACCGTCGCGCCGATACAGTGCGTACAGCCCAGCGAGGACGAGCACGTTCGCGCTGACGGTTAACGCCGGGACGACGACGCGCTGTGCCCATACCGCGCTGAACGGCGCCGGGTCGAACACGTACGAATCCCCCGGCCGAGGGGCAGGCCAGACCCCGATCGGGAGCATCGCGCCGAGCAGACACAGCGCGCCGACGACGGCCAGCGGTCCCCCACTCCGTGTCGAGGGACGCCACATGGTCAGTCACCTCCGAGCGCTGCGACAACACCGTCGGTCGAGACCGTTACCAGACCGCCATCGAGGACCGCCGGGGGCTGGAGTCCGTCCCGCAGCGGATACCGCCAGGTCGCGTCGCCGTAGTCGGCCGTGAACGCGACCAGCCCGGCCGACTGGAGCGTCAGCAGGCCGTCGTCGGCGGCAGCGGTCACGGCGCCGCTACCGACCTGCGAGCACCACCGTGGCGTCGGCTTCCCGTCTGCCACCCGGTCGAACGCGAACGTCGCGTCGCCGGCCTCGCCCGGTGACTCGACCGCGTAGATAGTCTCGGGCGTGACGACCGGCGGGGTCAGAAACCGACCGCGATCGATCCGCCACTGTTCGGAGCCGTCCGACAGCGCCCGACCGACGAGACCGTCCCCCGTGCTGAGATACACCGTCCCGTCCGCGACGACGGCGTGCTCGTTCGTACCCGTCGGCACGGTCCACTGGCGCTTGCCGGTTTCGGCGTCGAGAGCGACCGTCTGCTCCCCGCCGACGAGGATCGTGTCGTCGGCCACCGCTGGGTCCCTGGCGTCGACTGAGGCCGTCCATCGTGGACTGCCGTCACGAGTATCTACCATCGTTAGCCCGTCGGTTGTCGGACAGATTACCCCCTCACCGGTTCGCGCCGGCGTCCCCGCACCTGTCACGTTGTCCGCACGCCACAGACTGCCCCCGTCCGCGATGTCGAGGGCGACGACGCCGTCGGCCGTCGGACAAATCACCGTCTCGTCCGTAACGATCGGGGACGCTAGGTTCTGGCCGTACCCGTGTGCTGACTCAACGGCCGCCGGCACGAGGTCGCGGCGCCATCGTTCGGTGCCGTCACGGAGCGACAGGCCGAACAGCCCTGCTTTGGTGGCTACCATGACCGTCTCCTCGGCGACGATCGGTCCACTCGTCAGCCGCTCAGTCTCGTCTCCCGAACTGACGGGGATACTCGACCGCCACTGGACTGACGGCGTCGGTGACGGAAACTCCACTGGAGTGTACCCAGTGTTCGCCGCGTCGAACCGCGGCGACGGCCACGCGCCATCGGGAAGTGTCTCGAAGGCCGACCCGTCGGCCGTCCCGACGGTGTGTGACGGCTCCGGTGTGTCGGTGTCAGGACAGGACGAGGAGCACCCGGCGATACCGGCGACCGCACCGGATACGACTGTCCCGAGGAACGTACGTCGCAACGTGGAGGGCATCAATTACGGTGTCTGACCGATTTACAAAAATAACTAGCGGAGTCTCTCAGTTAGAGAGATACCCCACTGTGTGTTACACGGGGTCCATCAGGCGCCTCATAACCAGGCGAAGAGTTGGTGGGAAATGTATATACTGATCTCACGGGAACTCACACCATATTTGTTTCCAGGAATCGTCATTTAGTGTATGCGCCCTGCCCTCCGATACGTCAGTTCACTAGGTGTTGGAGCGATAGTCACAGCGCTTGCCGCGGAGTTTGCCACAACAGATCACCTGCTTTTGATTTCGCTCCTCCCACTCTACGTGAGCGTCACGTCGATGATACTGGCTCACAGACAGCAATGGGTTTCGCTTTCCCGTGATACTCCCGATTGGTCGGCACGGAAGCGAGGTGCCATTATCGGGGGTATGGGTGCATTCACCGGCTCCCTGCTGCTTCAAGCCTCGGTTCCTGCGGGCGTTGCTGGGTTCGGGTTGTTGCTCCTCGGTATGGCTGGAGTGGTTGCCGACGTCGACGAACTGTGAGCGGTCCATGTGAGCAGCCAAGTGATACTGAGAGGGGCTAGTATCGGACTGAACACCACCGGCGGCTTCAGCAGCTACGCTGAAAGGTCTGCATACAGCCGGGTCATCCCACACTCCGGACAGAGATATGCATGGAGCGGGGTTTGATGTCCGATACCGAGTCGGTCGAGTACGCCGCCATCTCTGTCAGTGTCGACATAGAGGTCTCCGATTCCTTCGGCAGTGACAGCTGTCTTCTCCATCTGGAGATCACACTCCGGACAATGGCGTTCGGCCATGAGTTTCAGATACGGTTTTGTTGCCGACGAATAAAGGACTCGGGTCACTATTTCACGGTCGGAGAGAGATCCGACGATCGAGAAACATGCCCCTGTCTCGGCGAGTGACATCCTCCGCGCCGTGAACGGCGCGGCTTCCCGGCATGGGAATACCAGCTACGTTTCGCTGTTGCTGGCAGAGGGTTCTGACCCGTGGAAAGTCGAGAGGGTCATCTGCGAGGATTCCTCGCTCGTCTCTCGGTGGGTCGTGGCGCTGTCACAGGCGCTCCCATCCCGTGAGATGTCATTGCCCGCCGGTTTCAGCGGCAGGCTCTCACCCCACGGGTCATGGCGGTCAGCGATGTTGACCGCCGCGTTGATGTCTGCGTGGTATTCCGATACCCAACACTCGTCGTTCGTACACCGGAACTCGTCACCGTTGCGGTAGCCGACGTGTTGGCAGGCGTGGCAGGTCTGGCTGGTGTACTCCGGCCAGACGTACTCGACAGGAATACCGGCGGCTCTGGCTTTGTCTTCGATGCGTCCCTGCAACCGAGCGAACGCCCATGCGTGGAGGCGTCGGTTCATCCACTCGCCGTAATCGAGGTCTTCGCGGATGTACGAGAGGTCTTCCAGAACGACAACAGGCTTCTCGAATCGACAGGCGTACTCGATGGCACGTCGAGACGCCTTCTCGATGATGTCAGTGAGTGCGTTCTGGTAGTGGTCGAATCGCTCGTCTATCCGCCACTGGGCGGCGTCACGCTCTTGCAGGCGGGTGAGTGTCGTGAATATCTCTTTGCGAAGGTGGCGGGCACGCCCGCCGTTGACGAGGAGCGGGTTGCTTGGTGACCCATTCTCGCAGGCACAGCCCGCGAGCAGGTGAGCTTCACCGATGTCGAAGCCGACTGGCGTCACGTCATCGTCAGTACTGTCGTAGTCGGGTTCTTGCACCTCGTAGTCGACGGTGACGTGCAGTTCCCAGCTCGTGCGGTGACGCTGGAGACAGAACTCTCCCACTTCGGCACTCTCATCGAGGAGGTCATGCCACAGATCGGCTTGGGCGGGATTGATCCGCACCGGAAACCAGAGGTGGTAGTCCTCGTGGTGTGGGAGTTTCACGTACCATTCGATAGCGTTCTCTGGTTGGTGGTCAAGACTGAATCCTCGTTCGGTAAATCGGACTGGATGGTCGTCTGCAAGTTCGTCGGTATCATCAACCAGTTCGGGGACGTAGTTTTTCAGCGCGTCTTTGGCATAGCTGGACAGGTCGTAGGGAGTCACGACCTCGTTGACTGCATTTTTCGTCCCACAGCCAGAGTCAAAAGCGTCGTGTAGTGCTTCTCGGTAGCCCGAGAGTGTTTCCTGAAGCTTTCGCTCTTTGTGGGCTGTCGGGGGCGCAAGTGTGGCTTGGAGTGTCTTAGTTGCTGTTGCCATCGACTTCGAGACCTTTTTCGATGAGTTCCCGGTAGGCGCGAGGGTGGCGAACGCCGTTCTCCCGCGCATACGCTTTGACGCGCTCGTGAAGTTTGCTTCCGCGTTCGATATCTACGTCAATCTTCACAGTAATAGTTATGTTTTTAGTAAAGTAAAAAGTTATGTTTCCGGTATTCAGGACTGGCTAGACAGTGTGGTTGATCCCCTGGCAGACGCGCTTCCTCCCCGCCCTGTTTGTTCCTCGGTTCCGACAGGTGTCGGAACACTTGTCACTCACGGAAAGGGCGGGGTTTCCGCGCTGTATCAAGATGAAACAGTTCAGCGTCGACAGCAGACGTGAAGCCGCGTGACATACGAGCTCCCGATTGAGAGGGCATTATCGCCGTTCTGAGACAGCGACAGCCGTCTCGACGTCGACAGTGATCCACGCAGTCGTCGTGTTCTCCGCAGAGCGAGTCGAGACGAAGGTTACCTGGTCAGTCTCAGGGTCTAGAAGCGCATCGACTTGTGGCGGTGCCGTGTCAACACCACGTTGCCGTGGATGGTCATCACCCCAGGAACTGGAACTGTCTTGGTCATCGGTGTCAGTCATACTCGAAGAAGTGAGTGGCGACGTAATCAAACGGAGAGCAGTGTTTTCAGTGCTGAGACGGTCGTTATCCGTGAGTGCCCACTGCTGCACTTGTCGTACATGTTCTGAGTTCCAGAGACAGGCCCGGCGTCTGTCGTCGTCCTGTCGCCATGCGAACGAGTGGGCCGTCGGCCCCCGGGGATCCCTGAGTTATGTAATGCTGTATTCGATCGCCGGTGACTGGTCACACGAACGGGATCAACGCCCCGAACGGGACTGTCCAGGACATCGCGTGGTTGACCGCGGTCACGGCGAGGTTCTCCGTTCGCTCGTAGACGACCGCCCAGACGGCGCCAGCGCCACTGATGGAGAGGATCGAGTACACGAAGTGTTCGGGCGGCGAGAGCGCGAATACGATTGTGTGCATCAGTCCGAACGCGACGGCACTGACAAGAACGATACCGACGGTCCCCAAATGGGGCCGGAGCCGTCCCTGGACGATCCCGCGATAGAGCAGTTCCTCGACTGGCGCCGCGAACACGTACAGACCGGGTATCACTACCACCCAGAGGATCGGCCGGTCTATGAGTAGCGCTTTCGTCCCCTCAGCGCCATGTGACGCGGAGGGCGTCGAGATCCCGATAGCCGGAAGCACGAGTGTCAACCCGGCACTAACGGCAAAGAGTACGAACGGCAGCACCGCTATCCAGCCGAGGTCCTCGAGAGTCGGCCACCGCAGTTTCACATACCGCACCCGGTCGCCAGCGATCATCAAGAAGACGACGGCAACCACGGCGAACCCGACCTGTGTGCCGGATCTGGCGACGACCGCGTATGCATCCGTCCCTGCGATACCGAGGGTTGACGCGAGGAGAGAGGTCACGAGGATACCGCCGAAGGCCGCGACGCCGCCTGTGACGGCCAGTCCGAACGTCGAGAGGACCGCCCACACCGCCATCCGGTCGGGAACCGCGGACGCCTGCCTGGCGATGACGCTCATCGGTCCACCTCGTGGTGGTTACCCCCGATGCAGCGTAATCGTGACCCGCCTTGGGCTCGTTCGGTCCAGTACGGCTCTTGTCGACCGTGGGCCGCGACACACGGTGGCGAAGCCCCCCGTGTGTGGGCCAAATCAGTCCATCGCATCTGGTCGGTCGATCGGACGACGCCGTATTGAACCCCAGGAACCGTTTAGGACGCTTCACTCCCTAATACGAACGTATACCGGCGATCCATGAATTGGTGTACGGGCGTACACCCGGACCGGAGATAGGATCGAAACGGTCGACAGGGGGGAGATTCGGACCGGTTCTGCTAGCTTTTATTTCGTGTCGGTCTATGCTGTTGGCATGTCCGACGAACCGGCATCGCTGTTGACCAAGAACCAGCGCGAACGCGTGGCTGACGGATTCGAGTCGGTACAGGGGGCGAAACGCCGCCGGGACCGACAGCGGGTCCGCCGGCGGGTAGCCGCAGGGGTCGAGGATTTCGGCTACCTGCTCGACTACCCTGACGACCAACTGGCGGCGGCGTTCGATGACCGCGACGACGAGGCCGTTGAACGAGCTCTCGCCGAGATGCGAATTGTGAGCGAACGGATACGACTGGTACACGGTCTCGACCAAGAAGACGTGGTCGCACAGGCCAGGGAGCGCCTCCGGGAAACCGACACTGACGAGCGAACCCTTGAAACGGTCGAGCTGTGGACCCGCGAGGAGGTCAAGGCGGGGTTGCGGCCGAACTAGAGGCCGAATACGAGCCTTCGGCTTGGAAACGCCGTTCTGAATTGGCCCTGAAACTCGGGGCCATCTTGACGTTACCTGGGGTTCTGCTTGTTCCGGTTCCATTCGGAGCGGTACCCCGAGCGATCGACGGTGCCTTCGCCTTCGTCGCACTCGTCTTCGGCGGTCCCGCGCTCGCATTCGGGCTGAGTATCCTCCTGGCTCGCAGTTTCAAGTACGATCTCGTGCCTGCAATTCGCAGACTCGTCGACGACCCCGCGGGAACAGTCCGGACTCTCTGGAACCGCCTCTAATGACATCTTCTGTCAACTCGCGAGTACTCTCCTCGATCCGCTATAAGACGGCGTGAATACCTTCGCATATCAGATTTCCTCTAGTAAGCCTATTCGGTCAGCACCTCAACATCGAACTTCGAGTGCCAGCGGTACCGTCGCCCTCCCCAGACAAACGTGTCTCGCACAATGGCGTACAGTCCGAGCGGCATGGCTATCGCAAGCGCCGGGACCGTCAGGAGAAGCGAAAGCCGACGAACCCCGAACATAGCACAGATACCGACTGTCAGTCCAGTCAGTGCCAGCGCGAGCGGTGGGAAGACGATACACCCGACGAGGCCAGCCACGAGCATCCCGAACGAGAGTTTCGCCGCCGTAGGGTCGTGAGTTGTGAAGATCTGATTGAACCGGACGTGACGTTCAAGTGTCTGACGGAGACTGCCGCCGATCGGTACCGTCCTAACGCGTCGTACCGACGTAACATCGGTGTGCTCCCCGAGGAGGCCATCGTCGCTGACGGTCTGGCGGAGCTCCGAGCGGAATTCGGCTTCGTCAAGATCATCTCTGTCGAAGATGACAGCTCCACCCCATGCGTGGTCGCCGACGTACGTCCCGAGCGTGCCGCCGAGCGCGTAGATCGGTTCCAGTAGAACCGCAAGCGGATCCTGGCCGGCAAACTCCGGTAGCTCCGTTGTCGGGCCGTGTTCGGCGTAATCCTGCTGGAGTCGGTCGAGCCAATCTGGTGGATGGTGAAAGTCGTCGTCGGTCCAGACGATGCGGTCGTGGCTAGCGGCTTCCATCCCAGCAGCGATGGCGTTCGCTTTGCCGGAGCACCCAGTGGGGTCACCAGCAGTGACCAACTGGACGTTCTCCGGGAACTGTGCTCGTCCCGCGATCGGATCGTCCTTTGTATCGTGGATGATGAGGAGTTCGTCCTCGGGACCCAACTGTGCGGCGACGTCGTCGCAGGCTTCGGTCCAAGACACCGTCGGGAGGAGTACGCTTGTCGGTATGCGTGTAGACATTGATGACTCACTATGATAGCTTTCCAGGGCGAGACCGGACTCCGCCACTTAGCAGACTGATGACGACACTGCCAGCAACCGCGAACGTGACAACTGTTACCGTGAGTGCGGCGGACAGGCCGACTTCCTGCCAGAGGACGAATGCATCTGGTGAAGCCGTCAGTACGCCCACGTGGACGACACCCCTGTGATACCCTACCGGTTCAATAGCACCCGTCAGGGCCAGAAACGTTACTACTGTCCATGGCAGTGCCCCCACCACGCCGGCTACGGCACTCACCACGATCCTGCGACGCTGGCGCTGGAGTCCGTGCCCTGCGAGCCAGCCACCGGCGACAGGACCGATTCCGGTTGGGACGGCCAGGCATACGGCGATGCTGCCAAGCAGTGTCTGTGCGATGGTCCGCAATACAGTCTGTGTCTGGGTCTTCGACATCCGTACCTGGATACTGAGCGTACGTATGAATGGCTGTTTCTCGTGGCTTCATTAGCTGAAGCCAGACAGAAAGCCTAGAACGGCACAACCTATATTGACGAATCAAGAGATGACCCATGTACCGTGTCCGAGGTGCAGGATCCTGAAGCACTCGCAGACCTGCTCGGTGACGAGTGTGCGCGCACGATTCTCATCGAGGCGAAAAAAGAGCCTTGCTCGGCGGCAGAGCTCAGTGACTGCGCCGGGGTATCGGAGCCGACGGTCTACCGCCGACTCGAACGACTCCGCGAGTATGATCTTGTCACCGAGGATATCCAGCCAGTCACCGATGGGAAGAATTACAAACTCTATCGGACAGAACTCGACGGCATCGAACTTGATCTCAGCGAAGACGGCTTCGAGATTACGATTTCACGTCGGGAACGGATGGCCGACCGTTTCACACAGTTCGTAGAGGGTACCTGACATGCTTGATATACCACTCCAGATCGACCTCGAAACGCTACGCACGATTCGACAGATGAGCGAGGTGGTTCCGATGATCCTCGGATTGGCCATTAGTTACCTCGCCTACACAGCATACCGCCAAAACCAGAGCCGTCCGATGTTGTACATCGCGATTGGATTCATGCTAGTGTTGTTCGTTCAGGCCCCGCTGGCCCTAGTTTTCAGTTACGTCTTGGAACTTCCCACCCCGGTCCTCAATAGCCTCCTCCAAATCCCCGAGTTCGCCGGTCTGGGGCTGATCCTCTACGGGCTGTGGGTGCCACGGCGGGACTGACATCGATAGCTCACAGACAGACAACCGTCCGCGTGCCGAATGCACCGGTGATGTGGTGACGCCACAACCGAATCCGAGCTCTGTTGTTGACTTCAGCGAGTGAAGCCAGCAAAACCGCCCTTTTTCTATGCGTCCATATCTTCAGGTGTCGATGGCCCAACCAGATACCGACACCAACTTCGAACGAACCGACTCCCGGTCGGGTGATGCCAACCAGCGAGCCAATCGCGGTGGAATCACGGGACACGTCGTCTCCGTGTTATGGAACCGAACCGAGGGTCGCCCCCGTGCACTCTGGCGTATTCTTGGCGCAGTGGTCGCCGGATTCGTGGGGGTGCGCGTGGTCCCGGCGCTGGCGCTCGCAGGTACTGAACTCCCGCCGTCGGTGACCGGAGCCGCAATAAATCTTATTGCTGCCCTCGCCGCCCTCGTCACGGCGGTTGGCTTCGCGAAGTATGTAGACCGGCGACCGTTGACCGACTACGGACTCACATTTGGCCCGTCGTGGCTCAAGGACTTCGGCGCTGGTAGTGCCATCGCCCTGGCAGGGATGGCGGTGGCACTCCCCGTGAGTCTGATCGCCGGGTGGGCGACCGTCTCCGAGTTGTTCTCGGGTGGTACCGGAGCGAACGCGCTACCGTTCGCCGTCGCGTTCGGCCTGTTCGTCATCCAGTGGGTGCTGGTGGCTTTCTGGGAGGAGTTGATCCATCGGGGCCTCATTCTGACGGGCGCCGTCGAAGGATTCCGAAATCGGTGGCTGTCCGACCGTGGCGCGGTCGTGGCAGGCGTGGTGGCGTCCGCGCTGATATTCAGTATCACGCACTTCCCAAACTCCCCGGCTGCGTTCGGATCCCGGCTCCTACTGGGGGTTATCCTCGGCGCAGCGTACGTGTGGGCCGATTCACTGGCGCTGCCGATGGGCCTCCACTTCCTGATCAACTTCGCGACGAACAACATCTACGGCCTGGCCAACGTCAGTGAAGCCGCGGAGGTTGCGCCGATGCTGATCCGGCCGACGTTCGCCGGCCCGTCACAGTTCGTCGGGGTGTTCGGGCTGGTCAACACCGGAGCGTGGCTCTGTGTCGCTGCGCTCACTGTCGGATACGTTGTCCTCCGGAACGGCGATCTTAGGTCGCGGCTGTCCTCAGCGTACACGCAGTGAGAGTGACCGAACCAACTCTCTTCGATCTGCTGCATTGAATCTCTGCATCTCATACGTTATGCGTGCCTTTCGATGATGAGAAACTGGATGCGAAGTTGCAGCGAGGGAGAAACCCACACCGGGATTGGAACAGCACCACGGTGGATACATAGCGGTTGTGGTGAGATTAGACTAAGGAAGGCACTAATTGAAATTCTACTGTGACGTTCTTGTGGTGGTCGTGATTATCTCAGTAATCTAGGTCAATTGGACTGAGATTCTCACCCCGTTTATTCGAATTCTAATCTCTCGGTTGAGACTCTTTGTAATTGGTGGGTGCTACGTTGGTTAGGAACCTCTATTCCGAGATTCTATGTATTTCCTGCACCTAGCCGGAAGTTCTATACATTACTATCTCTCTAGCGATAACTGAGAGCTAGACCGCCGGCGTAGACTAGGAGGCAATTTCAACAATGATCGAATTAATGGACGCCACGGCCGCAAAGATTGTTTTGGCAGTTCAGCGTGGCGATTCTATCAATCGTGTCGCGAGTAAGATTGACATCTCGTACTCGTGGGTGTACGACTGGATCGAGCGGTTAGAAGACGCTGAAATTGTCGCCATTACCGATAGTGGACTCCAGATCGTCGACCACGAAATGCGTCAGCAGTACGCCGAGATGATTGCCGCGTTGTACAGCCGCGACACCATCTCCCAGGAGGACGCGTACGTCATCCCGCACTTCGGCGGCATGGAGTTCGCGTACACAGAGATCGACGCTGCGTACGTCTGGACGCACGGGGGCTACCAGATCGCTCGCGGTCACGACGACTACCCGGTGTTCATCGAAGTCCACGACCGTGACATCGAACGGTGGATTTCGTTCTTCCAGCAGTTCGGTGTCGACACGACGATCAACGAGCGCCCGGACGCCAGCGATGTCGACGGGAACGTCCACTACGTGTTGTTTCCGAAGACCGACGGTATCGACGCCGAGTGGGTCGACGGCAACCCCGTAATTCCGTTGGATACCGCCGTCGACCAGATGATGGAGAACCGTCCGGCATACGAGCCCGCCTTGGAGATCATCGCTAACGAGTACGACAGGGACGTCGACGCGTCGCACCACAGCGCGATGAGCGGGGACTAACGGGGCTGATAAAATGAGTCTCCCTGAGCGCCAATCCGAACTCGTCGACACGCATCGGGCGGTACGGGACGCCGAACTGCTGTACGTTCTCGTGGGTGGCTGGGCGGTCTCGGCGTTCCAGACGCGGTTCACGACGGACATCGACACCGTAATTCCGGACACGGCACTCGATGAGTACGACTCGCTCCTTCGCGACCTCGGGTACGAGAAGCAATTCGAGAAGGACATCTCGAACGAGTACGACGGTCGGATGGTCCAGTACACGAAGCAGGTTGGAGATAACGAAGTCAAGTTCGAGGCACTCGTCGACGCGATGGGGTGCCGACAGACGGACGCGGAGTGGTCGTATCGCTATCTCCACGAACACAGCACCGTCGAATCGCTTGAGGTCGCCGAAGACCTCGATGGTCGAATCCCGGAGCCAGCCCTCCTCTTCGCGATGAAACTCCACAGCGGCCGGAAAGCTGATACCCGCGACCTCGTCGTCATCAGCACGCGTGCGGAGTTCGACCGTATCGAACGGCACGTCCATCGAGGAGACCCGAAGAAGCTCGATGGTCAGATCGAAATAGTGTTAGATCGACTCCAGCAGGACGGCTTCAAAGACTCGTTCAAGGGAGTCTTCCGACAGGAAACGCTACCAGCGGATGCGGTTGACGACCTCGTCTCGTTCCTGTCCGAGCAGCGAGACCAACTTCGGTAAGGTGCCTGGCGCCGTCTCGGGAAACAACTGAATGTTCGACGATTGCTGACCACAGTAAGTAAGGGAATAAGGAAATTATCCACAGGGCTCGAACTGTGGACGATACACTATTGATTCGTGTCTGTCAGCAGGGTACGATGTGCCCCTGGAATGTTGGTCGTGCTTCTCGCAGCATGCAATTGAATTCAACCGGCGTGGCACCATTGGCCGGTAACCAATAGCGGTCTCGGTATCTTCAGATGGAATCGATCTCGTTGATTGCTTCGGTCGCGAGCGCACCTAATTCATCGGCCTCAATGTGCGAGTAGCGCTTACGAATCATCTTCTCTGAGCTATCGAGATACCGAGCGGCAACCGTGTATCCGAACCCGCGGACAAGGATTTCGCCCATTCCCCGTCGGCCGCCATGAGGAGCGAGATAATCGTGTTTCGGATGCTCAATGTCGACCTCCGCTGCCTCTGAGAGCCGCTGGAGAATCGACCGTGCCCCATCTGTCGTAATCGACGGCGGGTGGATATCCTCGTCGAGAGCCAACAAGAAGTCCCGAGCGTACTCATCACGGTGGTCATCGATTGCGCCTTGCTCGCCCAGTTCGTCCCGCACGAGCGTTGCAAGCGTCCGCTGATCGAACGTTGGAAATACTGGCCATTGTACCGTCGGTGGATCCATCAGCGTTCGATAGTTCCGGAGGGGCGCGATCACCGGACCGGGGAGACTTGCAATATCCCACTGCTGTTTCTTCCGATAGACATCCATGTTCCCGTCGTCTAGCGAAATCTCTCCCCACTGGACACCACGCCGCCGTGGATCGTTCGGGTCACGAAGGAGTTCACCAACTCGAACAGCTGTATATGCGATCACAAAGACTAGAGCACGGTCACGAGCCGCCTTCAGAATCGTGTATCGCGCTCGCTGCCTATCGAGAGGATCGACATCCTCCGGAAGAGTTCTGTACGTCTCGATTGCATCGGTGACTCGGTCGTCGACGTACCGGGTGAGTGTATGACGCTGCTGGGGCGTCCATATCTGCTGGTCGCCGGGTTTGCGACCGTCGTCATCCGGAAGTGGTGCCGTCGCGCTTGCCCGCCGGGCGTAGTGCCCCTCAAGATATCCCTCGTTCGTACACCAGCCACACCATGCGGAGATATAGTGGTAATACGTGTGTATGGTGTTTTGCTTGAGCGCGCGGTCACTGCCGAGATGCCGGGCGTACGCCCGGAACACTCGTTCATCGAGATCTTCGAAAGTTGGGTCACGGTCGACATCATCGGGGACGATTCCCGTCCACTCGTTCCGACCGCAGTCGCCGGCAGCCCACCGGCCGAACCGTTTGAGTTCGCGGGCTGCATTACGACGGTAGTTCCCGCCGTCACCACCACGCCCTTTCCCCTTGTCTTGGAGGTAGCGTTCGAAGGAGTCCGCGAGCGATATCGAATCAGCACGTGGTGCTGCGGGAGCCAGTTCGATCACGGGAGCAGATTGTCGTCAAGAATGTCGCTGCAATCAATCGGAATCCCCTCCCATGCGGCTTTCACAGCCTTGTATCCAGTCCACCCTTCTCGTTCCAACAACTCCCCACACGCTTCACAGAACTCGCGACGAGAAATGAGATCGTTATCGTAGAGAATGTAGAACAGAAACGGCGGCGTCACGACACGGATATCTTCGTCTTGATCGTCAACAGCGCGGCGGATCGAGCGTCGGCCCGCCGCGTCCATCAAAATAACATAGTCGATGGCCTCTGGGTTCTGTACCACTTCCTGTCTGAGCGATTCCTCGCCGGCGTCCGCGCCGTGGGGCCGGGGCACGCTCGTCACCTGCGTGAGCGGTGTGTCGTCATCCGCAAGCGCCGCAAGTGCAGCACGGCTTCCGTGATGGAGTCGGTACGGGCGACTCCCTTCAGGCGCGGTCTCGCGCGTCTCCTCGGCGTGTCGCTCTAGCTCCTGTTTACAGACGTTTGTCGTTGTGAGGCCGACGTGTTCAGTGATTTGGGTCCACAACGAGCTATTCGCAACAGCAATCAGCGTATCCGTATCGACGAGGATCGGATACCGTGTGTCACCACCAGCCATTCAGACAAGATAGTCGCTGGTGTCCGTCTCAGTAGCCTCGCGGAAGGCCTCAGTGTCCTCTTGGAGCAAATCGAACTCCTCGCCAAGGAGTACTCGAGCAGCGTCCTCTGAGATATCGCCCGCCGAGTAGCGCTCGTAAATCGCGATTTTGTCGTCGTCGGTCATCGCTCTCCGAAGCATCTCAGTAAGCCCCTCACGTCCGAGTTCACTGATATTGATGCCACCAAGATGGACGGCATCGAGTTCGTTTGCCGCCTCCTTGAGCGGGCCAGCACGGAATTTAATCGTATCGTCGAGCGATTCTTGACTCATAGTAGGGAGTACGGAGGCCGGTCGGATAAGTTGTTCCCCCTTGTGGGAACACATGGGTACAGACTCCCTCGTCTTCTCGGGCTGATTCGCAGTGGTGACTCCCACAATGAGTGGTTGAGTAACAGCTGGTCATGCTTCACGTGGGAATCGAGATCACAGCAGTTCTTACAACGATCACGATTAGCGCATCGACCACCTCACCGATTTTCCGGAAGTTTCCGGAAACAGTCAGCTTCCACAATCAAAACCACCAGACGGAAGCCACCAACGGCAGTATTACCCCCTCCGAAAGACCTCTTTCCGGAAACACCCCAGCCAGCATTTTATATCGGGCTGGAAAACAATTGCAGTATACCAATGATCCGCGATGCCCGTGTCCTCCGTGCTGGTTTCGTCCCTCGGGAGGTCGAGCATCGCGACGCCGAAGTCAATCATCTCTCTAGCGTTCTCGAACCAATCACAAACGGCGAACCCGCCGACACTGCCATCGTCACCGGGCCCAGCGGGACGGGCAAGACATGTATCTCACAATTCGTCACCGAACGACTTCGGGAAGAGGTACTGGGCGTCGAAGCAACCTACGTCAACTGCTGGCGCAACTACACCCGGTTTCGAGCGCTCTATCAGATCCTCGATGATCTCGGTGAGACGATCGATATCCATCGGCAATCGACTCCCCACGATGAGCTTGTCGACCGTCTCCAACAGTACGATGGGCCTCGCTCGGTGATTATCCTCGACGAGGTCGATCAACTCGAAGATCCAAGGCTCATCTACGACCTCCACAGCTTGCCACAGTTCGCGATTGTCTGTATCGCGAACAAGGAAGAAGAGTTGTTCAGTCGTGTCGGCGACCGGCTCGTGAGCCGCCTCCGGGCCAGTGAACACGTTCGGATGGACAAATACCACGACGAGCAACTCTACGATATTCTGCGTGCCCGCGTAAAGTGGGGTCTCGACGAGGACGTCGTCACCGACGACCAACTCTATCGGATCGCCGACGCAGCCGCCGGTGATGCCAGACTAGCAATCGGTATCCTCCGGACGGCTGCCAGCAAGGCTGATCGCGAAAATTCCGAGCGAATTACCAACAATCTCCTCCTCGATGCGGCCGAGGACGCTCGAGCACAAATCAAGCAAAAGAGTCTCGATTCGCTCACTCCACACCAGCGAGTCGTCTACGATATCGTGCGTGACCATGGTCCGATCGGACCGAGCGAGATCCACGAGCGGTATGCCGAGGCAGTCGACGATCCACGGACGAAACGGACCGTCCGAACGTACCTCTCGAAGATGGTCCAGTACAACCTCCTCGAAGCAGAGGGGACAAGTCGAGATCGAGAATACTCGCTCATGGATTCGGCCGCTACCTCGCCGATGCAGTGACGAAGCGGAACTCGAGAATTGGCCCGGACTCAGTGCACTGAGGCCGGATTATCTTTGGACAGTCGTTTCTGAGGTTGTTGACTCGCTTGGGGCCCGAATGCGCCCAGATCAGACTCGTTTGTGTAGCCTTAACCAACAGTTAGTCGCGCGTATCACAATTGTTGGTTAACAGGAGTGGGTTTGTTTCTGGAAACGTTCCCGGAAACGGTCGAGCGTCCGCGAAAACCCCGTGACTCCGAGCGGTTCACTATCTCTGACGTGCTTTCCATGAAACCCGGAAGTGCCACGCCGCGGCTTATCTGGGTCGTGGCTATCTGTGTGAGTATGGGAGACAACCAGACATCGACCCGGTTGGCAGTGGACCAGCCGACCCGAGGCGCTGATCGTAATCGATCCCTTGCTGATCAAGCGGACCCGGCCACGAACGAGTTGCTGTTGCCGTCACTCGACGACGGCATCACGCTACTTGACGTCGAAGGGGGCCGTGGCGTTCCAATCCTCCAGTCACTCGTACTCGATCATCTCCTCTTGCACGAGGGTCCTGCCTTCTGGGTTGACGCGAACGGTCACGCGACGACGACCACACTCGCTCAGATTGCGCCCAGCCAGCGATTGCTCGACCGTATCCAGGTTGCACGCGGGTTCACCGCCTACCAGCATTACGGCGCCGTCTGTGATCTCTCGACCGCTGTAAACCAGTCTATCCAGTCGACTGCTGTCGACACATGGACTCCCGCTCACCGGTCAGGGGGAAATAACGGAGACTCATCTCCCCACACGCCGTCTCTCATCGTGGCGCCAGCAGTCGATGCGCAGTACCGCAGCGACGATACGCTACGGCAGGGACAGGCTGCGACGTTACAGGCGCGAACGCTTGCCCTGCTAGCAACATATGCTGACGGCTACGACGTTCCGGTGCTCGTCACACGGAGTACAGTCGACGAATTCACCGAGCCGGTCGCGACAGCCGCCGACCACCATCTGGAGTGTCAGCAGACCCGAATGGGGCCGCGGTTCGTCGGTGACGACTTCGAGACGCTCGTCTATCCCGTCGACGACGGTGCATATTACCAGACGACGTTCGCGTACTGGCAGCAACTACTCACAGCCCGTGCTACGCAGGTCGGCCTCGAACCCTCGTCACCGACATCCACGGCGGAGACGACAGACGTCGGAACGGCGACAACAGATGATGGTGAGACGACGTCCATCGCCACAGGGCCCCTTCTGGATGCGTGGACGGCAACCAGCACTGGAGGGCACTAACGATGGGGCGCACGAACCCAACGTATCGGGATGCGCTGCGGGCGATCGAAGAGCGCTGGGCGGAGTTCCGACGGGCGCTCCGTCGCCGGGACCAACCGCGCTTCGACCGGTTGTTCGAGTACGCTCGTGAGCACGCCGACGCGAGCGGTCTGTTGAACCACCAGAATCCAGTCGTCCCCGCTCTGTTCAGTATCGACCTCGAACAGCAAGCCCGCCTCGATGGCCATGAAGAGCGCATCGAGGACCTGGAAGCCGTCATAGAACCACTCCGCGATCAACAGTCACTGGACGAGGGAGAAGACGAACAATGAGCGACCTCAAAACAGTCGCCTTCGATATCGAGACGACTGGCTTTGAGACCTCGGACCGACTGACTGTCGTCGGCTTCGATACGGCAATCAGTTCCCGCGTGTTTCTCAATACCGGCGATGACCCAGTACCGTCAGGCCTCGAAGACCGGTTGAATGCAGAACTGCGGACGCCGCTCACACTGTCAACACACGAGAACGAGTCAGCGCTGCTCGAAGGGATGGCAACGTTTGTCGAGTCGACGTTCGCCGACCGGGAGTTCAAACTCGTCGCGTACAACGGCGATACCTGGAACGGTGGCTTCGATCTGCCGTTCCTCCGGACACGGCTTACCACCCACGACATCGGGTGGCCGTTTGCTGATCTTCCCTACGTCGAGGTGCTGGATGTCTTCGAGTCACGGTTTAACACGTCTGAGGATACTCTGGATGGAGTCTACGAGGAACTCATCGGGGATGGCCTGGGTGACTTGGATCCGTTTGCCGATAGTGCAGAAGCAGTCACCGCGTGGAAGACCAGAGATTTCGAGCCGCTGGTCTTGCACAACGTCGCCGATATTCGACGGACACGGACACTGATGGACCTCGCCGAACGGTACTGTTCGACGTCAGATTTCTCGATGAAATCTCTGGAGCCAGTCTCCAGCCAATCATAGCGATGCCGTTCACAATCGATTTCCTCGACGACGGTCGCGTCATAGAATGGGACGCAACAGCCGACGGTACTGTCGCAACCGTGCGCGATGACTACACCCCACGCTTCTATGTCGCCCCTCGTGACCCCGATGTCGACCTCGACCTCACCGCACTCCAGTCCGTGTATGAGAACCATCCGGACGTCGTCGCGACCGAGAGGGTTTCACGACGGTCTGGCTTTCGACGGTACGAAGAAGCCGTCCTCGCCGTCGGTGTCACCCATATCGGCTGCGTCACCTCGCTTGCTCGGCAAGCACGCCAGCTGTCGGACTATCCGATTGGGGATCTCGCCTGCTTCAACGTGGACTTCTCACGAGAGTTCCGGTACTGTCTGGAGACCAGGACTGATCCGACCCCGGCGAGTGAACTGTCGACGCTCCGGCTCGGCGTCCCGGTGACCGAAACGAGCAACGATGTGTACGGTGAGCTGTCCGTCGGCGGAGACACCGTCGCTGGCTCACCCAGGGAGCTTGTAGCCGCCGTCCAGGCAGCCCTCGAGACACACGATCCGGACATTTTGGTCTGCTCGACGAGTGAGATCATCCCAACCCTCTACGAGATGGCGACCGAGGCCGGCGTCGACGATTTCACGCTGAGTCGGTGGCCAGATGTGGACTATCAACAGCTGGCGAGTCGGTCGACGTACTCAAGCTACGGTCGCGTCGGTCACTCCCCGGCACGATACAACGTGCCCGGACGGGCCATCATCGACGAGTCGAACACGTTCTTCTACGGGGAGACGAACCTCGATGGCGTCCTCGACCTCGTGTCGCGCTCGAAGAAACCGGTTCAGGAACTTGCGTGGACGTCGATCGGGAACGTCCTTACGGCGATTCAGATCTGTGAGGCCCACAATCGCGGTGTCCTCGTTCCGTGGAACTCCTGGCGTCACGAGTTCTACAAGCCGATGGGAACGCTCCACGATGCCGACCGTGGTGGCTTCATCTTCGCACCCGAGGTCGGCCTCCACGAGAACGTCCACGAACTCGATTTCTCGAGCCTGTATCCGAACATTATCTGTACCCGGAACGTCTCACCAGATGTCATCCGCTGTGACTGCCACAGCGACCGCAACGATGTCCCTGAACTCGGATACTCAATCTGCGACGAGCAGGGCTACCTCGTCGACGTGCTACAGCCGATCATCGACGCTCGCGACGAGATCAAGGCGGCAATCCGGCGCGAGACGAATCGGGACTACCCTGACGAGGACCGACTGGCAGAGCTCGAGGGGCGGTCGGGAGCGCTGAAGTGGATCCTTGTCGCCTGCTTCGGCTATCAGGGGTTCAGCAACGCGAAGTTCGGCCGCATCGAGTGCCACGAGGCAATCAACGCATTCGCTCGCGAGATACTGCTGACGGCGAAACAGCGGCTGGAAGCCGGCGGCTGGCGCGTCGTCCACGGTATCGTCGACTCCATTTGGGTGACCCCAGACCCCGACGTTGACGACAAAGATCGTGAGGACCTCGAGGCACTCGCAACGGAAATCACCGAGCGCGTCGAGATTCGGCTCGAACACGAAGCCCATTACGAATGGGTGGCGTTCGTCCCGCAGCGCGAGAGCGACGCCGGTGCGTTGACGAAATATTTCGGGAAGGTCGCCAACGAAGACGAGTTCAAAATCAGAGGCATCGAAGCCCGGCAGCGGTCGACCTCGCCGTTCATTGAGGACATCCAGCGGGACTGTCTCGAACGGTTCGACGCGACTCGATCTCCGGACGCCGTACTCGCCTGTCTCCAAGACGCCATCAAGCGCCTCCACGCTGGAACGGTGCCGGTCGAGCAGCTCGTCGAACGGAATCGTGTCTCCAAGCCGCTGGAGGGGTACACACAGAACACCCAGAACGTGGCGGCGCTGAAGCGGGCTCGGGAGCAGGAGCTGGCTGTTCACCCAGGACAGGACATCGAGTACGTAGTCGTCAACGACGAGAAGACCTCGCGAGAGCGGGTCGCGTTGGCTCATGAGGAGATCGAGTCGTACGATGCGTCGTATTACGAGACGCAACTCGTCAGAGCTGTCGAGAGTGTGCTGTCGCCAATGGGATGGAATCGGTCAAAAATTCGCCGAGAACTTGCGGAGACACGGGTACCGGAGTTGACAGCGTTCGCGAATACGGAGAGAGATTAACCAACATAAGGATCGTCCAGAACGAACTTGTTGGTTAATTAGGATCGACACAAGACCGAACCTCCACACCCCGGTTGCGATATGAAATCGAGAAGACCACAACCATGTTCCTATGTAACACACCTCGCTCAGAATTAATACACCCCGAGTCATGAGGAGTAATTAGACTCACAGACGAGGTGCTTCGACATGCTGACTGCTAAACCCACCCAACGGCCCGCTTCCCTGCCGATAGCCGTGGGTGGCCCGTGTTTGCTACACGGTCAGCGTGTCGAACCGGACAGTACGCTCCGGATGGAATCTGACGTCGAGCAATTCGACGCGATTCCGTCCGGCGATATCCGGACTACTTCGCCCGCATAACGCGGCCCCTCACGCGGACTACCCGTTCGGGGCCGGGGAACACGGGCCTGCCGCCTGCCACACTCCACACAGCCTGCTCTATCACGGGTGGACTGTCTGGGTGCTACTCGCGGCACAGTGATCCAGTCCGCATCGGATAGCGGTGCGGACGTGTGGCCGTTGCGGGCTGCCCGCTCCGCGGTCACGAATACACGACACCCACAGATAGCGGCGCCTCTGTGAAGCCCCGGAGTCCCCGCTGGCGAGGGACGCGGGACTTTGAATCCCGAGGTCGGGAGTTCGATTCTCCCCGGGGCGATGGCCGTCGCGTGCCGACGTGGTGTAACTCGGAAGCATACGGCCCTGTCACGGCTGCGATTCGGGTTCAAATCCCGACGTCGGCGTTCCGATCGGATGCCCATCGAGGCAGGCACACGCGGTCGACACGATGTCGACGGCGATGGACCCGGAAGGGTCTGCAACCTGCATGAGCCGGTGTGGCATTCGAGACTGCGCAGGCAGTCAGAGTACGCCCCCGCGAGGTCAGGAGCGCAGTCACTCCTGGCCTCGCACCCACAGACGAATAGACACACAATTGCTTTCGGGTCGATGGTCTAGCGGTCGAAGATCCGTGCCTTGGGTGCACGAGACCGAGGTTCAACTCCTCGTCGACCCATCTGCCGCGATGGTCTAGCCTGGTCGGACGCCTCCCTGCTACGGAGGTATCCCGAGAGGGATTCCCCGGTTCAAATCCGGGTCGTGGCGTCCTGCTGGAAAGCAGGGTTGAGGAACACCCCTCTTTCGAGGTGAGACAGGCAGACAGGTGACTGCACTCGATTTGAGATCGAGAGCCGAGAGGCTTCGGAGTTCGACTCTCCGTCTCACCGTGTGGCGGGGTTCCCCTAGTTCGGCCAAGGGGCCGTGCTGGAACCACGGTGCCTGCGAGGGCACGGGTGTTCAAATCGCCCTCCCGCCGTGTGGGCAGGTAGTTTAACGGGAAAACGGCCGCCTCCAGAGCGGACGATGGTCGTTCAAATCGATCCTTGCCCATCTCCGCGGTAGCCAAGCGGCCAACAGCGGCGGGCTTAAGACCCGCTGAACAGCTCTTCGAGGGTTCGAATCCCTCCCGCGGAACTGCGTCGCCATACCCAAGTGGTCAACGGGGCACGGTTGAGGGCCGTGTGTGCAGACTATCGCAGGTTCGAATCCTGCTGGCGACATGCCAGTCACGGTGCTGGCTCCGATATTGTGCGTCGCCGTACCCAAGTGGTCAACGGGAGGCGGCTCAGAACCGCTGGCGTAGGTCCTGCCGAGGTTCGAATCCTCGCGGCGACATGCTGCGGGATTGGGTAGCCTGGTCGATCCCGGCTGGCTCATAACCAGCAGACCCACGTTCGAATCGTGGTCCCGCAATCGCAGTTTCGACGACAAATCCTCCTGGGGCCCCCTAGCTCAATTGGCAGAGCACCCGCTTGCTCACGGCTTCGCCGTTCGCTATCCGCGGTTCTCGCTCCGCTCAAACCGCGCGCCGCAAGCGGGCGACTCCGGGTTCGAGTCCCCTAGGGAGTCCATCCACTTCCCGTGGTCCAGCGGTCGATGACGCCGCCCTGTAGAGGCGGAGACGCACGTTCGACTCGTGCCGGGAAGATCTGGCAGTTAGCTGTTTACGCAGTCAACCGCCGCTGTGGGACGGTGGAAGAGCCTGGTTCACCAACTCTCTCAACGGGTTTTCACCGGAAATCCGGTGCGACGCTGAGAGTTCCTTCGTCACACTTCTAACGTGGTCACGCAGGTTCGAATCCTGCCCGTCCCATCTGCTCCAGTGGAGTAGCGGGCAAACTCGCGGCCCTCTCACGGCCGAGCCCCCGGTTCAAATCCGGGCTGGAGCATTGGCAGACAGTCCAGTGGAGTGGATGTGCCGCTCACATCGGCAAGATCGCAGGTTCGAATCCTGCTCTGCCAATGCAGGCGCGTAGCTCAGTGGTCAGAGTCCCTCGCTGATAACGAGGTCGGCAGCGGTTCAAGTCCGCTCGCGCCTATGCGTATCGGTGGTCCAATTGGCAAGACACCAGCCTTCCAAGTTGGTGACCCCGGTTCGATTCTGGGTCGATACACTGTGGGCCCGGAGCCTATGAGAACAGGCAGCCGGCTTTTAATCGGCAGATAGCGGGTTCAAATCCCGTCGGGCCAGTCTGCCGGGCGGTCCCGCATGGTGCGGGAGGGTGGCTGTTACCCACCTTGTGTGAGGTTCGATTCCTTGGCCTGGCGTGGGGACCTGCACTCTCCCCATCTCCTCACCGCCCTGTCTTCGTGCCACGGTGGCAGAGTGGTCCAACGCACCCGCTTGCAGAGCGGGAGATCGTCGGTAAGAAAACCGTTCGCGGTTTTCGAGCCCTGCCAGTCGCGCACAGCGAAGCGAGCACGTCTGGCAACGGTTCGAATCCGACTCGTGGCTTGCTCCCGGAGTCCCCGCTGGCGAGGGATGCTACCCTTTCGAGGTAGAGGCCAAGGGTTCGATTCCCCTCGGGAGCATCGCGGAACGATAGCGCAACTGGGAGTGTCCCGGTCTGAAGAACCGGCGTGTCCAGGTTCCAGTTCTAGTCGTTCCATGCGCCCACAGCGAGTGGGCGCGCTGTGGCCGGGTTGGGGTAACTGGCAACCTTCGGCCCTGTGACGGACGAGCAGCGAGTTCGAGTCTCGCACCCGGCCTTTGCCTGTGTGGCGTAATCGGCAGCGCACGTCCGTGGTATGGACGCGGTCCAGGTTCGACTTCCGGAAGACTGCGTCTTCCGGCCCTTGCAAAGTCTTCGACTTTGCTCAGTCCTGGCACAAGCTTTCGGGACACCGTCGAGGTAGTGGGTTACTTCCTCTTGTAAGGAACAGCAGCTCACCCACCACCGACTTTCCGGTGTCCCACCATTCGTTGGTGGCCGTCGAGACGGAGTATTCCTTCCTCAGGCATCCAGCGGGTTCGACTCCCGCACCGCTCCGTCGGTTTTCCGGCCTCCACTCAGTCATGGCGACTGTCGAGTCGAAGCGTTCCTTCGAACTGGTATACATCAGGTTCAAGTCCTGACGGTAGGCTCCGGCCTATCGTGACGTCCGGGCAAAAGGATCGTCCCGACACCGGACCCGCTTCGATAGTTTTCCCGTCGCCACCATTCAGTCGGTGGTCGTCGAGTTGGAGCGTTCCTTCGCCCCTCAAGCGACAGATCCGGGTTCGAGCCCCGGGAGCGGATCGGCCGCTCTGGTGGAACTGGTACCACGGTATTTCTCGCTCCAACGATTTTCCGACCACTGCCTGTCCCTGTAGCTCAGTCCGGAACGAGCACCGGCCTTCGAAGCCGGGTGTCACAGGTTCGAATCCTGTCAGGGACGTTCTCCGCTCGTGGTGAGCGGGCCTTGGCGTCGACTGTTGCGACGCCAGTGATAGCATGGAGCTGAACGATACGAAACAGACGGTCACGGAGGCGACACGCACCACCAACCACGAGGGCGGTGAGGCGTTCCAGCTTGCGGACCCACGACTCGCACTGTACAAACGAACGATCAACCAGCTGCTGGAGGACTCGTACTACGAGGACGACACTGAGCATCTCCAAGCGGTCATCGAGCGGTTCGACGCCACAGCATCCGAGGACCCGGAGTTCATCCTCAAACTCGCCGCGTACGCCCGCCAGGAGATGCACCTGCGGGATATCCCCCAGGTCCTGCTGGTGCTCGCGGCCAACGACGACCGCTTCAAAGACGACTCGGACGAGTCGCTCATCCGAGCATGGACGCCGGCCATCGTCCAGCGAATGGACGAGACCGCGACGGCGCTGGCCGTCCACGACAACCTGTTCGCCGGGACCGCGCCCTGGCCGCTACGGCGCGGTATCGAGGACGCGCTGGTCGGGATGGCAGACGCGTACACCCTAGAGAAGTACGCACTTCCACGTCGTGAGGTGACGCTGCACGACGTGTTCAACCGCATCCACCCGACGCCCGCCGACGAAGAGCAAGAGGAATTGTTCGAGCGGTTCATGCGCGGAGACCTCGACGACTACCCGGAGGTCGATCCCCTGCCGTCGCCGAACACGTGGGAGACGGTCATCTCCGAGCAGGGGAACACGGCCGAGGCATGGGAGCAACTCATCGAAGATGACGAGTACTCTCTCCCGATCTTCGCCACGATCCGGAACCTCCGCAACATGCTCGACGCCGGCGTCGACGAGGCAACCATCATCGGCCACCTCGATCTGGAAGCAGTGCGTCGGGCGCCGCTGTACCCGTTCCGGTACTACCAGGCGTACAAAGCGCTCCAGGACGCAGGGCTCGATTCGCCTGCAGTCGAACGCTGGCTGGAACAGGCCGTCGACGTGGCCGTCGAGCACGTCCCTGACGGGCTCGGCGACACGTTCGTCGGCGTCGACCTCTCCGGGTCGATGACTGCGACACTCTCCGATCGGAGCACTCTCCAGCGCAAGGAGATCGGTGCGTTGTTCGGTGCGGTGATGGCCGAGCAGGGCGCTCGTATCGGCGGGTTCGGGTCGGATTTCCAGCAGGTGTCAACGCACGTCGATACGCCGGTGCTCCAGCGCCAGCGGGCAGCCATGGGCATCGATACTGAGGTCGGGAACTCGACGAACGGCTGGAAGGTCCTCGACTACCTCCGCGAGGAGCACATCGAGGTCGACCGCGTCGTCCTGTTCACCGACATGCAGATCTGGGACTCGACGGTCCAAATGGTCGATGGCGACCGGACAGTTCGTGATGCGTTCGAGGCATACCGCGAGGAAGTCGCGTCGGAGACGGCGCTGTACATGGTCGATCTTGCCGCGTACGGCGACCTCGTGACACCGGAGGGCTACGAGGACGTCTACAACATCTCGGGCTGGTCGGAACAAGTCCTAGAGTTCATCGGCTACGCCGAGGAGCCAGGGCAAGTCATCGGCGAAATTGCGGCGTACGACCCATCCTAACCCACTTATTGCAGTTTCTGCGCGAGTAGTGTAGTCTGGTCGATCACGCAGCCGTGCCATGGCTGGGACAGGTGTTCGAATCACCTCTCGCGCATTTGGAGTTTCCTGATGGAACGCTCCTGCCGGGTCAATTCACCAATGGAGGCGACAATGACACTCACCAATGACACTGAAACGAATCAGACCACGATGACGGTAACTGTCCGCGTTCCGAACGGGACGGACGGTGACCTGCTAACCGACGCTGAGCGGCGACTCTCTCGTGCGGATGGTGTCTCTGGTGTCACTGCTGGGGAAATCAAGCAGCTTCAGCCCGGCCTGTCGGCGACGGATGTGACCGTCGAAGTCACCATCGAAACGACGGGGACACAAAGTCCTCGATCAGTTGTGGAGTCGCTTGAGGCGCTCACCGGTATCGAGGTTAATGTCCAATAAGCTCTGACCAGACCACACCACTATTTTCGAAGCTTCGACCAGTATGCAGTCAGTGTTACCAAGACACTATTCGCTGTGTGGTCATTCCGCAGTTTTGCATGGGAGAATCGGGCGAAGGAGTTCTCCAATCGGTCTGCGAGAAAGAAACAAAGTGAACCCCACAATGTCCGCCGTTCTTTTGTCAGCCTATACGAAGGGCGAGAACGGATGAGGGCAGTCCAGGATCAGGAATTCGGACCCCACTATGTCCGCTGTTCTTATCGAACCCAGGAGAAGGATTGCAGTTTATCCTGATCAGGTATATTCCGAGAGAGTCGTCTCCTGGTCGACCATCTGAGCAACGGATTCGTGGATTCCGACCTGTGCAACTGTTTCCTCGAGAGCAGTCAGAATCATTTGAGTATCCATATCAAGCGAATATTCCCGATAGGTCCCGCCACGGCGCCCCTCGTTTCGCTCAACTGCGGAGATGATTCCGAGCATAGAGAGTTCGCCGAGATGGTCCCGCATCCGGCGTGGAACTAATGGATCAGCGCCGACTTGCTCAGCAAAGCTCGTATATCGGGGGCGAACGTCACGAGAGCGCACGGGCGTTTTCCCCTGTTGCTCGAGCGTGAGGAGGGCGTAGAGAACAAGGTGTCCGTGTTGGGTAAGGCCGGAAATACCTTCACGAATCCGTCCGCGCTCAAGTTCTTCGCGGGCGTCACGAACAAGATTGTCGGTGATGGTGTCAGTGTCGTGATCACGAGCCAAATCCCCGGCTTTCATCAGTAAGTCCAGAGACTGTCGTGCGTCACCAGCGTCTTTCGCGCCGTATGCAGCACACAGCTCAACTACGCCGTCGTCAATGACTCCCTCGTGAAAGGCAACTTCGGCCCGCTGTGAGAGAATTTCAATCAGTTCGTTCGCATCATATGCTGGGAACTGGAGTTCTTCTTCGCACAGTGAACTCTTAACTTTAGGAGAAAGGTCATCGCGAAACGAGAAATCATTAGAAATCCCAATTATTCCGATTTTTGCCTCGGTCAGGTTGCCGTTAGCCCTAGCCCGGGGGAGTTGGTAGAGTATGCTGTCGTCTTCGATATGATCGACTTCGTCTAATACGATAATGATGGTTCCACCACACGCATCAAGTTCCGACCAAAGCATATCATACACAGTCGCTCGCGGATATCCAGTAGTCGAGATTTGGTTTGAGTCGGCGCGAAACTTGTTGACGAGTCGGGTAGCGATTTGATAACTGCTGGAGAGTCCATCACAGTTGAGGATCTTCACGGTCAGCTCAATGTCATCGTACTGGGCGGCGTCTTCGATGAGATGGTCCAAGAGGAATCGAGTCCCAGCAGTCTTCCCAACACCGGTCTTCCCGTAAAGGAAAATATTGTTGGGTTGCTCACCGTTGATCACCGGCTGGAGAGCTGTTTTATATCGCTCAAGTTCCTCATCGCGACCGACGAGTTTAGCCGGTTGGTAATCCTCTCGAAGGGCATCGCGATTACGATAGATCTCGGTATCCCGTTCAAACATGCCCATTTAGCGAACACATTGAAGAGCAGGATAATAAAACCACCCTGTCCGCAGTGTCCGCTGTTTCCGCTGTTCTGAGAGTATAAAAGAACGCCGAACACTCTCACCCCACTATGTCCGCAGTAATCGTGGAAAAGGGTGGCCCTTGTTTTCAACTCCACCCCATCTTACTAGTTTATTAAAGATAGGTTTATATTATAGCGGTTTGTACTTACCGAAAAATTTGTTATACTTGTAGTGAGCGGACTACTGTCCGTTCTTTTTGTCCACATTCATCGGAGTTCCCCTCTTTCTTACTAGAGAACAGCGGACACGGTGGGGTGGGGGTATCCCTCTACGCTTGGGTCTCCATTTTTTTACTGAATCCATATAATGGAAAGTCAGTCGCTCTCTGGATGCTCTCTTCTATCAATAGCACCCCATCGTGTCCGCTGTTATTTTGTTATCTTTTCTATCGGTGCATCAGGAACGGCGGACACAGTGGGGTGCTCTACAAGGCTATCTCGGTATTTTTTCGTCCCCTGGCGTCAACTACACTAATACAGGCTCTCCTACCTATTGTCTCCACACAGCTATTCAAGCAAGGATCTACACCCCACCATGTCCGCAGTTCTTCGACTGCCATTCACTGATCGTTATCGAGAACAGCGGACACAGTGGTGTGTTCAGTCGTCCGAGTTGACTGGCCCTTTGTACTTGGATGTCACCGTATCACCTTCTCGCCACTGCCAGTAGTAGTAGCGGTTGTCGTTAATCTCCTTGATCGTGATCGTCGCCTTCGACGGGACGTCGTCCGGAAGATCGTCTGGCCGCTCGTCAATCTCGTCGTCCTCGGATTCCTCAAGACGGGCCTCACGAGCTTTGTGCTCTGCCAGTTCATCGGCGTAGCGTGCGACGTGCTGGAGCTGGTCGTAGCCGTTGAGTGTATTGACGAGATCTGTCGGGAGTTCCGCTGGCGGTGTCGGTGGCTCATAGGACATCAGCGGTCGCCTCGTATTAACCAACAAATCGCGCATGAAAAGCATTGTTGGTTAATCAAGATCGATCCTGACATATTTAATATATTTAAGTATATGCAACTGAATTGCTGACTCCGATTCGAATTTTTGCCCTCCTGGGGAGGTGGAGAGGATCTTGACATGACCGAATCGCTCCAATCCTTCAGTAGTATCGACAGCGACGCAGACCTCAGTCCCGACGCAGAGAGCGTTGCCCGGTGTGCCACGATTGCCAGTGCGCCCGATCGAGACGGCGTCGACTGGGCAACCCCTGACGAGGACTGGGGGCTCACAACTCGACGACCACTGACCTCGATCAACACCTCGGCGGGCCGTGCTCGCCCCCAGCAGACGCGGTGGGTGATCGAGGGCGACGTCGGAGCCTATGTTGCCACGCACGGCGACGGGGACCTGCTCGAAATCCCGGAAACGTACGGGGAGTTCAGCGAGATCGACACGCAGGTTGCCTTCGTCGACGGACGCAGCGAAGACTACGGATTCGGCATCGACGGACAGGCGGTCGAGAAAGCGCTTCGAGTGCTCACTGGCGGGGGCCGCTACAAGGCCAGCCAGTACACTCTCATTCCCTGTGGCCGCCAGCCCTGGGTGCTGACCGGGCCAGAAGGGACGCTGCTGTGCAGTTGTATGCCAGTCGACCGCCCAGAAGATGGTGGGCCGACAACCCAGGTCGCAACGTCTGCAGGCACCATCGAGATCGAAGAAGACGACCCGAAAGTTCTCGCTGGCGCCGCACGCTTCGTCGAGTTGCTCGCAGACGTCGACGGCGCAGTGGCCGACCACTGCACCTACGACTCGCTCCGCGGGCGGACTCGCCACACCTTCGTCGACAAGGACGGCGAGGAACGGACGATCGACGCTCCCGACCTAGCCCAGCTGGCCAGTCTGGTAACCGACCCATCCGTGATCCAGGGCACCATCGGGCGTGGCATCCAGCCACCGACCAGCGGAGAGCCGATCGTTGCCGAGTGGGACGGTCTTGACCATTCCGTCGACGACCGCGTCGACGGCGAGATTATCGCTGGCTACGAGTTCGGCTGGGAGCAATCCGACGACTGTCTCGAAGCCGTCGCGACCGTCCGAGAGTACCGCATCAGATCGAGTTACTCAACGTGGACGGTTGACTACCGAACCGATCGGCTCGCTTCGGTCGTTCCTTAGCCCGCCTCCCGTTTTGTGTTCCCCTCCGGGAAGTGGAGGGTATTCGAAATGTCACAGTCCTCAGCAGCGTGTGGAACCGACACGACGACCGACAGCCCCGACGTCAGCGGGTCCGAAGCGTCCTCGACGAGCGACGAGCCAGACGGCCTCGATACCGAGGACCTGTTCACGTTGGATTCGCCCCGACATCTCCGGATTAGCGGCGAAGTCCAGGTGTTCGATCAGATCTTCACCGCCGCCGGGGCGGTTGCGGACGAGGTTCGAGTTGGTGTGTCGACGTCGACGCTCGCGATCAGGGCGGGCGACGTCATGAACCACCTGATGGTCGACCTGAGTGTCGACGGAGACTCTTTCGAGACGTTCACGGCGGGTCCGGGGACGCTGGGGGTGGCTGTCGGCCGGGTCCGAGAAGCACTCTCGATCGGGGAACCGGACGACCTCGCGCAGTTCTCTCTCAAAGCCGCAAGCGGGGCGCTGGAGATCACGATCAACGGAATTTCCCGAACTGTGGACCTCGAACCAGTCGAGTCGCTTCGCCATCCACCGAATATTCCGCCCGTGGAGTTGCCAGCGACGGCTCACTTCGACCAGGGGGACTTCGAATTTGCACTCAAGGCAGCAAAGAAGGCCAACGACCGGTTCGATCTGATCGTCGACCCCGACGCTGCCGAACTCCGATTCGAGGCTGTCGGAGACACCGACAGCATGGTCTATCGGCGGGAGGCGACCGATCTGGTTGCATTCGACCCCGCTGACGTCCAGGCGGCGTTTGACGCCGATCTGGCCACATCGGTGAGCAACGGGCTACCAAGCGGGACCAACCGTGTTCTGCACATCGGCGACGACGTGCCACTCGTCGTCAAGTCGCAATTCCCCGACGCGGACGGAGCCTGCCAGTTCATCATCGCGCCGAAACTGCCCGATGAGTAGCTGAGTGGCAGTTTTTCTCCGGAAGCAGTGGTGTGTCTAACCAACACTGGATCCTGTTGGTTAATCCGATTTTCTGCGCCCCTGGCGGGTGAGGGGCAACCCTCGTGAGCACGATGGATCCTGCAATGCCAGACTACGAGCGCTTCGAGCGCCGACAGATCGCACAGGACCGCGACCGACAGCGGCCAGATACCGTCGAAATCGACGAGCAACGAGCCCGCGACATTGTCCAGCGGCTAGCCGACCAAGGGACGGTCTCGTTCATCCCGGGAGCGGGGGTCATCTGTCACGATCCGTCGGGCAAGCTATTCGAGTCTAACACTGCGCTGGCGTGCTTCCACAAGGGGTGGATGGCAGCCGAAACCGAGTAAGCAACAACACTGTCTGTACTGTTTTCTTCATCTCTTCACCGGGCAGTACAGTCCATAGCGATACCAATCGAGACGAGAAGAACGATGGAAATGCCACAAAGCGTATACGAACGGTGACCGTTGTCAATCTAATGTCCCTAATAGTGCCGTTCCGTGAGAAACCGTCCCTCCGTCGGCCAGGAATAGCCCTTCTCGGCCTGCTGACCATGGTCTTGATCGGTGAGTGGCTGCTCACGATCGCTGTCGGTGGTGTTCGCCAGGGATCCTCGGATTTCCCGGTGTGGCTCCCTGAGCTCGGATCAATCGGTGAGACGATTGTATTCTATAGCACGCTGTTCGATGTCCTGAAATTCGTTGCAATCCCGGCGGTCCTCCTGTGGCTTGCCTACCAGTACGGTCGTTACTCGATCGGTACCTAAGCACGTCTACCAAACAGTAGAATCACTCACCCAACTCTGAAACAAGACGGCTGCAGCAATAACGACTTATTCAATTAGCCGTGATTCAGTCAATACAGGGTACGTAGTGAGCAATTGAATAAAACCGATACGATTCCAATTTGTTACCAATAAGCCATCTGTTTTGATCATATAAAATAAAGCAGGGGTTATCCCCAGTCACAGAGTAACAGGATGTTGGAACAAGGTCGCCTCTGACAAGCGCTACGATTCAGAACTCATAGCGTTGGTATCATAATCCCAGCTGAAACGGAAGAACGGACACTGGGCCATGACCGTGAAGCATGGGACAGAGTCTGCTTTTCCGCCCACACCCCCCATTATAATAGGATGCGCAGTTCCACTCGTCTCTTGAAAACCTAATACCAAGGGAGTCTGTAGCCAATACGCACACCTACTGAGCAGCTGGTTCGTCCCAGTAGTTCTGAAAACAGCACTGTTCTCTGACAGCCTGAGCCAGCTCCCTCAAGCAGTACAGCAGCGGGATTTTCTGCCCCCCAGGGAAGGTGCGGGGTCGTGCCCGAGAGCGCGATCCGACACAGAACGATGTCGACGATACAGAGCAACCTCCCCGACCAGGAGCACAGCCAGCAGACCACTCTCTTCGACGGTTCGGACAGCCGTGCCGACGACATGCGCGAGCGCCTCAACGGGTGGGTCGAGGACCTTGCAGACCTCACCGACGAAGCCCAAGCCAGTGAGAAGTTCCAGCGCTGGCTGGACGTCCAGTCGAAGTTCCACGACTACTCGGCCCGGAACACGCTGCTCATCAAGATGCAGTGCCCCGAGGCGACCCGCGTTGCGGGGTACAACACCTGGAAAAACGAGTTCGACCGCTACGTCCAGGAAGGCGAGTCGGCCATCTGGATCTGGGCACCCATCATCACCAACAAGTGCCCAGAGTGCGGGAACTCGCCGTCCTACCACGAGAACACTGACTGCGAGTACGACGAGACCGACCCCGACGAGTGGTCCCGTGGACTGGTCGGGTTCCGGCCAGCCAGCGTCTTCGACATCTCACAGACCGACGGCGAGCCACTGCCCGAACTGGAGACCGAGACACACGGCGACCCGGCGGGACTCGTCGAGGACCTCCTGGCTGCGACCGACGAGATCGGCGTCGACGCCCAGCTCGTCGACTCCGACGAGTGGGACCACGGGTCCGCAAAGGGCGTCTGTTCGCGCCGGAGCGTGACAACGACCAATCCCGTGGTCGAGGTGGAGCACCAGGACAACCGGGCCGCGGTCGCGAGCGTGTTGATTCACGAGTTCGCCCACGCCCAGCTCCACTTCGACGTCGAAGACGGCACGGAGCGGGACAAGCGTGAGGTCGAGGCCGAAGCCGTCGCCTACATCGTCTGTCGGCACTTCGGGCTGGACCCGGACAACTCGGCGTTCTATCTCGCTGCCTGGGATGGGGACGCAGCCGAGACGCTACGGGACCGGTTGGATCGCATCTCCTCAACAGCAGCGGACCTCATCGACGCTGTCGAAAACGACTGATCGGCGCCCTTCCGATACGTCGTTGAATTGTATATCGAGTCTGCCAGTGTTTCGATAAGTGAAACCGACACAAGGCTTAGGTTTCACTCCATCCACTCTGAGCGTGGAAGGGTTTTGTCACACGCTCCTTCCATCTTTCCCCTTTGCATGACTTCGGATGATCCGATCTTGGGTACGTGTCCGGAGTGTTCCGAGCCAATTCCAGCGGCGTGGCTGCTGATCGAATACGAGAAAGCTGACGGAGACACTGGCGTGTGGGCTGAATGTCCAGCCTGCGAGACTGTTGTTAGGCCGGTGTAAGTGACCTCCTCCGCGCCCTGAAGGGCGCGGCTTCCCGAACCGCACCGCAAGCGTTGGGATATTTACTGGTCTACGGGCAAACCTGTTCTTGTGGGGCGACTCGCCCCGTCGATTTGTCGAACAGGCGCACCGATGGCTGGGCCAGACAGCCGTTACTCCTATCCACAGAGGGACTCGGAGTTACCGTCGCTCGCATATTCTCCGCCGCGTTCAAGTCGCTGTTAGCAACCAACTCGCAGTTCTCACAGACGTACAGACCACGTTCGACACGGTTCGAATCGGCTTTCATCCCACAGGCACAGCACGTTATCGACGTGGCCAGCTCGTACTCATCGACTCGCTCTACCTCAATCCCGCGTTCTTCAGCCTTGTACTCGATGTGACTCAGCAGGGTGTCAAACGCCCAGTCGTGCAGACGCTTGTTCCCGTGGCGGCCCCAGTCTTCATCCACACGAATGTTCTTGGGATGCCCGACCGCTATCGTCTCTACGCCACGGTCTGCACATTCCGCTACGATATCTTTCGAGAGTGCGTGCAGGTAGTGGGTCTGCCGCCGAGATTTCTTCTGGCGTGCCCACTCTGCATGGGTGCTAGGGCCGTTCTCGCCTTCTGTATTGTATTCTTCCTGGCGGAAGTAGTGGGCGTCTTCTTTCAGGGCGTTCCCTGGATATAGCAACGTCTCATCCCCGACTGAGACAGCCGCAGTATTACAGATTCCGAGGTCAACACCAGCCGTCTTCTCGCCAGTTGAGTCAGTGGCGTCGATGGCGATTTTACAGACGAAGTGGAGTTCCCAGTGGTCGCCGGTCCAGACAATACGGACCTGCTGTACGTCCTCGACGGCAGTCAGGTCTGCGTCCGGGCCGGTGTCGTATTCACAGAGGATGAAGTCACTCCACCCATCTTTCAGGTTCTTCCCTTTCGACAGCCGGACTTGCTGGTGTTCGGAGTCGAGTTTGAAGCCGTCTTCTTTGAACGTGATTGTTGAGCGTGGCCGGTCGTCACCGTGTTTCCGGTAGCCCGGTGGGTTAGCGTCTGGGTTGTCTTGTTCGAACCAGGACTGGAAAGCGCCAGCCAATTCTTCGACGATTGCCTGGCTTGATTGGGCGTTCAAATCTTTCCAGCACGGTTGGTTCTTCATGTAGGACTTGAGCGGTCCTTCCTCGGGTATTTCACCGGTTTCGTCCCAGATATGGCCAGCAGTCCACCGAGCGACGTTCCAGATTTTACTGCCGGAACGAGCGAGTGAATCGAGGTCCTGCACGACACCCCCACGATCGTTGGTGAGTGTCGCTGTAATGGTGCGTGTCGTGACCAGATTCACTATACATAGCCTATGACAGCACGATGATTTAATGGCTTTGTATCGGTATTGAATATCCAGCCGAGCGAAGCAGTGACGCCTTCTTACCGGAGCGTACGCGATTCACGCCCGCCCTGTTCGCTCCTCGGTTCCGACTGAGCGTCGGAACACTCGTCACTCACGGAAAGGGCGGGATTCTCTCGCTGAATCAAGATAGATCTGCGCCATCGGTGGAACACCCATCTGAGCTTACGGCCTTCACCCTCGGGGTCAAGCCCCGAGGCACTCGGCCTGTTCCGCCTGTAGATTCCCTCACTCCGGTCAGTACAAGATGTCTATGGCTCATCCCAGGTGAGGCTCTCAACGGTCGGAAATTCAGTTTTTGCGGTTTGTGGCGGATTATAGTATCGGGACTTGATGTCGTAGTATCCGAACTCCGGCGGGATACGAGTACACGCCTCTGCCAGATTTGCGTCAGCTGTGTGAGTGATGATACGGATTCGGCTGTTCCGCTCGAACAGTCGAACCGCTAATGCAACTAATGCCGCGTCTATCCAGTTGTTCGTCTCTGGGTACTTGCTCTGCTGGTTGAGAAACGAATCCGCGACGAACCGCGCTTGCTCTACTTGGCCAGCATTGGGGTCGTAACCGTCAGATCGGTTCCCGGGGAGTGGTGTCGCCACTCGAAGCCATCCTTCTTCGATTGCCGCATCAAGATACGGGTTTGCCGGTGAATCAACGGTTCCAGTATCTGCGAGTTCGTGATAGACCGCTGCTGGCACCCAGATCTCGGTCTCACCTTCCGCAACGGCACGCTGAAGCGATTGTAACTGCGGACTGGGATGTTTCCCGAGATTCCGAAACATCACGGTGTCCGCGATGTTTGCAGTATATTTCTTCGCCATTACGGTTACTCGTCGAAGAGTTCGTGTCGTAGATTGCTTTCTTCGTCGTCGAAATCATCTGGTGTGTATGTTGTCGCAGCCGAATTGTCGTCACCAAGATCAAGAATCGAATAGAGCGCCTCGACAAGATCGTACGTGGTTCCAGTGGAAAGGCCTGTAAGTTCAGCCATCTGTCGGATCGTGACATCTCCCTCGCTGTGTGCATTCACAAGGTCGTGTGCGAGTGCGAACGTGACGAGGCCACTATCGTCGAGAACGCGTTGGATAGCTGGATACTCATCTTCATGCGCAACGATTTCGACAAGTTCGGGTGTAACCGAGACCTGCGTGTTACGAACTGTCAGCTTCAGCTCGAACTCCTCGGCTGCGTACACAGCAGTCCCGGCGTCGTCTCCAACTTGGCTGATCAAACCAGCCTGTTCCAGCTTGTGAAGGTAATCGTAGACAGTCTTTTTCGAGACCGGTGTCGTTTCGACGAGTTCTGGACCGGTCATCGTTCCTGCCCGCCTGATCGACGTGTAGAGGGCAGCAAGATCTGTATTGTCAAGTAACTCCGTGAACGCCGGAATGTTCGTAATCGTCCTCGGAGTTTCCCCCGCGTTTCGAACGTGTTCCGTGTCGTAGCTCATATCGTATAGAATTACGAAACTAGAAACTATAAGTGTTTGCCTCTGACACGAGTCCAAGAGTTCCTCGGTATCCAGCGTCGTCGAGAGAGAAGCTCAGGAGAAGATGGAGTCGTCGTCCACCGAGAAATCGACGTTGCCACCGAACGCGGCCCAGAACAAGCCCAGCAAGGGACCAGCGATCGCCAGGAAGAACAGGTTACCCAATGGGTGGGGCGGCAGCAACTCCCAGAACGAGAGGGGATGCAGCGAGATTGCTGGCCCGACGAAGAACAGCACCCACCAGCCTGCCCAGATCGTCGTTGCGATCCACCGCGTCGCGAACAGCATCCCGACGAAACTGAATCCCAGGACCAGTAGCGTCGACCCAACGGGGCCGAACCCCCATACGCCGAACACCAGCAGCGGGACCGTTAGCACCAGGCAGATCGGTCCCAAGATCGCTCCCATGATAGCTCGAGCAACGGGGGAGTGGCCACTGGACTGGCCCTGTCGCCGGCGTTGCGAGCCCCCGGTGCTGACATCGTGGTCGTGGGCCTCGTTGTGGCAGCGCTCGCAGAGTGTGACGAGATTCTCGAGGTGGTTCGACCCGCCGTGACTCAGCGATGTCTGGTGGTGGGCGTGCAGCACCGGACTGTCGGGGCCACCGTAGGGTCCGCTCGGCGTTCCACAGGCCCGACAGGTCCGTTCATGGACCAGCGTGAGATCGCGCTGTCGGGCGGGTTCGTCCTCGCGGCAGTGGTGTGGTACTTCCTCTACGCCCGAAACAAGACCACACAGCAGGGTGTGCTCTCGGACTACATTCAGCATCGTGACGAGGAGCTTCCCGACCAGGTGGTCAGTGCCGCAGACGCCGTCGCCCCGACGGCGGACGAGGGCCCGACGATCATGGTCGCGCTGTCGAACCCACGAACCGAGAGCGCCCTCATCACCCTCGCCAGTGCGCTGGCGAAACACGAGGGCGGACGGGTGCTGGCGACCCATATCGTGACCGCCCCGGACCAGACAGCACTCGACACAGCTGCGGAAAACCGGTCGCGGATAGACTCCTCCTCGGAGAAGCTGCTCACGGCTGCGAAAGCCGACGGTGGCGCACTCGATGTGCCGATAGAGACGAAAACGATTCTCTCACACAGAGGAATCGAGGAGGTGTTCGACGCGGCCCGGACGAACGATGCCGACACCGTTGTGATGGGGTACGGTGGGACGCAGTTCGCCGGTGGCCGTGCTGGAGGGGCCCTCGACGAACTGGCACACGACCTCCCGTGTGACTTTCTCGTGCTGGACGGACAGGATCTGACTCTTACCGACGTGCTCGTACCGACTGCCGGTGGTCCGTCCTCCGACCTTTCTGCGGAAGTGGCTCGTGCGCTCCAGGACATCACAGACGTGACGGTATCCCTCTTCCACGTCGTCGACGCCGGCGACGAGGAGGCGGGTCGCGAATTCATCACCGATTGGGCGGCTGACCACCAGTTATCGGCCACAGAAATCCTCATCGAAACAGGAGACGTTGAGACGGCAATTGAACGAATCGGAGAGGACTACAGTCTGGTCGTTATCGGGGCAACTGAACGTGGCCTGCTGTCCCGTATCGTTCGCGGGTCGCTGGTATTGGGGGTTATCGAAACGCTCGATACTCCGGTCCTCCTGGCTGAGCGGCCATCGTCTCGGTCGCTTCGGGAGCGGCTCTTCGGTCGTAACTAGCTTTATTTGTTCTATTTTCTACACTCACCACCAGCCAGAGACAACTGAAGCCCATCGTTCAATCGAGCGGAATGAACTCCCTCCGTATTGATTGGCCAAACAGCGTACTCAGCTGAAAAGCGTCTCAATCTTCGGATTCATCGCACCAATAGCCAGTAACCTCGTCTCCATTATCACGGTCACCTACCCGATACGCCGGGCGGATTTATCGGTGCAGGCTGTGTACGATCCCCTGTATGCCTGAAGAAGTCCTGTTCAAGTCAGAGAGCAACCAGAGTCGAGAAGAGATTGCATCGTACCTCCGGAAAGTCGCGGACAATCTCGACAGCGGCGAGGCGATCAACCTGAAAGCAGGCTCCGAGTCTGTAGCGCTGAACCCACCTGCCCGGCCGACATTTGAGGTCAAAGCTGAACGCGAAGGTCCGGCTGGCAACATGACTGAACGGAGTATCGAGTTCGAACTGGAATGGGACGAGAACGACGGTGAAGAGGGCGGTGGAAGTGGTCAATTAGAAATTGAGTAGTCACTCTGCACGTCTACTGAACAGCTGGTTCGCTGACTTCAGCGTGAAAGAAATGAGGGTACCATGCTGAACTCATCCTCTGTATCTCGCACGTTACGATTGGCAGTTCTCAGTCAGGATACAGACGGCGCTGGTTGCGGAATCCATGGCCGCTGACAGCGATTTTCTGCCTCCCTGCAGAAGCGAGGGAGCTGAGAATGACCACCACGCAGACTGAACGAACCCGCGGCCGCTTCGTACTCATCGGCTGTGGCGACGCGAAAACCGACGATCCAGCCGACGCTCGCAACCTTTACACGTCGTCGTACTTCGCAGTCAAGCGAAAGTACGCTGAGGCGGCCGTCCAGTGGGCACGAACCGCCGACCGGCAAGCAAACGCTTGGGGCGTCCTCTCCACCGAACACGGCGTGTTGCTGCCCCGCCAGACGGTCGCACCGTACGACACAACGATCGAGGACCTGCGGGGCGAACCAATCGACGGAGAACCACACTACCAGCTCCCGTCGGGGGACCGAGTCGAGACCCGACTAGATCGGTGGGCGCTCCGTGTCCACTCGGCGGTGGGCGACTGGCTCCGCCGCCCGTTCGCCGCCGATCAACAGGAGTCCCCGTGTCGGGAGCTGGTCGTCCTGGCAGGCAGCGATTACGTTGATGCTCTTCGCGAGCGCGGGATCTTCGACGGACGGCCGACCGCAATTCGAACCGGTCGCGAGACCTACCGAGCGCTCCCGCCGAAAGCGACTGTCCGGTTCCCCTTCCAGGTGCGGGAGTTCGACGGGATGTTCCAGCAGATGGATTGGCTCTCCGACCGGGCCGAGTCCCTCGATGCAGCCGCCACGCCCGCCAGAGAATCGGAGCTCTCAGCCTTCGACGGAGGCTTCGAGCGCGAACGTGCCTCGTGGCAAACAGACCACAGTAGCGTCGACGTCGACGGCACTGAGCAGGCAGGCCTGGACGCATTCGAAGACGTCCCCGAACGGTTCCGTGCCACGAGGCAGACGAGTCTCGCGACCGACGGCGGCGAGGGAGGCCAAGATGTCTAGCTCACGAAGTCGTCATATCGAACGGGCAGCCGACGTTCGCGTCGGGACCCCGCTCGATCGAGAGACGATCCGGACCACTGAGACTGGGTTCCTGGCCGTCTGTGCTGACCACCACTGTTCCTGGCAGGGATTGTTCCCGAGCCGGGAGATGGCCAGCGAAGCAGTCGAGACGCACGTCGAGCGAGCCCGGCGGTCGCCAGACTACCAATACCACTACGGAAGCCAGTATCCCTTCATCGTCGAGTTGCTTGACGACACGACCGCACGAGTCTGTCCCGATCAGGATCTGGAGCCGCTCAAGCCATGGAAGGCCAGCTACGACGGTCACGGACTCACGCGAGCAGAGTGCGGGCGGCCACCTCTCGACGAGGAACTGCATCGGGGGGACCTCCTCGAGTGCCACGGTCCTGGTGATGGAATGGTCCTCCAGGTCTCTCGCACCCGATCGTTCGGCCTGCCCGCGTTCAGCATCGTCTACGTCTCGCCGGAGGCCGAGACCAACGAAGACGGAAGTTATCGGGAAGCGGACTACCGCTACCTCAACGAGTACGTCGCTCGCGACGGCGAGGCGGTTCGTGTCCCCGACTCCGATCGGCTGTCGTTCCTGGGGCAGACAGACGCACAGAGCGACCTCCGGCGCTGGAATTAACCAACACTGGGTTGGATGCCGTTGGTGTGTTGGTTAAGACGTAGCCGACCCCCGTTTTCTGTTCCTCTAGAGGGTGAGAGGATGTCGACAGACAGTTCCACTCCGACCGAGGAAACGGCTCACAACCACTCCGGCGGCTTCGAGTTCGTCACGCTCGCCGGCGACCACGAGATCGAGGCGGCGTACTCCTGGCGGTACGTCGACCGTATCAAATTGCGGGAGGGCGATACAGTCCGAATCGAGGACACCGACGGCTACTGCGGGGAGGACGAGGAGTTCCGTTGCACCTGCGGCGAGGAGTTCGAAAGCGAGGTAGCGGCGAAGATCCACCTCCGGGAACAGGCAGTTCAAGGGCCGCCAGTGCCCAACGCCGACGCCCCGAACCCGATCTCTTGGCAGGACGAAGTGACTAACGAGTATGACGGGTTCGTCCAGCTCCGCCTGGGTCGTGGTCGTTCCACCGGCAAGGTCGTCGACGGACAGGAGTATCTCGTCGCCGTCTCCCGGGCAACGTACACGCCGCCAGCTGGGTTTCGGTTCGATGCCTGGGAACCCCTGGAGTCCGGACGGCTGACGTTCCCGTCGGGCCGACCACTGTTCTCGGCGCGGTTGCTGTCGCGAGCGCTCGCGACGCTCGTCGACGGCCACCGGTACTCCCCCGAGCGGTACACACTGTACTACTTGGGCGAGGACGGGATGCTCTTGGAAGGACCAACTGACGCCATTCTGGTCGCTCCGAAACAGACCTCGCAGTAGCCTATACCGCGGTTTTCTGTTCCTCCAGCGGGTGAGAGGATGGCTACTCACCCACCCACGCAGTCGTTCCAGCATCGCCCGTCGACGAGCTGTAACTATCCGATCCACGCCGGCGGCGACCCGTTCACGGCGCCGCTCGGGGTCCGGTTTGCCGACCACGTCGACGTCGCCCCGATCAACCGGGAGACCGCAGCCGCCGTCTACGAGGCACATCATTCCTACATGGACTCGCTGCCGTTGGTCAACCTGGCACACCATGGGCTGTACTTCCAGGAATCGCTCGTCGGCGCGATCACCTACCGATATCCGCTGATCTCGAAGAAGCGAATCCGGTACGGCGTCGACGGCCAGTTGCGTCCCGAACCCGTCGACGTCAAGGCATTGCCACGAGGTATTCGTCCAACAGCCCGCCGGGTCCTCCCGTCGACAGACAAACCCGTTGTCGACAGCGAGGTCGTCGCCGGCGACACCATCGTCGAGGCCGCGCGGATCTGTCTCGGTGTTCGGATGCCCAACCTCGCGTCAGCAGCGCTAGCCCGCTCTCAGGAGCGGTTCGTTCGTGACCACGAGGAGCGCGGTATCCGATTCCTGTTGACGTGGGTCCGAGCCGATTTCGACGGCGCGATGGTTCGGGCCCTCCGAGACAAAGGCTGGACCTGTACGGGATATCGAGAGCCCGGCCAAGCGAGCAACCGCGAGGACAAGCCGATCCGGGAGCGATACAAATGGCGGTTTCTCTGCCCGGTCGAGCGCGTTCGCGAGCAGTCGACGCTCAGACGGTGGTCAGAGTGACCATCCAGTGTTCGACCTGCGGGCAACACTGGGAGCGCGACCCAGCGCTGGAGGTTGCCTGCCCGTCCTGTGGCGCAGACGTCGGCAGCCAGTGTCACCGTCCAAGCGGGCATCCCTGTGCTGTCCATGCGGGGCGAGACAAGCGAGCGCTCCGCGAGGTTGCGGGCTACGAGCAGTGTTCAGGGACGGACCCAGAGCAGCCCAACGCTTCCACAGAGAGGGGACAGTCAGGTATTACTCAGTGGGTAGAGAAATAACTCAAACAGTATTTTTATGTTATTTTCCTTGGGAAATGGGAAAATATGTTGCCAGCAACTGTTAAAGAAAGTCTGGTAAGCATTCTGGAGACGGATCGTCAGGCGGCTAGAAACGTAGCTGTCCAGTGGTTTGAGGATGCGTCACACAACGATGTCGATCTCGCAAAGGCCGACGGCCAGACCACGCTTCGGTCCTGCGGGTTCACGGCGGTCTTCGAGCACGGCGACGGCGGGTACGAGTCCCAGGGAACAGCCTCACTCAATTTCGTGTACGATGGCGAGGAGTACATTCTTCGGAGTCTCACGGTTCCTTTCGAGCCGGTGAGCCACGCCGTCGGGGCCGGAGGGTCGGTTCGGTTCCCGCCGTTGAATACCAGTTAGAGAACTCCCTCGATTGTGGCCCCCTGGTACAGTAGCTGATATTCTGAAGCCTGCAATTCAAGTACCGACGGAGTGTACAGAATAATATGAGTCAAGTGGCACGTCAGATCGTTCGTGAACTCCATGACGAGCCACATCTAGAGGGACGACGAATCACGGTTCAGTTCATCAAGACACAGATCGAAGACCGTGGTCTCAGTCCCCGAACTGTCGCTGACCGCCATGATATTGATGTCGCAGATGTGTATCGTGCACTCACGTATTATTACGATCACCCAGAAGAGATGCAGGTCGTAGAAGCCGACAGAGAGGCAGCGATCGAAGAGCACGAACACCTGACCACCGATCCTGACGACGTCCGGGACTGATGGCGTATCGTATTTTGGCCGACGAGAATATTGAGCGTGCGACGGTCACGTATCTCCGGAAGCTCAGTCACGACGTGGAGTGGATTCGAGACGTCTCCGAACTTGGTGTCGGTAGTTCTGATACCGCTATCGCCAGTTACGCGACGGCCGGAAATCGGCTGATTCTGACCCAGGATGATGATTTCTTTACCGAGATGGACCTCTCTCAGAGTCCAGGGGTTCTCTTCCAGAAAGACCAGACGCTCGCTGCACGCGAAGTCGGCGACATCGTCCACGAAATGTCTGAGTATCTCGATCAAAAGGATGTCACGCTGGAATATGTCAGTTCTAACTGGCTGTAAGAGGAGTTGACAGCTCGTCGGTTTCCTACCGTTACAGACAGACTAGCTCTCTCCCCCGGGTTTTGTGTGCCTCCTTGGAGGTGAGAGGATGTCTCGAAACCAGTCTCGACCCGGCAGTGTGGGTGTCTCGTGTCAGAACCACTCGGCGTTCATCGAGTCCATCGCGAGGAGCGCTGGCGAAGACGCTAGCGACGACCTCGAAGCCGTGGTCCTGCGGGCGGTCGCCCGGCACTCGGAGATCCTGGATCTGCCGGACGTACTGGAACTGCGGACGGTCCTGGACGTCGACCTCGACGAGACGGCGCCGCTGGAGGCCCGAGTCGCGACGATCGTCGACGCCATCGAAGCAACGGTCGCCAGCTGGCCCCAACAGGAGGCCCCGGAATGAGCTCGGAGGGGACCGCAACGCTGGGCGACTTCGGCGCCGGTGTCCGACGGTCGGAGGCGATGATCGACAAAGAGCAGGCGGCCATCGACGCGACCGTAGGCCAGTGGGAGTTCCAAGCCCGGACGCGGAACATGATCGGGTGGCACGTTCCCGAGACGACGGCGGCGCTGCTCCTGCGGTCGACGAACCAGGGCTGGGCGCTCCGGCGGGCTGGGAAGTTGATCGGGTCTCGGGATACACTCGACGAGGGACTCTCCTTAGCTCGCAAGCACATGCAAGAGCGCCCGGAGGGCCAGCGATGAGCGACGATCGCGACGCCATCCTCGACGAACTCCCGCCCGAGCGGCTGTTGGACGGCGACCACCTCCAGCCGATTCTCGCTGGGATTCGCTGTATGCGCTCTGTCGAGACCGTCCAGCAGTACCTCGCGTACGAAAACCAGCACCGGAACCGGACGCCGGTGCAATCGTACTTGCGGATGCGAGCGCGGGAGCTTCGTCGAGAGGAATCCGAGTCAGGTGAGCAGATTCCGGGCTGATTTTCTGCACCCCCGGTGGCTGAGGGGTGTCCCAACGAGGACGTCCCGCCTGCAACACATGGCTACCACAGAGACCACGACGAAGATCGACGTCGAGGAGGCTGGCCCGGACAAACGCACCGTCGCCGCACTCACCGAGGTGATGACCGTCCTGGATTCGATCGGCCGGGCGCGGGACGCACTCGGTCTGTTCCTGGTCAACTCCAGTTCTGGCTCCGAGTATCTCGTCGACACCTCCCAGGGAACGTGCGAGTGTCCCTGGCAACAGTACAACCCCCGCCAGGAGTGCAAGCACCGCAAGCGGGTCGCCTTCGCGACCGGCGAGCGACCCATCCCCGAGTGGATCGGCGCCGACGCCCTGGACGACCAGTTCGGGATGCACGTCGACGGCGAGCCGCGCCGAGCAGTGGCCGACGGGAGCGCCGCACAGGCCCGTGTCGACGATGGCAGTGTCACCGATCCAGCCGAAGACCCCTTCGCAGTCCACTCCGAAGACGAGCCACGGACCAAGCGGGCCCAGCGCGAGTCTATCGACGTCGCCTTCTTGGAACAGCCCGGTGTGTACGAGGTTCACTCGGCGTCGGACAGTCGCTACGAGGTCGACGTCCTTGAGGAGACGTGTACCTGTCCCGACACCGCCGATCGGTGCAAGCACCTCCGCCGGGTCGATATCGAGATCCGCGAGGGGCTGGTGCCCCGCCCCGACGGCAAGCTTCCCGACGCCTAGACAACCCATCCAGCAGAACATTCAAGCATGTACGTAAGGAATTCTTACATAGAGAAAATAATGAGCACTGACGAACCAGAACTGACGACGGTTACCTCGAAAGGACAAATCACAATTCCGAGTCGGCTCCGTGACGAATTCGGACTTGAGCAGGGAACGAAACTGATGGTCGTCCCGACGGAACACGGCCTGATGTTGAAGAAACTCGAACTGCCCTCCGTCGAAGAGTTTCAGTCGCGTGTCGAGGGGCGATCGGGGACGGTCGAGCTTTCGATGGACGACATCAACGAGCTCGTTCACGAAGGGCGAGATAGCGATACATGAAGGCTGTTCTCGATACGAACGTCCTAATTTCTGGAGTCATCGCAACCGGTGTTCCGCACGATTTGATGACCGCTGGATTCAAAGATGATTACCAGATTATCGTCTCCGTGGAGACACTCACCGAATTCAGGGAGACGCTTCTGAAGTACCCTGATCGCTTCCATCTGGACCCCGAGGAAGTACAGAAGGAGGTTGAAACGGTTCGGTACTTCGCCGATTTTGTCGACCCAGATGTGGAGATCTCCGCTGTGGAGGATGATCCGGATGACGACAAGTTCCTCGAAGCAGCGGTAGCTGGCAACGTCGATTACGTCGTCTCCGGCGACAAGCATCTGCTTGGACTAGAGACTTTTCGGGGAATCGAAATCGTTGAGCCACGGACATTCTACGAGCGGCTCGGACTCTAAAACGTCTTCCTAGCCGACGCGGTTGTTTTCTGACTCCCGAGGCGGGTAGAGGAGCGATTCTCCATGTCTTCGCGACCTGTCCAGACACGACTCGACGCATCGACGCAGAACTGTCCCGAGTGTAGCGCCAGCCTGGCCACGAGTAGCGAGGGAACACACTGTTCGGAGTGTGGCCTGGTCGTCGACGAGCAGCCTGTCGACCACGGCCCCGAGTGGCGCTCGTTCGACGACGAGGAGTGCAAGCGGACCGGCGCTCCCCGAACAGTCCTGCGCCACGACCGGGGCCTCTCGACGACCATCGGGGCCGCCGACAGGTCGGACATCTCCGCAAGTCGGCGCCGGCGACTTGCTCGACAGCGGCGACTCCACAGCCAGTCGAAGTTCGAGAGCAAGCGCGATCGGAATCTCGCGCACGGCCTCGGCGAGATCCGCCGGATGGTCAGCGCCCTCGAACAGGCCCACGCTGTGAGAGAGCGAGCCGCGGCACTCTTCCAGCAGGCCCAGGACGCCAGCCTCCTGCACGGGCGGTCGATCGAAGGCGGTGCAGCGGCCGCCGTGTACGCTGCTGGCCGGTGCAACGGCGTCGTTCGCATGAGCGACGTGGCCGAGATCGCTCGGTGTTCAGAAGAGCATACCTGGACCTGTTACCGGGCATTTCAAGCAAATCTCGAACTCCCGATTCCTGTTACCCTGCCCGTTGATTGGGTCCCAAAAGTCTGCTCGGACGTTCCCCGACGGGTGCCCCACGACGTGCAGCAGCACGCGAGCCAGCTAGCCGAGCGGGCCACTGAATCCGCCCAGATCAACGGAAATCCGGTGGGCATCGCAGCCGGTGCGGTGTATCTCGCCAGTCGGAACGCCGACCAGCGGATCACGCAGGAAACTCTGAGCGGGGCCACCGATCTCTCGACAACGACAATTCGGCTCTGGTTCCAGCGACTCCAGACCCACATCCTTGACTAAGAACTCGGTCAGTACATCTTTGATGACGGCAGTAGTGGGTTAGATATGTCGTTCAGTGTTAGTTGGCACACGCTGCTGGACGAGGCTGAAGAGCTTTCAGCCGATGCGGTGCTGGTGACACCACTTTCACAGACGCCGTTCCGGATCAGCGATACACAGGAACATCGAATTATCATCGAGTACGTCGAAAAAGACGAGACACGGCCACTCCAACGCGAGCAATTTGAGACGCTGTTCCGTCGGGTTAGCGATGCGTCGGCTCAAGAGTTCGATCTTGACCGGTTACCACCCGACGCTGAGCCGTTCGCTGCGGTTTGGTCACTCCACCCGCGCATGGAAGTCGATGAAGACATTGGCGTCATCCGCCAGACAGACCTCGAAACGACTACACAACTGGCCACATCCGGACAGGAAGACGAACAGACTGAGCGCGAAGAGCCGGATTTACAGCTCTATAGCGATGCGCTCCTGCTGACCGACGCCTTAGAACGCCACGATATGACCGATCCCACAGCGATCGAAACGAACGCACTCGTGGATCTCTATACGATGCTGTCAGATGTCCAGCGTAGCGCTGACGATCTTCGCAAAGAGATCGCCGACGTTCTCTTGAGTCGGCTCCATCACGACCAACCTGTCAGTGGACAGTTCGGCTCGGTCCAACGGACGACGCGTAGCCAGCGCGCGCTCAAGGACGAAGAAACGGTGGTGAACGCGTTGGAAGCGGCCGGTATCGACCGCGAACGGGTTACCAGTCTTGACCGCAACAAAGTCGATGATGCACTTGCGGTGACCGAGCTTGCAGAATCGGATCTCTACGAACTCGACACGACCGAGTACGTCCGGAAAGCCGATGTCGACGAGGAGTCCAAGGAAACACGGCTGCAAGGACTGAAAGATCGGCTCGCGGCTAGCGACGCTGCTGACGATGAGGTAGAGCAGTTACAAGCCGAGATTACGGAGCTTGAAGACCGTATCGAGGAACTCACATCGTTCACATCTGCTACTTCCTATCACACCTCCTCAACCGGAGGATAGTCGTTCGTGACCCGGCTCAACTGGTGGTGCTGGACTGGTCGGTAGAGTACAACGTTTGTTCTCATTGACTCTCAGGCTCGACCAGCGGGAAGCAATAGCCGATGGCTATCATGGCTGTTGCCACTGAGACGACGAGAAGAGGCGATAGCCATTCCGGATACACTCCTGAGAGTCCGACGATAACCAGTGGGAGGCTCCAAGCCAATCCAAACATTAGCAACGACCCACCGAGCAGACGAGTTCGGTCGTACCGAAGCAAAGAGAGTCCGAACGTCCCAATGCCACCCACGAACACGGCCAAGAGCGTGAAGAAGACGGTATCAACACTGACTGGTAGGACCGTTACGTCGGGGACGAGACCACTGGCGTCAGCTGTGACAGCCCACGCTACTATTGCGATGCTCCCAACCGGAAGCGCCGCCACGAGCGCAACCCCGACGGCAGCTGATGTCGGTGTACGGTCCGAGAGGTACTGATACGACCGAAGCAGTACGAGCGGGAGTAAGACGAAGCCGATTCCGAACGGAATTGACTTGAGAAGCCATGCGAACGGAATCTCACGTAGAATATCACTGAGGGCACCGCTAGTAGCTTCGATGAATATCAGGACGCCAGCAATCGCCAAGAGTCTCCCCGTCCAGTGTTCGATCTCATCTACTTGACTGCTAGCGAGGGCCATATCTGTAATAGACAACTCTCAGAAATATAATTGGTGCAACGCTGACTATGCACACAAATTGAGGCTATCAATCACTTTTCTAATATGAAATAAGGTAGTGGGATGTTACTGTCAAACCTTCAAAATAGAGTAGGTGGCAGACGGCCGCGACAGCGGTTTTTTGCGCCCCCAGGGGGTGAGGGGCGCTCCACAGAGAGCGTCCCGACACAGAACGATGTCTGTCAACAGCCAGGCCGACGGAGTCGCACAGCCAGCAAGCAAACCCGCTGATATTCTCATCGACGAGGTCAACGCACCAACACACCAGGTTCCCTGGCAGTCGCTGGAAGCGAAGGTCCCAACGCTCCGCTCGCCAACGGAGGTGGCTGCCTTCGTCGAGTGTGTTCTGGTCGAACTTCGCCACGAGCCAGTGGCCGCTCGGTACCGCACCAAACAGACGCAAGGCGGTGTCGAGACGATCTGGTGTCGCACCGAGCACACGGGACTGACCGTCGACGCCGAGTACGTCCAACTCCGGAATGATCCTCGAAACGGCGTCGACATCGAACCCTGCTCGCGAGCAACGGTCCGGGAGGCGCTCTGTGAGTGTCTCGATCACGAGGAACTCGGCCGCATCGACGTCCAGCCACTGGCCGCCATCACCCTGGGGGACCAGCGATGAACGAGTTTCAGGCCTTCGCACTGGTGGGCGGGTTCGCGAGTGTGCTCGGCGGAATCGGGTTGGAGATTCTGCTGTCTCGGCGGGACGGTGTCTCCGAGTCACTCGCCAGTGCGCCGACGGTGATATTCTCCTCAGCAGGCGTCGGGCTGGCACTATCGCCGCTGCTGGTCGCGACGATGCGGGCCGGGACCCTCTTCGGCTACGGCGTCGGGATCGTTTCGTTCCTGCTGCTGGCAGTAGTCCTGTTTCGGATCGTCGAAGCGATCCGCGGAGCAGCGAAGGCACAGGCGCTGCCGGACCACTAGCGCTAGCGCTCGCGAGTCGGGAGGGAAAGATCACCGAGAGCAGCCCGCTGGCGAAGCACACACAGATGCGGGCAGACCTCGGTCGACTGGAAGACCTGGCAGCTACACCAGCCAGCATGCTCGCCAGTGGAATACTTGGCGAGCGAGCAGTTGGCCGGGCAGTCGCCGTCGACAGTCACTAGAAACAGGTCCGGGCGACCGCCGCGGTCGATGTCGACGCTGGCCTCGAGTGCAGCCGTCCAGGTCGTCGACCGGGACTGGCGAATCGTCTCGAAGTCGAGGTCTCGCGTGCCCTCGGGTTGGTGGGCAACCCGCTGGTTCGGGACAGAACAATCGCTGGTCGGGGTGGGGGACTCGGCTGTTTTCATGGTGAGTCCTCGTGGTCTTTCGTACTAGCGCTAAGTGCAAGAAAGTTGGGATAGGCGCAATCTACGCCTGATTTTCTGCATCTCAGGGGAACTGAGAGATCCGCTATGGGTAGTGCCTACAGATCCAGTTCACGGAACGCAAGTCAGGAGCGAACGTGGCGCTGGAAAGACGAATCGGATCCCGAACCACTGCCGCCATCTTGGGCCGACGGCGGCCGTCGCGAGTCGCCAACGTCAGAGCAGGTCCCCGTGTATGCAGTCCAGGTTCGCACCGGGCTCTTGCTGGAGTGGAAGGTCAAACCCGCCAGCCGGAAAGTCACCGGAGCACCGCTGCGCGAGCGGCCAGCGATCCGAGCCGTCTACGTCACGGAAGACGCCACGCAGGCGATCGTCGGGGAGTGGGATGCGACAGAGAAGTCCAGCGGCTGGGTTCCCGACGAGGACTTCGCCAGTGTCCTCGCCAAACGCCCCGAGAAACTCGACCCCGTCGGGCCGACGGATCAGCAAGTGTTCCAGCGCCTACTGGCTGATCTGTACGACCTCGGTCACTGTGCTTAACCAACACTGGACCGGGGAGGCGTATGGTGTGTTGGTTAAGACGCAGCAATCCCCCGTTTTCTGTTCCTCCAGAGAGGTGAGAGGATGGCTTCTCCACACGTCGACGTCGACGACCTCATTGCGACGCTCGAACAGATCCGCCAGCGCGGCCACAGCGCCCACACTGTCTTTCGCGACTGGGTGGAGTTGATGTTGTTCGCTCTTCAGCGCCGGGACGAGCCCTATCTGGAAATTCTGGAAGGTTATCGCGAGCGGGCCGACATGGACCAGCCCGACGGGCAACGCTCCGCGGATCTGTTCGCCAACGCATTCGGTCAGCTGCAAGAACGGATGGCCGAGACCGATGCTGACGTTCTCGGGGCGGTGTACGAAGAGTACGGGATGTCCAGCGACGCCTTCGGTCAGCACTTTACCCCACACCCCGTCTGCGAGATGATGGCCGAGATCTCCGGGATCGTCGACGACAGCGAAACCGACGGTCGACAGACAGTCCTCGATCCGGCCTGCGGGAGCGGGCGGATGCTCCTGGTCGGCGCTCGACACCAGCCCACGTCGCTGTTCGTCGGGCAGGACAAGGACCCGCTCTGTGCCAAAATGGCAGCGCTAAACTGCTGTTTCTTCAACATCGATGCGTACATCGTCCAGGGCGACTCGCTGACCGTCAAGTACCAACGAGCCTGGCAGACATCCCACTCTCCGATGGGCGGGAGTGTTCGCGAACTCGACGAAGACGAGACCGAGGACCTCCGGGACTCGCTGACCGCGGCGTTCGAGAACATGGCCAAGGAGCAGTCCAAGGACGACGCTAGCCAGGCGTCCGAAGCCCAGAACGTGAACGTCTCGACGCTATCTGGCCGCGAGCAGGCGTCGTTGCTAGCCTTCGACAGCGACCACTGACCGCACTTTTCTGCGCCCCAGCGGGGTGAGGGGCGTTCCAGAGAGAGCGTTCACGACACAGAACTATGTCGACGCAAGAGCAACCAACACTGCCAGCAGAGAAAGGCGAGGAGTACCGAGAACCGGACGCAGACGAGCAGGACACCGAGAAGGCGACATCGACGGCCGGAGACGATGCGTTCCCCTCCCTGACTGTCGACGCTCGCGGCGTTGCAGAGCGGTTTCGCCGGGTCGGGGACTGGGAGCACACCGAAGCCCTGGAGACACAGGAAATCCGACTCTCGCTCTCCCACGAGATCCAGTCCTACGGCGAGTGGACCGACCTCATTGCCCCGGAGTTTAACCCGCACCGTCCCACGGTCAGGAAGGGCGATATCATCGACCGGTTGTTCGACCAACTCTCAGAACACTACGAGCGTCCGTCGGCGTCGTCGGACGACCCGGCCACCTGGACGATCAACATCAGTGGGTCAGCGGCCGCGTGGCGACGGTTCTTCCTGGAGTACGTTCAGACCGGCGCAGAGGAACACGAACACGCCTATCACGCCGTGGCACATCTCAGCCAGCTCCTCGGTCCAGACATCGCCGGCGACGGTGCAGCGCTAGCAGCACTCGATCTAATCAACGAATACGATCTGGACCACTCCAGAGAACAGTTCGTCGAGGATCTGCAGGAAGACGCGGACGACGAGTAGGACAGGACACCCCTCTATCGACCTGTTTGCCAGGAGATCAAAAGTTGCCACGATCTCCAGTGCCAGCAAAACCGTTCAGAAACCGTACCGTTTGTGCGCCTCGTCGATTGGCACAATCTCCAACACACGGACCTCTGTTTCATCCTCCAAGACGGTGTAGATGGCCGTGTAGGTCCGGGAGATGTGCAGACGGTACCGGTCACGCCGTCCGTCAATAGGGAGCTTTTCTTTGTCGCCCTGACCGCGCCCTGGATATGGGTTCTCGGCAAGATAACCCATTTTCTCCTTGCAGATTCGCTTGGTCTTCTCGTCGGCTATGCTAAGGAATTCACGGGCATCCTCACCGAGTAGGACGTCATATTCAGACATCCGAAAGGGATGTCAGATCGCCACTGTCAGCCTCTTCCAGTTCTTGGAAGCGCTGTTCCAGATCCTGTCGTCGTCGCTGTTGGGCGAGTTCTTGCAGGAGCTCATCGTACGTCTGCCCCGGCTCTTTCAATTCGTGGAGTTCCTTTCGCGTTTCCTCGGTCACTGGGATGCGCTTGTCCGCTGACATTGTTCTACACGTAGGTACAGGCCTGACAGTCTTAACAGTTAGTCTTAACAGTTCTCCCCAGCACCCGACTTCGATCGAGATATCTTGGATGACAACGGCCAGAATAGGCCCGAAAAGTAACCCACTCCCATGTTACGCTGAAGCGGAAAACAGAGTAGCAATTTCTGTTATTTGCTTGCCGAGACACCCCTCTATCGAACTGTTCTGTTTTAGTTTCACCCAGGTGGGTGAGGGTTTAAATCATATGACGAGAACAAGAAGGTGTGTGACCGATCGAAATCCTGAGTTCGATCCTGCAGACATCCGTGGCGCCGCGAGCTCGGATCCCAATGGCGGCTGTCGTGATCCGGGGCGGCCGCCCGGCAACTATCCGACCCGTGACAGGGACGATACCAGTCCCTGTGCGACCTGCTGGCGGGACATCCCCATAGGGGAGCTCGAGTGTCCATTCTGTGCCAACGAGGAAATCAGTGACTGGTCGGTCCCCGAGAGTATGCAGGAGGCGACCGTCGAGCCCTGGTCGTTCGGGCGTGTAGTGATCGCCGTCGTCGAGGCTAACTCCGACTACCACGCACGGGCGTTGGGAGCTGCAGCCTTTTCGATCGCGAGCGAAGGCGATCTGGCCCGTGACTTCGATGTCCCCTACGCGGAAGTCATGCCCCGAGCGGAGTTGAATTCTGAGCCATCGAGGACGCTTGCGAAGGGCTGGCCGAACCTACCACCGGAAGCGTCGGTCGACCACCCCGAGGGGCGGGCTATTCTGGAGGCCGCCGTCAAGGCGACCGATTGGGGCGCTCCAGATGCCGAGCCCATCATCTATCGCGAAGACGGGACGCCGCTGACCAACTCGACAGCCTACGAAGCCCTCTCGGCAGCGATGAATCTCGCCGAGGACGACTACTGGGTCGTCCCGGGTTTCGTCAAGCGCTACGAGATCGACCCCGACGGCGATGCTGTCACCCGGATGGTCAGCGAGTCATCTGTCGAGTACGAGTACTACTGCCGGACCTGTGCCGACATGCGGACCCACACGCACATCGAAACGGACGGATTCACGAGTCATCCCTACATGGACCGGCCGATCTGGGTCTGCAACAACTGTTGCCAGCCTCGGCACGAACCGACCACGGACGACAGCGGCGAGGACACGCCCGATCATTTCCCGGACGGCCTCACCAAAGACGATGCCCACGGCAACGATCCGACTCCTGAGGATCTGGCTGACAGGGAGTTCGAAGAACAAGTCGAGACCTATCAGGAGCGTCTCGGAACGTATCCCTGGAAGTAACGTCGCGGGAGCAAACCTGGGGGGTTCGAGAATCTCCCGCGACAGTTAGGGAGTTGTACAGGTGACAAATAGAGTTGATGATGCCATTCGTCAGTGTCTGGCTGGACGCTCGCTACTGAATTCTATATTGAGCAATGCTTGAGGAGCCACATTCCGGACAGGTTTCTGCCGACTGTTCGACGGTATAGCCACACTGTCGGCACTCAAATACCGGTTCTGATGAAGTCACGAACTCCCGGATACGCTCACGTATCATCGGCAGGTTCGGGATGGACGACTGTGCCACAGCTGGGACAGTCGGCCCAGATCGCATCCTCGCCATCTGTATCTTCGTACTCAAGTAGGATATGGAACCGAGTCAGGTCCGTATCACATTCCGGACATCGGCCGATTCCGTCGGTAGTTGATGACATATTGGTCATGGAGGGCGTTGTAGCTGGTTGTATGCACGCTTCTTTGTTAATTATTGTCAAGAGAGAACGAGCCTTCGTGGCTAGATTATCCTACTCTCCACTACCAGTTTGCTCTGGGCTCCGATGGATACGACTGGACACACTTGATTCCGAGTTGGTTGACCTCTCCCCGGACCTGAAGACGGAGGTATGCGTTTACGGCCTGTATCACACCCCGTTTGCAATATGAGTCTATGTACAGTTGCTCCACGACCCACCCCATTTGCAATATGAGCGCATGAACAATTGCCCCACTACCTACTCCCCGTTTGCAATATGAGCTTGAAGCCAGAAACTCCCGTTTCGCAGGAGATTCTCCACATCCCCCCCTTTTGCAATATGAGCTACCGTAACCTGATGGATTGTAAATTTGAAGTATAAAATATCAAAGTGACAACCGCACTCTCAAAATGTAGTTATGCTTTAGCCTCTCTGCTTGCGAATTCTTGGGCGATGACTGGGTACCAACACCCCGTTTGCAATATGAGCATCTAACGGATTGAACATGTTCAAAGGCGAAGCGACACCCCGTTTGCAATATGAGCTGCCAAAATTGACCATACCCATATTCTCTATTTGGATCTCGTTCAGAAACTCTTGAGATTGTTCCGAACGACCGGTTTGATCATGTCCTCTTCCTCCAAGATATCAGCAAGCCGATCGTCCTTGTCGGCTAGTGTCTCGACCATCACCTCAGCAGAGAGATTGTGGAAGATATACTCAGCGAAAACACCTCTCTCGTTGCCCCGTCCCTTCCGGTTCAACTCGATGACCTCGTAGGTATCCAGCTCCCGCATCCACCGTAGAAAACTGTGCTTCGAACGCTGCTCAATATCCTTGTGCTCAGTGATCCAGTTGTAAAGTGTATGCGCGACGGGAGCAGGCACAGACTGTTCAGTGAACAAATCTGATTGCTTGAGTTGCTGCTGGCCATATTGATTGACAATAGCAGCCGCGAAGAGCGAGACTTGCTTCTGGACGGAGACATTTTCGATTATATCGACGACATAGTTTTTCTCGACTTGGTTTTTCGCTTGCTCCACGTGCTCAGTGGTGACGATGGTTTCTTCACGTCGGTTCGCAATATTTCCGGCCTCTCGAAGGAGGTCAATCGCAAAACGGGCGTCCCCTTCGCCCTGAGCGGCGATCGCTGCGACGTACGGGATCACTTCCGTGTCGAGAGCTTCTTCGTAGAAAGCATCCTGACGGTGTTCCAAGATTTCTCGGAGTTCCTCAGCGTTGTAGTCCGCGAACGAGACCTCGGTTGGATTGAACGTACTGTCAGTTCGGGAATTGAGTCCGTTCATCAAGTTGTTCGGACTGTTTGTCGTGACGATAAGCGTGAATGCGCTGTCCATCTTGCCGATCCGTTTTGCTCGTGAGAGTTTGTAGAGAATATCCGAGAACGCAGGCGCTTTGTCTTTGTTTCGGTTGTCTCCCACGAGGAGGTCTAACTCGTCAAGAATCACGATTCCGAAGTCAAGATGATCGTCGACAATCTCGAAGAGACGATCGTAGCGAGAGCTCGTCGAGACACCAGTTTTCGAGGTATATCTCAGGTCCAGCGCTCGCTCAAACTCGTGAGTAATCTGGTGGACAGCCTCATGTTCCGACTTCTTGTGTTTGCCGTTTATCTCTACGAACTCCATCTCGATATCCCGTGTTTCACCGATATTGATAGCCTTCGTCGCGACAGTCCCGGCGATAAGAGTTTTTCCGGTACCGGAAGGACCACGAAGTAACATATCCTCGGGCTGGTCTCCATGAAGAGCCGGTTTGATGATGTTGATGACTTTATTAAGTTGTTCGTCTCGTCCGACAATTCGGTCCTCGTCAACGATAGTGTCCGGCTCGATGAGATCCTTGTTTTTGAAGACGGTATTATACTCGCTTGTGAGCTGATCGGTGATAGATAGTTGCTGTGAGTCGCCATTTCCCGACTCCTGATTCATGATTGTCGGTTGTTTCAACCGCATCTTGCAAATACCTTTCCCACCACCTGCAAGAAGAGAGCTGAACAGATACACTTTTCTTGAATAGCTGATCAGATTTTTCAGGGAACGTTAGAATTCACACCCACCCCCCATTTGCAATATGAGCGGGGACATCGAAGGAAGGGGGTCGACCTCACGACCACCCATTGAGACGCCTGTATTTTGGGAAAACAATATTAAGAGGTTCTGAACCACCGATTTACAAATAACATTCTATAATAGGAAATATTTTTATACCCCCGACTGAAACTAAACCCATAGTGCAATTAGTTCTAGATACAGATAGTGTATGAGTATCTAGAGTATCTTTTGATAGCTTCTCCCAGTGATGATCCTATTCATCCACTTTTCGCACTTGAGGCCCCTGTGCAGGTGTTTCCGTTCGACGCCTGTGTTTCTCTGGTCTCGTCTCCCAACGCTATATCGATGAAGCTCATATTGCAAATGGGGGGTGGGTGTTCCACTCCATTACATCGTCAGTTCAACCTCTTCGTCTGAAATTCGCCCACTCAACCAGGGTTCGTGGTCTTCTTTCTCGATCGAGTCGTCTACGAGTATTACTCCCCTGAAAAATCAGGGTACATCAGCATTCGGTAATTTGTCTACAGAACACTTTTCACGCATGGATGACCCAAGCACCAGTACACTCCTCACATTCACACTGAGGTGACTACTGCTTCCCGCACAGGCGTACCTTCCACCTTCGCGTGCCCGCTCCGACAGCGGTTATCGAATGCCGCTGAAACATCCCTTTGTTGGGTATGTTACGCAGAGGAATGACAACACGCCACGGGCTCCCTGCTGAGCTCTTTTTATCGGTTTATTCGCGGTTCTAAAACCTCTCATGGATGTTCTATCGGTTTCTGGCCGGTTCTTGACCCCGTGAAAGGTGGTAAAACGATCCGGCGAGGGGTGAAGCGAGCCGAATCCACACTGATAGTCTGCGCTTTATAAGGGGGTACCAGTACATGGATGACGTACGCGATTCAGTCATGTCCACTGCCGATCCCTCCATCCCACGCCCGCCCGCGGTCGCATCGAACCTCCAGGCACTCCTGGCGACGGTCGTTGAGACGATCGTGTCCCTGTTCCAGGGTATCGCCTTCTGGGCGACGATCCCGCTGCCGCTGGTCATCGCAGGCACGCTCGCGACCAACGTCGTCGCGACCCGCCCGCTCCTGGTCGGTGGCTTGGTCGTCCTGAATATCGTCTGTGCTGCTCTCGGTCACAACTACTCGCCAAAGGCATGAGCCTCGCAATGTCCACCACCCACGATACAGAACAGCAATTCAGCAAGACGACGCTGTTCTGTCCGACCTGCGAGCACGCCAGCCCGATCGAGGGCGACTGGATCATGGACGATGCCCTCCATCGCGAGCGGCTTCTCTGTCCTCGCTGCGGTGCCATCGTCGTCGATCAGCCGTCGACGTAGAAAATCTCGCTGACGGCGAGTTGGATGTGTTTGTGGGCCGGACAAAGGATAGCCAGGAGCTAAGAATTCATCGATCGACAATCCCGTACGACCACGTGGGAGGGCCTTCTTTGATCGTCCCAACAAGGTCGGGAATCTCTGCTTGGAACAGCAGAGCTCGACCTTCCTGTCGAACCGCCCGATACTCGACGGCGATAGGCGTGAATCGAGCAGTCCCTTCGCTAGCTCTGAACTGAATACTGCCGCCATCGACACTGAATTGTTCTCCGGTCTGGGCTGCCTTATCCGAATCTGGATACGCAGCCACCACTGTTTTTGTTTGTTCCTCAAGGTCGATACCAACGGACTGTGAACGTGGGGCTGTCTCACCGTCTTCGATGTACGCCGGCCCGTATGTCGTCACGATATCCATGTTCGCGACATGCCTGACAGGGTGATCATCCAGATTACGCTCTGTTCCGGCTCGCTCTAGCGTTTCCTGTAGGTGATAGTCACTCTCGTCACCTGTCAAGTCACCATCTGACCCAACCTCTACGAGCAATAGTCCATCTTCGATTACAGTTACTTTGTGGATTAGTTGCCCATTATCACTGAGTCCTCCCCCACCTCCCTCCAGCACAGTCATCCCATTCAGTTCACGTCCGTTAGCTGATGTCAGGTCCTTCAAACGTTGTTTCAATTCTGGTTTCGAAGATGACTCTGGTAGTTGGAACACAGCTACATGACGTTGCTCTTCTGCTTCACCCGTCTTGTCGATCGTGAGCGCAGCCATAGCAGGAATGTCTCGGCTATGGTGCCAACCACTCCCCTCCTGCCCAACGACAAATGGCTCGCCACCAGCTACCACATCTTTTGGAATGAGTGGCAGTCGTCCCTGTTCATTCACGTATGCTGCGGGCGCGGACAGCCATGAGACGAACTCAGGCCACGTTACGCCGTTCATCGTTTTCACTTGGCTATAGAGATTGTAGGGTTCAGCATATCCGGATGAAATTCCGGGACCGTTTTCGGACGGTTTGACCCAGTTTGAACCGCGGAGAGTCACATCGCGCTCTTCTTCACCGAATGCCCCCAGACATCCCGTCAAACTGGCACTCGCGGCTACGCCACCTAACGTACGTAGCACCGCTCTCCGATCTGTACGTGAACTATCGGACAAGTTCTTGGTCATTTCTTAATAAGCCCGAGCGGGTCATTAAAATTCTTCCTCAACCCAGGAAGGCCGGGAAACAGCGGTACTTCCCAGTTCCTGGATTTGGTAGCTTCTGTTTTCAGCTATGCCGGTCTCGCCCGATGATGAAGTTTTCACCTTGATATCTACAGAGCGAGCTATACTTTCCGGGTCAACTAAGAGTGACCCACTTGACTCCGCAACAGTATCATCAAAGGCATTCTGGCTTACGCTTTCTATCTTGAATTCAACAACTGGCCGACCACTACGATCGGTGGTCTGTACTGGAGTAAATTCTGAAATTTCGAGAATATTCCGGAGATAGTATCCTCGGATATGTTTGATAATATTCGCCCACAAGATCTCTTCATCGCCTGGGAGGTCTTCTCTATAATAACTGTTCGATGCATGAAAGTCGCTGAAAGATCTCTCTGTTTTTCCTGTGTAGTATTCATAACCACTATGCGTTTCGTATTTTATGTATAATGTCTCACCATCAAAATACACTTCATTGGCAAAATCAGAGTCCCCAACTTTCCGGTAGTGGCGATTATCCTTGAAACCACTGTGAAAGCGTAATGTTGTCCCGTCATGCTCTAGTCTGACATCGTACCCATTGTTAGCCAACGCAGTACGTGTTGAACCAACAATGGTAGCAGGGTCAGTGATCCCGTCTTGCGAGGTTCCAGCGGGGTACTCTTCCTCTGAAATATTCGGGCCTCCAAAACTGGAACATCCTGCAACCGATGCACTAACTATACCAGCACCTGATATGGCAAACTCCCGTCTGAACATGCTGTTAGACATTTATCTATTCACTCCAGCCACCGCGACACTTCGTTGACAATCCATCTGATAAATTATTGGGAAATTCCAACACAAAAGCTGAATGGATACGGTAATTATATTACCTACCGACATATTAGCTCCGACGTGTGAACGTCAAATCGGTTCTCTTGTGGATTGGCAGTCTCTTGTTGCTACTTCTCGGCGTTGTGTTTCTGTTTGGCGCCCCACCTATCGGGATTGTTCTGATAGTGGCGGGGCTGTACTTGCTTCCCGCAATAGAATTTAATTTCCAGATCGTTGAGGCACTGTTCTGGCTCGGCGGTATCGTACTCATCCTGCTGGGACTACTGTTCCTGAGTTCGACAGTGATCGGAGGTGTACTCGGTATCCTCAGTGGATTGTTAGCACTGCCACCGGCCAGAGATCTGTTGACGAGCCGTGTGGAACTCAGATTTGAACGGGCTATCATGGCTACCATCGTACTACTCGTCGCCGGGGCGTCGTTCGGTGCCATCTATGTCCAGGAAAGTCAGTCAGACCCGCCAACGATCAAACAGCACGATGCAGGTGAACAATTCAGCGTCGAGGGAACGACCAGTTCCGTTGCGTTCACGGTTGAGAAAGTTCGAACAGTCCCGACACTCCAGCCAGGTGAAACCGACGGCCAGGACGGCGAAACAAACATACTTGTCGTCGTCCGCATGGAAAATTTGGGTGAAGACCCAGTCACAGTCTGGAAAGACGATCTGGCTGTCGTAACTGAGGATGATGAGGTGTACCAGTCAGCAACAGAGGTCTCTAGTGACATCCCCTCTGACGACGAGTACACAGGGGTATCTGTCGGTGAAGTAAGCCCTCGGATTGAACCTGGAGGAGAGCTCCGGAGAACGTACGTTTTCACGGCCACTGAAGACGGAACATATCTATTCACGGTATCGACTACCGAGCAGTTCTCGCCTGCTGCCAACCACTACGTTCCGATCGGGCGCGTCGAAGTCGACACGGAGTGAACTGTACTGAGCAACTACTATTCTCATCAAAAACCCATTATGAATGACAAATCGTACACACGACGGCAGTTTGTTCGAACAGGTGGAATCGCTAGCATGCTCGCAATCGCGGGGTGTAGCGGCGAAAATGAATCAGTAACTGACCCTGACCCGCCGGATGTTGAGGAGCAAACTGAGGTGGAATCGGTGGAGCCGGTTGAGACCAATCAAACACCGACAATCAACGAGGAACAGTTGACGCCTGATGGCTATCCGCGAATAACGATGAACTGGGTGAACTATTTTAAAAATGCCCTCCCATCCCTATCAGAGGAATCTCTACTAGTCGCGACAGCTGAAGACGCCCCGCAGAGAGCGCTTGACCTAGGCGTCGTTAGTATGGTATCAGGTGCCGGGTATTATGAAGAGTACCAGACAGCCTATGGAGCCAAGGAACGGTTGCGAGTTGATGTCGGGGACACGTTGGAGACATATCACGTAGACACTCTGGAAGTAACAGAAAAAATCGAGGTCGACAGCTATCCGAACACGGTACTCATCCTTGAGAGTAATCTGGATTTGTTCGCACTCACGCGGGCAGGTGGACTCATCGCCGGTGGGAGTATCGACAAAGACAATTACATGGACCCCAAGCAAACCCTTATTGACCAGCTTCAGACCGGGGAGCAGCCCGAAGGTGGTGGGATGGCGCAAAATCCGTGGGACATTCTGCCTCTATTTGATGAGCAATACGGGCACGAGTCGCTCGATCTTTCGACGAACAACGCCGCAAGCACGCCGATGGATGGCTTCTCCAAAGAGCAGGCAAAGGAACTCGTTCTGGAGTGGTACGATGAGTCCAAATACGATGATGATGACTTCCAATACCGTGAAACACGGCTTGATGACTACCCTATCGATTCACACGAAGCATACGATGTCATCGTCAACGTTCCGGATGAGAATCTAAGTGCTACAGTCACAAGTTGGGTTGACTCGGAATACGCGACTCGCCACGCTCAAAAAGTGATTTCGCAGACGCGATGGACCTTCCACCCCGCGTTCCTCAATGAGGACTACCAAGAATCCAGTCTCGGCCCGTATGATAGTTCTAACAACGGTGTCGAATATCCGAACTGCGGATTAGTTACTGAAGATGGCGTTCATAAACTCAGAAAACAAACAGAGGCCCCAAGTCAGGAAAGACCGATTACGTACGATGTGTTTTCCGGGAACATAACAATTGTGCGATAATATTTTCTGCACTGTGGCCTGCGAGATTGGTGATTCCTCAGGGTATCGGGGGAGGTTCGTCGATCACGGGGCTACTTGACATGGCAATACTAATCTGGAACTGGTGCCACTGGTAGAGAGTCTTAGAGGCTTGAGATGGACCTTAACCAACTAATTCCCCCCTGCCGAGCTGATGTTGGTTAAGATAACATTGTCCACTCTTTTGTTTCAGTCTGTCTCGATCCTGAAGCAGCGTATCAACGTCCTCGCCAACACGTGTGCCTATGCATGCACAGTCCCAACTGGAGGTATGCCCAGCTCGTCTCGGTCTATCCTTGCGATCTTTCTAGTCACGCTGCTTGTCCTCGCTGGCTGTGTCTCAGGTGGTCCGATCGAGTCGCCCACCGAGTCACCGGTGGAGGAAGCCACGACGGCTGGGGCAACACAGACGGCAGTCGAGGGAACTGTCGAGGTCCATTTCATCAACGTCGGACAGTCGGTGAGTACGCTCGTGGTCGGACCCACAGGAGAAACGATGCTCGTTGATACAGGGCATTTCACCGACGACGGCGAGTACGTCTTGCAGTATCTCCAGGCCCACGGCATCGAGCGGCTGGATCATCTGGTCGTCTCGCATAACGACGCGGACCACATCGGCGGGAACGCGGCGATTATCGACTACTACGAGACCGAAGCCGACGGCATCGGTGCGATCTACGATCCCGGTATCGCCGCGAGTACACAGACGTATTCGGAGTACTTGGATGCCGTCGAAGACACGGTGTGACGCTGTACGAGACCCGCGAGGGGGACCGAGTTCGGATGGAGGGTGTCGATGTCGCTGTGCTTGGTCCGCCCCAGCCCTATCTCGAAAACGGCGCTCGTAACGAGAACAGTATCGTCCTCAAACTCACCTACGGGGAGACGAGTTTCCTCCTGACTGGTGATGCCGAAGATGATCAGGAGGCCTATCTTGTCGACACCTATGGTGAGCAGTTACAGGCGACGGTTCTGAAAGCTGGCCACCACGGTTCAGCCTCTTCGACGAGCGGCTCGCTGCTTGATACGGTCCAGCCCCAGGCAGTCATCATCTCCAGTGCCTACGAGTCACAGTATGGCCATCCCGCCGAGGCAGTGTTGGAACGGTCAGCTGACCGGTCGATTCCGGCCTACTGGACAGCAACACACGGCAATATCGTTCTCGTGAGCGACGGCTCCGGTGTCGCCGTCCGAACACAGCAGGCGGCCCCGACGGAGCCGACAGCAGTACGCGAGGGAACGGCGATCGCTCCAGGCACCAGTGGGGACGTGGTTGAACGAGATCGCTACGGCGGCCAGTCTGGTGCGTCACCAGCGACGGTCGCTGATACCGATGGGAATTCGAATGCGCTAGAAATTGTGTCGATCACAGCTGACCCAGCGGGTGATGATCGCCAGAACCTCACCGGCGAGACAGTCACGTTCCGCAACGGTGGCGACGAGTCGCTTGAGTTGTCTGGATGGACCGTCGCAGATGCCGCTGGTCGGACTTACACGTTCCCGGACGGTTACACGCTGGCTGCCGGGGAGACGGTGACGCTGCACACTGGGTCAGGGACAGATACGGCGACGGATCTGTACTGGGGATCGGGGTCACCAATCTGGAACAACGGCGGCGATACGGTAATCGTACGCAACAGTGATAGTGATACTGTACTAACAGAACAATACGAATGAGTGAAACTATCGCCCTTGACGATGGCACATACACGGCAGTCGTCGATACAATCGAGGACGGGTTCGCGACGGTGTTTTTCGAACGCGATGGAGCAGAGGTCGGCAATGCAGTCCTGGAGGAAGCAGCGATGCCCGAGGCTGCGGGACAGGATGCGATTTTCTCTGTTGAAATCGAGTCCGGGTCAATCACAGACTGGGCATACGACGCAGACACGACGGAGTCACGCCAAGACGCTGCGCAGAGTCGGTTCGACCGGCTCTCGAGTCGACCCCCTTCGGATGAAGAGACGTAATTGGATGCCTTCGATGCTACGAACACTAATTTGACATCAGTCTAAGCCGCCGTCTATGACTCGTGCGGCCTGCCGGACCAGTGCATCGTGAGGGTCAGTTTCTGGCCGGCGTTCGAGTACTTGATTGAACGAGTCGTTGAGTGTGGTCTCCGAGCGGCAGGCTATCGCGGTCGCAGCGACTGATGGACTCCGAGAGGCTCCAGCCGAACAGTGAACTAAGACACGGTCGCCGGAGTCTCGATGGGCAACAACCGTGCGCACAGCCTCGGTAAACGCTTGGGAATCGTTCTGGGGACCGTCGGTCATAGGGACGCTTTCGACCGTCACATCAGATAGAAACCCACTGCGTGGTTCGCCGTGTGTCAACGAGACAACGGTCGCGATGTTGTGCTCATGGAGTAGCACCTCGTCACTGGCGTCCTCGGTGGTCCCGACGAACAATCCATCTGCAACCTCGTCCATGCCCTCAGATCACTCCTCGCTGCAGTCGTACACGACTTCGACACTCTCGGAAACAGTAATCGGCGCTGGATGGAGATCAACGTCTTGACTCGAGGCCAGTGCCTCGTCGACGATGCTCTCGAACCCAGAGCTCATGTCTTTCGTCGTCGCCTCGTGCATCGCTGTCACGGTGAGGCCCTCGGCAGCTGCGATCCGTTCGGCTTTCTCACGAGCGCGGTCCATCGCTGAGGCGATAGCCTCGTTCTGGAGGGCCTGCCGGGTTTCCTCGTGGAACTGAAACTGGACCGTCTGGATCTGGCCGCCGGCGTTCGTCACGTCGATCACGACCGACTCGGCATGGTCCAGGACACACTCGATCTGGAACCGTTCGGTTGCCTCGAACGGCGCATCAGTAGCGGGATCGAACGCCTCAGTCGTATCTTGCACCTGCACCTCAACTGTCGTGACCTGCTCGGGTGCGACCGCGGTAATCGACTCTCGCAGCGTGGCCGCTCGATCTTTGACGACGGCGCGCGCATCCTTCGCGGAGTCACCTGGACCTGTGACGTAGGCCTCCACGATCGCGACCTCCGGGACTGCCCCAGATCGACCAACGGCGTCGACAGTCACCGTCGGCGATTGCATAACCGAACCGACCTTCTCGAACAGTATCAAATTTTGTCAGACGGTCTGGTACTTGCGACTGGGACTCAGTGTGGAAGTTTCCCCTGTGGTCGGTTGTCAGCATCTGGGACTCGTTTCGATCTGGGAGCTTGCTTCGTCCGCGGGGTAGCATACAACCTTAACCAACAAAACCTCCTTTATTGATGGTATGTTGGTTAAGAAATTCTGATAACAACCACCGGGTTAATCCACAGTGATTCCCGGGACAGACAGCTCTATATAGTAAATTCGTGGTTCGTCTGCCGCTGGATCGCTGGGAACCGAATGCAGCAGGTCCTGACGGGCCGTCACAGCCAGCACAATCGAATCGAGGATATCGTCTCGGCGGGACCTCCTTGCGTAGGTAGTTCTCCCGTGTCTCTTCGTAGAGCGCTTCTGCGTTCTCGAGAGTCTCGGACAGGAGGTACATTCAGAGCGCACGCCCTTGTTGCGAAGACTTTGCGTAGGCGATCGGCTGGTCGTTTAGGGCGGCAAAGCACAACTCCGGATGACTCTCCTTGACCTGTCCGTCGTACTTATCGCCGACAACAGCGCCGACTTCAACGATCTTCTCTCTGATGTAGAACGCTTGCTGGGACAGCCCGTGTCCGACGGTGTCCTTGTGAGCCTGGTTTGCCTCCTCATAGTCGTCTGCGTTCGCTGCGGCCTCACAGGGTGGCCAGAACACCGACGAGCGACGGCTTCCCAGAAGGTCTCTCGCGTGTTGGTCACACCGCCGGCGCTCAGCCTCGGGAAGTCCGATCGGGATATCGACGAGGATATGCTTGGCGTGGTCGTGCGCATTGCGAAGGTCCGCGAACTCCCCGTAGGTCTCAGTATTCGCCCCGTCGGGGGTGATGACAGTCGCAACCCAGCCAGCGGGACAGGCGTCGACACCGACAACAGTGTCGTCGTTCGACATGGCGTATCAGTTCGACGGTGGCATGAAAAAGACGGGTGTCGACAGTCTGGAGAGCTGTCGACCTCCTCGATACGCTCGGTGTGGTTCGAGTGCGTGAGACACCACAGCGAAACTGCGTTTCGATCGATCTGACTCGGCTACAGAAGGACGATCCCATCCTTGCTATCGAACAGACCGAATTCCACGAGCCAGTTCGGGCGTTCGTCGGCCGCGTTCGAGAGCAGACCGAAAAAACGGACGACGTCTCCTCCGTCGAAGCCGCATCGCTCAACTGAACGCAAATATATGAAGCTCACAAAGATATATTGCATTTGAAATCGTAGTAGCAACTATGACGGAGTTTGACCCGGCGCCGGAGCCATCAGCCACCGAGCGGCGGTGGCAGCAGGACGAAGATACGTTTAGTCGTGTCTACGATGTTGCCATGGGAATTACCTCGCCCACCCCTGCAGCCGAAATTGCAGATATTGCAGGTTGCTCTCCAAACACTGCAAAAAAGCATCTTGACCGGTTGGTAGACATGGGCATCGTCAGTGTGACCCGTACTGGTCGATCCACGCAGTACGAACGTAACGAGGGATATCTAGAATGGCAAGATGCCAGTCGGATTGCGAACGAACTGACTGTCGAGGAGATTATCGAACGGGTCGGTGAACTTGAAGACGAACGGGCCAATTATGAAGAAGAATTTGAAGCTACCGATCCAGCTGCTGTGAGCGTGTACGATGACGCCAGCCACGAGACGATTCATGACCGGATGGCTGCAGTCAGTGAGTGGCGTGGTGTGATTCGAGACATTCGACTGTACGAACTCGCCCGTCAGCTCGCAGAGAACGATGGACATCTCATCCCAGCATAGATGGAGCCAGACCCAGCAGATTCGAATGCAGGGTCACCAGGTCCACCCGACCGACAGACGCTACAGCTTTTAGACCGGCACCTTCGAACTGAGACACTCATTGTGGAGACGGAATTCGATCCAGACACCTATGAACCTCGCCTCCTTCACGCCCTATTTGACGCGGGACAGTATCCTGAAGCCGTCGTAGCTGCTCGACTCGATATTCGCTGGTTCACGACGGGAGATTTTTCGTTCCACTACATCGAAACGCATCAGGATGATAGCCGATGGGAGTGTCGCTGGGATCGTCATCCCAATCCACACAATGCACGACTGCACTTTCACCAACCGCCAACTGCAATAGAGGCTACCGATTTGTCACTGTCATCGCGCCATCCGCTGGACGTCTATTCTACTGTGCTTGATGCTATCGAAGGACGTATCAAATCGCTTTGGGAGAAGTGACTTTATTGCAGTGTTGAGACGACCGGGATTCTACTGGGGGTGTCACTGTCCGGTAGCGGGCTACGTTTCGGGGAAACTGACACCGGGAATGGGCCCCGCAGACGGCAGGATTAACAGGTTGCTTCCAGTCTTGGTCTCGTGTCATGCCTTCCTTTCAGTGGCGACCAGAAGCCTCTCTCTGTACAGTGGTATCAGCAGCGGCAGAAGAGTCTACTCGGAGACGACTTCCGCGTCTTCAGGCGGCTCGATCTCGATAGCCTCGGCTCCGCGATCGATTTCTTCCGGAGTTGTCCCCGTCGCCTCGGCGAGCACTTCACTCAGCTCGTCGTGAGAGAGGGGCTTGGGGTCGTTCGTCTCGGAGTCGGTCGCCATGATAGCTCTACTAGAGCGTCTAGGCTCGAGGGTTATGACGTTACGTACTGGATTCGAGCCTCCATCTGGCCACTATCGAGGCGCTCCTGGCGAGATGTCTCCGTTGTAGACATCGATGAAGTACTGTGCCTCGTCGGCGAGGGGACTCCACACACCGGCGGATGACGGCTCCTCGGTTTTGGGGAGTCCTCCGTGGCGAGGGTGGACTTTCGTCATGCTCCCATCCGGCCGTCGGACGTCGATGTGGAGCCCCTCCCGATAGACATCGTGGCCGCCCCCCGACGTTTCGTTGTGGTCGAACCGAGCGATGACTGTCCACTGGGGCGTATCCGGGAGGTTGATGTAGTGGAGCTGAACTAGAAACCGCGGGACGTGGTTCTCCTGCTGATCAAACCCGACCGTGATTCGGCAGTCGCTTCGCCCGGCGCTGACCGTCTTCGATGTATCATAGTTTGAGGGCTCCAGTGACCGGGTCATCTACGGATTCGACCACTCTTGCGAGCGGTTTTAGCCTGTCGTCTTCGGAGCCATCTACCGGCTGACGCCAACAGAAGGTTACCGTCAGTCATTGTTGATTTCAGAGTGTCGCTCGGACAGCGTGTTTGAGTGTATCTCGCTCCGGTTTTTCGGTATAGTTTCCGCCGAAGCTGGAACGTTCTGAGATACTGTGTCAGCTTGTCCTCCTTGACTCCACAGCGACTCCTCAGCAGTATCAACAATCTCCTACGCAAGAGCGATTGAAGTAACTCGTGAACTCACCCTGGGGTCAAGCCCCGGGGCAGTCGCCTTGTACCGCCTGTACAACAGTGTCCGAGACTTGGATGGCTGAGATCTAATAGCAAATACAAGGGTCTCAAGGTATATACAGCCATTCGACTTTTCTTTCCAATCGCATCAGACGGAAAGTTGAAGTACCGTCCCTAAGAACGCGACTAGCGTCAAGAGAGGAACACACGATACCCACTGCTGATGGGTATTAGAAGCAGGAAACAAAGGGGCTGTTAATTCAGCCCCTTGGTTGGACACCTCCTGCTTCTGAGGCCCCGATAATAAGCGTTTCCCCACGACCAGAGACATCGCTGCGTCGCTGCGGGACTCGTCGACTGTCCGAATCCACGCTCATCGTCCACCAAGAGCTGTGCGTGGACCTTCGCTGTCGAGGGGTTCCACAGCACTCGTCCCGGCAGCCGGGCAGTCTCTGGTCCTGCCCGCGCCGTGGTCGGCAAGACCTGGTTCGATTCCAGACGCAGGCCTGCAGTATGCACCTGGCTGTTCCCTACAGCGAGAGGGCGAATCGGCATCAAACGACTGGCGAAAGCACGTCAACGGAGGTGGACCCGGATGTGTGAGGACTGTCTGACCCGCGAGGAGGTTGAGGAGATTGTCGCCGAGGAGACGGCCGAGCTTCGAGCAGAACTTGAGGGGGAACGCGAACAACGGAAAGCGGCCGAGGCCGAACGCGATCGCCTCCAGGAGCGCGTCGACGAACTCGAAGCCCGTGCCTACATCGACTGGGACAGTGGCGACGAGCGTGATATCCAGATTGTCGCGACCGATGGAACTCGGTACCCACTCGGACGGGCAGTGAAAACGAAAGTCGCAGAGACCGATCTTCAGGAGCGCCTCGACGACCTTCGCGACCGACTCGCCGAAGGCGACCTCGCGGAAGCAGAGCCGGAGCCAGAGTCACCGACGATCGAGACCGAGACCCCACTGGAGGACATCGTCGCCTTGCCCGAATCGGTCGCCGAAACCGAGCTCTCGGCCAACCAGCAGCGTGCTCGGTTCCTTGCAAGGGATGTCCGCGACTACGCCGACAAGGCCCCAGCTGGCTGGTGTCTCACTGCCGGCCAGGTCGGGACAGTGCTGAAGGCCGGGCTGGACATCACGCCACATAGTGAGACCGTCCGGCGGGTGATCCAGATCCTCGAAGACCTTTGCGACGACGCGGCGACCGTCCGGAAGCGACGGGGCGAGAAACGCATCGTCTTCGACGAAGATCTCGTGCAACGCCTCGAACGACAGCAGGCTAACGACGGTGTGAGGACGGCACCAGCATAGGAGTGTGAGGAACGCCACGATTCCGCCAGGACTCTGGCTAGGCCAACGCTAACCATTGACCGTACCGCCGCATTCTCCCCCTCTCGCTAGCAACAGCACTCGAGAACCGCTTGTGCCGGACAGTCGTGTCAACGGCTGTCCGCACAGAATTCCTTGGAACGGACAGGTTTCTGTCCCTCACAGCAGTGTGAGGCGGCAGAGGTGGTCAAACAGATCACCCGGGTCTTAGCGGGGAAGTCCCAGTATCTATTAATGGATTCTCGCGACGTTTCAAAGAGTTAGTGACTCGCGTTTAGGTATCCTCACGAAGGGCTGGGGATATCTCCTCGATGGCCCTGACAAACTCCTCCGGTCGTTGGGAGCCGATCAGGATTGTCCGTCCATCCGTCCGCTCGATCCAGACGCCACGATTGCCACTGACGTTGTATGCGATTTTCCCAGGCGCCCACCGAATGCCCCAGCCACCGAACTCACCGATTGGGCTGTATTCTGTAGATTCGTATGACTCGGTTTCCGCCCACGAAATGCGACGGAAGGAACGATGCAGGGGCCACATCTCGACATAGATGCCGTCGGCTCTCACTTCGGTCCGGAGACGAAGACTGTAGACCAGGCCTGCAACCAGGATGACGATCACGAGTCCTCCCCACGAAATGGGCCCTAACACAAGCAGCAACAGTGCCACTCCCCCGAGCAGCGCCCAGAGCCACGGCTGACGAAATCGCTGTACTTCCTGAAACAGTGGGTCTTGTTCCATGGATAGGTCACACCAAATTGGTGCTACTCGGTAATGGTTTCTCCGGCCAGTGTGATTCGATTGTGCCAGTTATACGCTGTTCAAAACTGTCGTGTCACCTGATGGCACACCGTCGATACTCTGAATGCAGGTGCTGCGCGATATAGTACTGAAACCAACTGAACCGTTCCACAAGCGGGTCCACGAGGGGTGGATAGAACGAGATGGCTTCCACGGTCGGTTCGTGATCACGCATTCGCCCGACGAGATAGAACCGCTGCTGAAATATCGGGTAACCTTCACCCACGGGCGACTTGAGGGGTTTGAACGGGTTTGGTTAGAGTCTCCCCATCCCTTGCAAATACCCGGTTCGGGACAATCTTAACGACGCTCTCAGGACTCGTTCAAACAGGGCAACTCCCAGTGAGGATGCTTCGTCACCACTCCAGATAGAGCATTTCGGATATGAACATTGAACAGCAGTCCATCGAGGAACAGACTCTTGACTCGGTCTTTATGTTGGCCCATGTACTGTCGTAGGAAACGAATACACCCGTGGAAGTTCCACAAATTGTTGGTTTTGGGACCATTGGCAGGGAGATCTTGCCTCTTCGCCTCTATAGCTACCGCTCAGCGGTGTCCACAATCTTCTACGCGAACAATGCTCGCGACGATATCGGTGGAATCAGCGCACTCAAGGAGTTGATCAGTACAGCTGTCGTTCCTTTTCCTCTCGTTCCTCGTCGCGTTGCTGCTGTGCCTTCTGGCGGCGGCGGCCGCGTCTGTATTGGATGACGCCCGGGATGATCGTGTTTTTCAGATCCAGAACGAACGACACGAAGCCGTACGCCCAGAAGAAAAACAGGACCAGCATCAGGCTCCACCAGAGGGTACCAGGCATTGTGTGTTAGTCGTCGGATTCCGCCTCGCTGCCGGCTGTCGCGCCGCCGGCTCCGATCGGTTCGAGCTTGTGGACGATCGCGTCACCCGAGGCGGAGTCGAACAGGTGGACGTTCCGCCTGTCGATGACGACCTCGACGTCTTCGTCCTCGGCGATCGCCGAATCGGGGTCGATGCTCATCAGCAGTTGGTCGTCGGTCGTCCGCTCTTGATCCATCGAGGTCTCCCCTTCGCCTAGCAGCAAGTAGGCGAAGATCTCGTCGCCCATCGGTTCCAGGATGTCCGTCCGTGTCGGGATCGGCATCGACGGGTCGGGAACCTCGCTTCGTTCCTGGGACGGATAGATGTCCTCCGGTCGGATGCCGATCGTCAGATCGTCACCGACACCGACGCCCTCGACGGTCGTCGGATCGAACTCTAGGGTAAAGTTCGGCGTCTCCAGCGCGTTCTCCGAGACCGTCGCCGAGACGAAGTTCATCGACGGCGAGCCGATGAACCCGGCCACGAAGAGGTTGTCGGGCTCGTTGTAGCAGGTCAGCGGCGGTGCGATCTGCTGGAGACTCCCCGCGTTGAGGACGGCGATCCGGTCCGAGAGGGTCATCGCCTCTTCCTGGTCATGGGTGACGTAGATGATCGTGGTGTCCAGTTCCTTGTGGAGGCGCTGAAGTTCGGTCCGCATGTGGACTTTCAGCTTCGCGTCGAGGTTCGCCAGTGGCTCGTCCATCAGGAACACGTCCGGTTCGCGGACGATCGCCCGGGCGATCGCGACACGCTGGCGCTGGCCGCCGGACATCTCTTCGGGCATCCGCCCGAGCATCCCTTCGAGTTGGACGATGTCGGCCGCTCGCTCGACGCGGCGGTCGATCTCGTCTTGGGGATAGTCTCGGAGTCGGAGGCCGAAGCTGATGTTGTCGTAGACGTCCATGTGGGGGAACAGCGCGATGTTCTGGAACACCATCGCGATGCCCCGGTCTTTCGGCGGGAGGTTCGTCACCTCCCGGTCGCCGATGAATATCTGCCCCTCGGAGGGGATTGTCAGCCCGGCGATCGTCTCCATGGTCGTCGATTTCCCACAGCCGGACGGACCGACGAAACAGATGAACTCGCCGTGGTCGATGTCGAGGTTCATGTCGTCGACCGCGGTGACTACTTCACCTTGATCGTCGTAGCGTTTCGTGACGTGTTCGAGTTTGACTCGTGCCATTGTGTTACTCCTTGAGTGCTCCTGAGGTCAGTCCGCTGACGATGCGTTCCTGTGCGACGACGACGAGGATGACGACGGGGAGGACCCCGACGATACTCGCAGCCGCCATGAGGTTGTACTGGGTGGTGTACTGGGTCTGGTAGCTGAGTATCCCGCCGACGATCGGTGACCACTTCGCCGCCTCGGGCGAGGTAGCCATGATCGAACTGAAGAAATACTCGTTGTACACCGCGATAAAGGTCAGCACGGAGGCCGTCGCCACACCCGGCGCCGACAGCGGCATGATGACCCGGAACAGCGCGCCGAGTCGCGTCGTCCCCTCGACGCGTGCTGCGTCCTCTAACCCGTCGGGAATCTGCCCGTAGAAGGTCGTGAGGATGAAAATCGACAGCGGCATGAACAGTGCGCTGAAGGGAAGAATCATCGATCCCGGCGTGTTCAACAGTCTCGGCGGCGTGAACAGCGGTATCTGTGTGAACGGCAGTAACAACGGCTCGTTGCCCGCGAAGGCCTTGAACAGCGGGATGACGAACGCCGCCGGCGGGAAGTAGCTGATCGCCAGGATACCCAGCATCAGGAGCGCACGGCCGGGGAATCGGAGTCGACCGAAGACGTATCCCGCGAGACTCGCGACGATCAAGACGATGATGGTCGTGGTGACCGCCAGCGCGAAGCTGTTCAGCATGTACAGGTGGAACGGTACCTGTTCGAAGACCGTGATGAACGCTTCCGGATTGAACCCCTTCGGCGTCGGCAGGGGGATGGTGAACCCACCGAGCTGGGGCAGGAAACTCCCGGCCAGGAGGTTCCCTTCCGGCGTGACTGCCAGCACGGCCAGCCAGTAGAAGGGGAACAGCGTCGTCACGAGGAAAAACACCATCGCGGCGTAGAACAGTGACCTGTAGAGGCCTTCGGGGTTGGCTATCACTCGTTTGGCCCAGCCACTGATCCCGCCTTCGTCACTCGCGTCGGTGTTGCCAGTTGTCGTTGCCATGTTAGATCGCGTCCTCCCCTTGCCAGAGGATAATTCCCATCACCACGATTCCGATGATCGCCGCAGTGACGAACGCGATGGAGGCGGACACGCCCTCACGCGTCGTGAACGTTGCCACGACCATACAGGACAGCGACGGAACGACGGTACAACTCGACACGGTGTCGATGATACCGTAGACCCGCATCGCCTGCACGGAGCGGAACAGTACGGCGATCCCGATGGTGGGCAGGATCAGCGGGAAGGTGATGTACTTGAACTGCTGCCACTTGGTCGCGCCCGCGACCTTCGCGACGTTGTAGAGGCCGCGGTCGATGCTCTGGAGCCCGGCGAGTATCAATAGCGCCATGAACGCCGAGGTCTTCCAGATGTCAGCGACGATGATGATAAACACTGCACTGGCGGTGTCGTTGAGCGTGTTCGTCGGCGCTAATAACCCAAGATCCGCGAGGAACGGCGTCGCGAACCCGATGTTGGAGTTGAACATCAGGAAGAAGATCATCCCCTGGATAACGACCGGGACTGCCCACGGGATGATGATGGCCGCGCGGATCCACCGACGCCCGTAGAAGTCCTGATTGAGGATGAGCGCCTGTCCCAGCCCGATCAGGGTCTCGAAGAGGACGCTCACCACGGCGAAGACGATCGTGACGACCAGGGCGCTGTTGAGCATCCCGGTCAGTGTTAGCTCGGTCGGGAGGAAGGAGGTCCCACCGGGGAGGTACCGATCCAGCTCACCGGTGAACAGCTCGACGTAGTTCCCGACTCCCACGAAGGTCGTCGAGGAGAAGTCCGTCGAGAGACGGAACAGCGACAGCTCGAAGGTCCTGAGCAGTGGGTACAGCGCGACGATACCCAACAGGACGAACACTGGGACCAGTAACAGATACGCATATTGGGTGTCGCTCAAGTTCTCCATTCGCCGAGTCAGTTCAACAAGGATACCAGAGCGGCGTGATTCCCTGGACTGGCGGGTCGATGCCTCTGGGCTCACGGATTGCCTCCCGCTAGTGTCGTTCGCATAATGGTGTTGAGTGAGTAAAATCCAACCGCAGCTCAGGTGCTGCTCTCAGTTTGCTTCAGCCGGGACTGGAGAGTGGCCATCGCTTCTGCGGAGGATACATCCTGATTGACCGCGCGGTTGGCTTGCTGGGAAATATTGCTGGATTGATCGCTCCAGACCGATGTGACAGGGCGAGCCATCGTGTTCTCACCGGCCACGCGGAGCGTCTCCATGTAATTGCCCATCGGATCGATGTTCGCCGCTTCGCTGGAGTTGAACAGGCTTCCCCGTGGCGGCAGCCATCCCTCCATTTCTAATAGGAACAGTTGGAACGCTTCGCTCATCGTCGCCTCGATAACCTGAGTGACTGCATCGAGTTTCTCGCTGTAAGGGTTGACAGTAATGTGCCAACCACCCAGTGCGGACGTCGTCCCTCCAGTACCCGGGAACTCCGCGTTGCTTTCCGAGACCGCGTAGGGAATCGGCATCGTTCCAAGGTCGTCGCCGAACTCCGAGGCGGCCTGATTGATGGCGTATGGCCAGTTCCGGTGGAAGAGCGCGTTCCCGTCGAGGAACGGGGCAAGCGATCCGTCCTCAATCCACCCGAGGATCTCCGTCGGGGTGAACCCGCCGCCGTACCCTTGGAGTTTGTCGAAGTCCTCGTCGTGAACGAACTTCCGCATCATGTTCAGCGAATCGATAACCGGCTGGGAATCGACGGTGACGGGCCGGTCGCCAACCGGGCCAAAGAGGTTCTCGCGACCGCCGAAGTAGGCGCCACCCCACGAAGACAGGACTTCGTTGAACGTACAGCAGGCGGTTCCCTCGTAGATATCCCACTGGGTCGTAAAGCCGTACTCGACATCCATCGCGTCAACCGTGTCCGCCGCGACGTTCGACCACTCCTCCCAGGTCATCGGCTCTGTGGCCCAATTCTCCGACTCGGGGCTGTAGCCGGCTTGCTCGACGAGGTCCTTTCGGTACAGCATCGTCGGGTAATCGGGGTAGAGTGGCACGCCAAAGAGGTCGCCACTCGACGGGTCAATAGCTGTCTCGGTGAAGCCACTGAAATACTCCTCGTCGATCGTCGAGAGCATCTCCTCGGTCAGGAGCTCCGAGAGGTTGGCAAGTTGGCCCCTCTGGATGAAGATGTTCACCCACCCGTTGTCCATCATGAACAGGTCAGGTTTGGTCTCCTGTGAGCCCAGAAGCCGGTTGTAGTTGGCCCGTCGCTTGCCGCTATCGGGTTGGCCCTGTTCGAACTCGATTTGGATATCGTCTGAAAGCCCACCCTCGTCATGAAGTGCGTCACGAACCTGATCAGCGTGGTCCTGGACCACCGTCGCATCGAAACCCCACGAGACGGTCGTTGATCCGCTGTTCCCGGCATCACCGGCCTGTGTTCCGTTATCGTTCGCGTTGCCATCACCATCGTTCGAGGAACTCGCACAGCCTGCGAGACCAGCAATCCCCGAGACGCCAACTCCCGTGACGAACCGTCGCCGCGAGATGCTGCTTCGCTTTCCATCCGTTTTCGAGTATTCTGACATTGTCCGCTTTGTCAATCAAAATACGCACACTTATACTTTAGGGATTTAAATTGAGATATCACAAGAACTTTATCTGCAGTTCGCCCCACCTCTGGTATGGGACTCCGACGGTCACTTGATGACTACAAGCAAAACAGAGACACAGAGGACCGATTTCCTGGTGAGCGGCGCACGCAATTGGGACAGTTTACTGGATCGGAACGGCGACTCGTCCACGTTAGTCCGGATGGGTCACTGCGAGACTATTCGTATCCACTCTCCGGGCTCCACGGAATCTCTGCATCCCGGTTCGGTGTTCAGGTCGACGGGAGAGTCACATGGTTTGATGCCAACGACGGAGCAACACAGACAGCCGAAGGAGCTTCGTTCGTCGAGACGATCCACAGTTTCGAGCGGTTCGATATTGTACAGCGCGATTTCACCGATACTCTCTCACACGTAACCGTGTTCGAACTCCGAGGTGAGGCCCCTGACCGACTCGAAATCGTCGGATTCGTCGAATTCACCCCGGAGGGACAGGAAGGGCGAATCGGACAGTTGATTCACGACGGCGAGACTGTGGAACTGTATCATAACAGAGAACACGACTATCTCGGCGCGTCGACGGAACTGGAAGTTACACCACAGGTGTTAGAGACATTCGACGAGATTCTGGCCGACGAACCACAGTCGTTCCCACGAGAGGATGCTGCCGAGAGCTATGAGGGAAGCCGTCTTACAGGGGGTGTGAGTTTCCGTGCCGAACTCAAAAATGGACGGACGACCATCGTTACGACACTGTCGGACATCGAAGAACAACCACGGTCGGCCGGCCTCGAACAGGTCGGTAACCAGATACAGCATTATAGCTCCTCGAATTCGTTTACTGCCAAACAACGACCAGAACCGCTTACCGATGATACGAACCGGCTTGTCGAAACGGATCTAACTGTCCTCGATCTCCTTTCGGCACCGACGGGTGCTCGGATAGCAGGTCCCGATTTCGATCCACATTACCAGTACTCCGGCGGGTACGGGTACACATGGTTTCGGGACGACGGAGAGATCTCGATGTTCCTGTTGGAGGCTGGCGAGAGACTTGGCCTCGATGTGGCGGAACAACACCGGAAGAGCGCCCAGTTGTATCTCCGGACGCAGCTGGCTGATGGGCGGTGGCCCCATCGTGTGTGGCCAATGAATGGCCGCCTGGCACCTGGATGGGCAAACGGCCACCTCGAGGGATCTGAAACGCAATATCAAGCTGACCAGACAGCGAGTGTCCTTATTTTCCTCGCGAACTACCTCTCTTCACACCACGGATCACTCCCTGAAGACACGATTCGAGATATCGAAACGGCCTTGGAGTTGGGGATAGAAGGGATGGACCTCTCGCTGGAGGCAGATGGGTTACCGACTGAATGCGAAAACGCTTGGGAGAATATGAATGGTCGGTTTACTCATACAGCTGCGAAATTTCTGCATGCCTATAGCGCAATTGCGACCACACCACTAAATACGTCGGTCCGAGACCACGCTACAACGCAGGCTGAACACATTTATAATGCCCTCAAGACGATGTGGTGTCCCGACCGGGGCATCTACGTGCTTCGACTGGATGAAGGCGAACTGGACGTGCGAGTCGACAGTAACACGTTTTCGTTGATCGACGCACATCTAGCCTACGAAGACGTAGGTGATGTCAGTGACGAGCGACGCCGTCGGCTCGGCACTCACCTCGAAACAGCGTTTGACTGTCTTTGGACGGAGACAGATAGCATCCAAGGGTTAGTGCGGTTCGAAGACGATACGTGGCGGCGACGCGACCAGTCGAGTGAGAAAGTGTGGACCGTCTCGACTGGTTGGGGCGCGTATGCCGCTGAAAAGGCTATCCGACTGGGAGTATCGGACCACGGATTTGACCCTACAGTATGGTCAGATAGACTGTTCACTGAGATCGACCTCTCCGGGTCGCTTTGTCTCCGCTCTGGATACCTGCCCGAACAGTTCTTTGACTCTGGTAAGCCAGACAGCGCAACGCCACTTGGCTGGTCTCACGCGATCCGCCTCGCAACGTATGCGGCACGGAGTACTCGGGAAGCGAAAGCCGAATCGGGGCAAACGTCAAGTAACTACTGAAGAGTCATTGGCGCCACAGCTGTGTCGATACTAACCTTTATCCCCGGTATCTGTCCAACGGTTGGATATGGTGGAGGACAACATTGTCGACGAACTCACTCGCTTCGGTCTATCGGAGAAGGAAGCACTCGCTTACGTCTCGGTCCTCCAGAACGGGTCGACGACGATGCGTGTGGTCTCTGAAGAGACAGATATCTCGAAGAGTTACGCGTACGATATTGTCGGAAAACTAGAGGAACGTGAGCTCATTGAAATCGACGATCACGTCCAACCGACACAGCTACGGGCGATCCCTCCCTCGGAAGGCATCGAAAACCTTGTTTCACAGTTGCACAGCATCGAGACGCAATTAGATGACCTATTCGATTCAGAGAGCTACGAACAACAAAAGTTCAGTATCATCAAATCACGTCGAACGATACTCACGCAACTCGTTGATCTAATCGACTCCGCGACCGACGAAATTGTTCTTGCGCTTCCTGCCTCGGTACTCCATCGGGTTGAGGACTCCCTTCGGGACGCACAGGAACGTGGCGTCTTCTGTATGCTGTTGGTGACTGAATATGATGATGAGGTCGAAATTAGCGATTCGATAGCAAACGTGGTACAGACGTGGGACGCACCTGCACCAGTCACCCTCACTATCGACCGATCAGATGGCATCGTCTCGTCAGCTGATGCCGTATTGAACTCGAATTCGGACGAGTACGCGATATACCATGCGGAAGAACAGATCGTTTCCTCGCTGTTCGACTCGTTTATCGCGAATTACTGGCTGATGGGAGAGCAGCGACACGCTGCACAGAAGGGATCGCTGCCGGCAACGTTCACCAGTTTCCGTCCTGCGGTGTTCGAAGCGGCGCTGTACTTGATGGATGAACAGCCACTTACTGCTGAAATGGAGGTTCGGCCGACACAAAGTGACGACTCCTTCGAGATAGTTGAGGGAACCATCGTGGAGGTAAAACAGAGCATCGTGCGGCCATTCTCGAACGAGTTCCCGACACAGGAATCGTTCGTCGTCGAAACGCCGGACGGTACGTTCACCGTTGGGGGTGCCAAGGCGTTTATTGAGGACTTCGAAGCACGGAACATCACGTTGAAACGAGAGCCTGATAGGTGAGTACTCGGGACCAACGAACTGAAAAGTACAGTTTATCGAATTTTCAGGATGAGGAGACGTTTCGCGCATCGATCTCCTCGACCCTAATGCGGCTCATCAGGTGACTGGCTGGTAAACGCTTACAGCAATTTCTGCACTCCCCAGGGGCGAGGGACGCTCCACAGAGAGCGTTTCGTCATAGCCCTGTATGATGACGACTCTCCAGCCCGTGTTGCACAGCAGCCAGACCCTGAGGCGCTCGTGGAGTTCGGCGACGTCGACGCGGAGTTCCGCCAGCTCGTTGCCGAAACGCTCGGCACATCCGAGTTCCTCAACACTGAACTGCTCGGCGGGGACGATCCAGTCCTGGTCGTCGAGGAGGTCGATCGCGGTGACTGACGATCGACTCTTTCTCGTCGTCAAGGGCGTCGGTCCTGCTGACTTCCCTGTCCACGAGACCGATCCGAACAAGCGCGACGAGGCGGTCGCGCTGGCGGACGATATCTTCGAGCTGCTCCAGGAGGACTACGACAAGGATGTCGACGGCGTCGTCTCCGTGGTCAATCCCGACGCCCACGAGCAATTGCAGAAAACCGAGCGCTAGCTGCGAGGCTCGTACTGAAGCAGGGAACCACTGGTATCTATCTCAGGGCTGGCAGACCGGGCTGTGCAAGATACACAGCGCGTATCGCTCACTGATCAAGATTGACGTCGGTAAACTCAAACCGGGCTCCGTCGTCAACCCCATCGACGACCGCAACCTGCCAACCGTGGGCCTCGGCGATCCGTTTGACAATCGTCAACCCAAACCCCGTCCCGTCGCTTGCCGAAGTGTGTCCGGGGTCAAACACATCCTCACGGGTCTCTTCGGGGATCCCCGGGCCGGTGTCTTCGACGTAAAATCCGCTGTCGTCGATTTGGCCGACGCGAACGGTCACGGCTGGCCCGCCGTGTTCGAGTGCGTTCCGAAAGAGGTTCTCGAAGACGTGCTGGAGTCGACTTCGGTCACCAGTGATCGTGACCTTGTCCGCGATCTCGATGGTTGCCTCGTCTGTTCGGACGTTTTTCCAGCACTTACCGACTATATTGACTAACGCTATCGGTTCGGGGTCTGAGACGACTTGGCCCTGTCTGGCGAGTGTAAGTGTATCGGAGATGATTTCTTCCATCCGATCAAGCGACTCGACTATCGGGGCAAGATGCTCGCTATTGCAGTCGTTGGCGAGCAGTTCTGTCCGGCCCTGTGCGACGGTGAGGGGATTGCGCAAATCGTGGGACACCACGCTTGCGAACTCGTCAAGTTGCTCCTTCTGGCTCCGGAGTTGTCGTTCCTGTTTGACCCGCTCGGTGACGTTCCGTGTGATCCCGATGATCTGGGTCACCTCCCCGTTCGTGATAACTGGCGTGAGAACCGTCTGCCAGAACCGTGCGCCCGTCTCGACGGGGAGTTCCTCCTCGTACGAAATCGATTCACGGGCTTGGACACACCGGCGGTAGTTAGCCTGGAGCTCTGCTCCGATCTCCTCACCGAACACGTCGGTTGGGGTCTTTCCACGGACCTCACCGGTTGTAATCCCAGTCTGTTCCTCGTAGGCCCGGTTCAGGCGCTCGAAGCGAAACACGGACTCCGTATCCTCTGACTCGACGGTCAGGAAGAAAATACTATCCTCGACAGTCTCAAGGAGTGTTTTGTACTCTTTGGCGAGCCCCCGAAACTGTCCTTCCTGTCGTTTCCGCTCGGAGATGTCACGGCTATTCACGAGGATCCCGCTGATGTCCGGATCGTCGAATCGATTTTGCAGCGTTGCCTCGATCCAACACCACGAGCCGTCGGCACGACGAAACCGCGTCTCGATCACCTGGACGTCATCAGGGTTCGTCTGAATGGTCTCGATAGCATCGGCAACGGCATCACGGTCGTCGGGATGTTGATACTCGTAGCCGACCTCTCCGACCAACTCCTCGGGCTCGTATCCGAGCGTCCGAGTGACTGAGGGGCTCACGTACGTAATCGTTCCATCCGAATCGATGATCGTCGCAATGTCCGAGGATTCTTCGACGAGCTCCCGATGCAAGTCCGCTTCCATATGAGTGCTATGACGGGTCTGTACATAACTAACAGCTCCGAACATAGAAAGCCAGCCCCGATGGATACAACGCGCGTATTCAACAGCTAGGGGACTACACACTCCTGTACGTTGATTATGGTCTAAACGTTTCCTCAAACAGGATAGCACTTGACTCGGTATCAGTATAGACAATAGTGATTTTAAGTTCATCAGCTTCTGGCCCTGTTCTGTCCGGTGGTTCACGGAAATCGGCTCCACCAACCTTTATTCGGAATTGTATTGTATCCCCCGCAGTCCATGTATTTGGATCTGCAGGAACGATAACTTGGTTCGGTGCTCCGTTACTGGTATCGATTATATCGTCGCCTTGAACATTTGTGGAGTCAATAGCATTCGAGAAGTGGCTATCAGCGGGTAAATTGACCAATCGTGCGTTGGCATCAAGACTTGGACCAGATGCCTGAACGATAATCTCAATATTCTCAACGTTCACCCTATCGCCTGCAACATGGGTAATTCGAACAATCTGCTCATCAGAACCACTACCGGGTTCAAATTCACCGCTCGTTTGTCCTACAACTGGCGCAGTGTCGTTGAGGTCTTCTGTGAATCCAAGAACGAATATCGAGATAGTTGCGGTTAGTATGACTGCAATTGCGACCATCAAAATAACCGAAATAACAGGTGAGACAGCTCGGTTCGGTTCCACAGGTCCAAGATCCTTATTCATAGAATGAACCACCGCCTTGATAAATAACCGTCTTACTTCTCACAGCTCTCTGCCGACTGTATCCTCTGTATCTTGCACGCCAACCTGTGGCAATATCAGTAGGCTGATTGTTCTTCCATCAGCTTAGGCAAGAGCCAGCCGCGATTTTGTGTACCCCTGTGAGGTGAGGGGTTACCCGATATGAGCACTGAGCAGCAGTCCGTCGACGAACAGCCGCAAGAACACACCACCGACGACGTCGACATCGAGGCCGGACACCAGGAGGCACAGGCAACCGGCAAGGTCTTCGAGGGCTAGCAGCGAGGAGGCCGGTAAGATGGTTTGTCCGGACTGCGAGCGTCCGTACCCGTCGCCCTCGACGGCCTGTGTCTCAAAGCGCTACCAGATCGACGGAGCGACCTACGATCCGATTCTGTGGGGTGAGGAAGCTCGGTTCCGAACCTACGAGCAACAGGTCACCACCCTCGAAACGCAGGTCCTCACCGGGGGGCGTGGGCGTCTCTCGAAAGCCGATGTCCGCCAGCAACTCGATCGGTTTGTCGCGACGACCGACCCCGAGACCTGGAACAACCGCTCCTGTCCCGCCTGTGGCGTCGAGCAGGGCGAGTACCATCATCCTACGAGGAATGCCCTGCCTGTGGCGGACAGCCGCTGCTCTGTCCCTGTGAGATCGACATCGAGGTCATAGGTCTCAAACGTGACCGGACTAACGGCCAGTCTCTTCTATTCAGTTTTTGTGTCTCAGTGGGACGGTGATGTTACTCTTCCCACAAATTTGTCTGTTCTAACCGTTCGAACCGAAGTTGGTGGGTCCGATACTCTGTCAGGTATGCCGTGGGACTTCCAAGTCGATACGTTTCATCCTCACTATCGAGTAAGAGCTGATTCTCGATTCCACTCTCACTGTTGTGCGGTTCGATCAAGTGCTGTTCGACACCGGATAGACAGCCGCTGAGTGTCTCTTCTTGACCATCACTTCGTCGCACGACTTCGGCTGTAATCCAGTGTGGCTCACCCGACCGATAGAGAATCGTCCCATCGTATACCGCCCTCAGAAAACTATCATACTGTTCTGGGAGCCGAGCGCGCCATGCCAGCGCAATCTCTTCGCCTAACGTCCAGTAGTTCCCAAAGAACGAGCTTGCGTAGACGTTTCCAATATTTCGGTTGTTGAATACGACAGCGCGATCCTCACTGCGCTCCCAGCCAAACAGGTCTGGTGTCGTACTGACCCCCTGTTGACGATCAGCAACGAGAAACGCTGGCATTTGATACTCACAGAAGCGTACTGCCTGTGCGAAGCCAGCGTAATCGAGGTCATACACCCCTGCTGGGTCACCGGAGATCAGCAATGCAACGAATGTACAGTCGTAGTACGTTTCTGAAAGTGTATCCCTGAGTTGACGGATAACACCAACCGGTAGCGCTGCAATTAATTCGGTCTCTGCGTCACGAATGATTTGCTCAACTCGGCTGACGGTAGCTTCCCGTGAGCGGAGGATTTCGAGATGTTCTCCAGCAGGTTCCGTCGATGTGTACAGGTCGTTCAATGAATCTCGCGCGGATTCAATATCAGTGACGAGATCATCAAGCTGATCGCCCGGTGGTCGTGCACGAATTCGTTTCGGCGACGTATGATCGTCAACTTCGATCAACCCTAGCTGGTCGAGGTTATCTGCGAGTCGGTAGATGTACCGCTGTGACACATCCGTTCTCGATGCGAGTTCGGTTGCATTCGTGGCACCAGCAGCAACGACCTCAATATACACCTGGATCTCCTTTTCTGTCAGGCCGATTCGAGAGAGCGTGTCGATGATGTCAGACTCGTCAAGATCCATAACTTGGGCTGTGGCAACTACCGCGTGAAGAAATCGGTCGTACGACGCGATACGTCTTGTGACGAACCTCGCACTTGGATCCTATTACAGGAAGTCCTGTGATAGGGTCAGCAACGAGGCCGCAGACCAGCTAAAATTCGGTGAGTTCAGCCGTTCACCGGTCAGCGGGTTGTAATTCTCGTGGATAGGCCGATCCCCGAGGATGCCCTCACCGTGATGGAACAGCTTTTTGGTAAGCTCTGTCGCGACCTGGCTGTAGCCATATCGCTCGAGCCCTTCGATAGCGAATTTCGCTTGGTCCAGCCAAACGTTCCCTCGCCAGTAGGACTGCGGGTGGAATTCAGGCGCTGACCGTGCCACGGTTGGGAAGGGGAGATACGTGTTGAACTCGGACTCATCGGTCAGTACGTCGACGACTGCCTCAGCCTGTTCCTCAGTAGCGACACCTGCCCAGAGCGGAATGGCTCCCTCGATCGCGCGGCCGACACCACGTGCTTCGATCAGTGGCGTTTTGTCGGTCGTGATGTCATAGAAGAAGCCCGTATCCTCGTGGAACATGTGTGTCTGGATATAGCCTCGAACGTCATCGGCCGCGCGTCGGTACATATCTGCTCTCGCAGATTGTCCGATTGTGTCCGCGATTTCCGCGAGATACTGTTTCTCGGCGTAAAGGTACGAGTTAAGATCGACAGACTCCTGATCAAGCGAGTACCCCACGAGGTTACCGTTGTCCCGGTTTTCAAGCACTGACGCATCGTCGAACCGTGGGGCATTGTCCATCCCACTTTCCCAGGCAGCTGCTGTGACGATTGCTTCTTCTGAGTCGTTCGATGGATGGACAGTTGCGCCATATTCGGCGATCCCGTTTCCGTCGTGGTCGCGCGTCCGATACCACCAGTTGTGGTACTCTACTAACTTGGGATACAGCGCTTCGAGGAAGTCGACATTCTTGTTCTGTTGGTATATTTCCCAGGCGGCCCACGCCGCAAGGGGTGGTTTTGAGTTTCGTTCGTTCCAGTTCCCACCGCCGTTGTCGGGTGTATTGTACGCGATAAGGTCCTGGATCATCCCCGCGTCCTGCGGACGCGTCTCGGATTCTTCGGTCACCTGGTGGTCGAACATCGACCACATGAGTTGTTCCGCCAGCCCAGGATCGAATCGGGCCGTGCCGACGGCTTGTTTCCACGTATCCCAGGCCCAGAATCCGCCGGCGAACCATTTATACGAGATTGATGGGGTCATCCCATCAGATTCGACGGCTCCAGCCGGGCTCCGCCAGTTTCCGATGAGCGTCTCGACCGCTTTGATACCCACTTCCTCGTAGGTGTCTACTGTATTATTGCTAACCGAATCGAGATATCGGTCCCACCGTTGTTCAACACTACCGATATACTCGTCGGGATGAGAGCGAATTTGTTTGGTTTTATCGGCCTCTGGACCCGCCTCTTCGCTGGTCAGAGTATACGACTCCGTCCAAGCGAGCTGCTCCGTATCGCCTGGGGAGAGAGTGATTGGTGGTTGCCGGGTCGTTGTGTAACTGTCCTCAGAGATAGTTGTCGTCACCGGTGCATCGTGGGTAACCTCGAATCGTTCTTCACCGCTGGTCATGTACGACCACGTCTCGCGGACGCGGTCGAAAGTCACCCGGACCCCATTCTGTCCTGTTGTAAGCGACGGGGCATCGAACTGATTCGGTAGAAGTGACCCGCTCCACTTTGCCATCAGCTGCCGGGGAGTGTCGCCAGTGTTCTCAATCCTAGCTGTTACCAGCGCCGAGCGATCGGTCACGAACCGGAGGCGAAGTCGAACAGTCAGTCCCTCCAGTGTGAACTCTTGCTCGAGAAGACCAGGATATGATTCGATATCCGCTTCTGCGTCGGCTAATGGAACCTCTTTCTCCGTCTGCTTGTCAACCAGAGAGAGTTGCGTGAATCCTTCGCTGAGGAACCACGCGTACTCTTGGGCAATATACAGTGGGCCAGTGAACGATCCGAGTCGGTCCGTGTCGTCTTCGCTTGGCAGCGCATACCCATGCCAGGCGCCGTTATCAGCGAACAGCGTGATGTCCATATCGGCGTCAGGCTGTGCCGCTATTGGAACGCCATTGTGGTCCAGTGTCGAAGGGTGTGTCCCGCCGGGAACTGCTGGTGGGTACGGACCCGCACGTGCAGTCCCGATCATTGTCGTCAGGACAGAGCCTGTACCCGCCAACCCTGCGAGTTGGAGTATCTGTCGTCGGTTATACTGTCTGCCAGTGTGTGATGTGTCGTTGTGTGCCATCGTCGATCGTGGTGTGTACCCCAGTTAGCCAGGACGCCGCAACCGTTGTGCCAGTGGCGCCCATGGCCCGATTGGACTCCTCGGGGAAGGTTTTGATAAGAATTCTCTAAATTTGTCACGCGACTGTTCGTCCCCGTTCGGGTGATGTTATTTTTCGTCCGAACTGGCAGGATAGCCGCGGCGAGGGGCCCAGCGGTGGTATAGTCTGAAAGCGCTCCGGTTTCGTTGCTACGAGGTGGCTAGTGGTGAACAAGACCAATGGGAGAAAGCCAGGCCGGTGCTGCCCAACCGGCTGGCGTGCCTCTGACAGTTTACAGCGACACTGCACTCACACTAATGGATGCGTTGACATAAGCAGTGCAGTAACACTGATGTCATTGTATGAACCTAACATCGAGGCCCCTGAGCCTGCAGTGTATCCCCCAGTTAGCAGACGGGGCGGGTCCCAATCGGACGGTACCCCTTCGAACTGATGTCCAGGGACCGCCGCCCGATTCATATCACTGGGCAGTCTTGGAATACGCTTTGTGGCAGTCGTCTTTCCACGGAGAAACCTATGGACGGGCTCCTAGGCCAGCTGGAGCAGCTGGGCCGCTCGCCTGGCGTGGCTTTGTGCGTCCCCGGCGGGTGAGGGACGATGTCTGAGAACACCTGCCCGCGCGAGGAGTGCAACGCCGAAATCGTCGAGTCCGAACGGGTCGCCTGTGTCGACGGTGAGTATACAGAGACCGCGACTGTCGGCCGGTACGCGGCGACGTGCGCGAACGGCCACCTCGAAGTCGAGGATGTCCCCGAAGCGCTCTGAGGATCGGTGATCCGCTTTTCCAAGGAACGATCTCGTGTACATCAGATCTCTATTTTAACCGGTTTGCACCGAAACACACAGTATTCTGTGCTTACATAGATTTCTGTATGCCAACCATCACAGTCAATGTTGACGACACGCTGAAAGAGCGAATGGACAACCACCCGGAAATTAACTGGAGCGAGGTCACCCGACAGGCTATCCAGGAGAAGATCGAGGCGCTCGAAATGATGGATACACTCACTAGCGAGAGTGAACTGACTGAGAGCGACGTGCAGGAAATCGCGAACAAAATCAACGAGAGCGGACGGGCGCGTGTCGAGGAGAATTCGGAGTAGACGCACGGATGAAGCTGGTAATCGACGCCAATGTTGTCATTTCTGCTCTCATCGCTGATTCGAAAACGCGGGAACTCATCGTTACGCTCGACCCGGATCTCTTGACGCCCGCGTTCGTCCACGATGAAATCGAGAAGTACGAAGATCTGATCGTGGCGAAATCTGGGATGGAACCGGACCGAGTGACACAGTTTATCGACCTTCTGTTTCAGTACATTAAGGTCGTTCCTGCTGAGGAATTCTATCCAGCCATCGAAGAAGCAGACGCGGCGATTGGTGATACTGATCCCGATGATGTGCTCTATTTGGCGTGTGCCATCGTCAGCGATGTGGCTATCTGGAGTGATGATTCCGATTTCGGTGAACAGAACCTCGTTACGTGGTACTCCACAGGTGATGTGGTCAACTCGTTCGACACGGTCTGACACACATAACTCCCACATACCTGTGTCTTCAAGAGAGACTGAGAGAGTGCTCGCGTACGTCGGAGTCGCGCGCGGTTGGAGACGAGAGCGACACGACTACACTGGCGTTGGCAGTCGATCGCTCTCAGGGTGGGGCTGGCAGGCGGGAGCAGCAGCCGAGCACAGGGCGTGTCCCGGATGGAAAGGGAGCGGCGTCAGTCCATCGCGTCGACCACACACCGGAAGCCGATGTTTCCGGTTGAACTGTCGGGCGTGTTCTTCGATCGGGCAGGGACGCGGTAGCGGTTGCACCATGACCGGTGACAGAGATACGACCCGCCGCGCATCACACGCTGGGTACCATCTTCGGGACCCGTGGGATCTACGTGGCTGTAGTCGTCGGTCGTGTGATAGTCCGGACTGAACCAGTCGGCACACCACTCCCAGACGTTGCCCGAGACGTTGTACAACCCGTAGCCGTTGGGTTCGTAGGCATCGACGGGGGCCGTCCCGTGATACCCGTCCGCTGCCGTGTCGTGACTGGGGAAGTCCCCCTGCCAGATGTTACAGCGGTGCTCGCCGTCGGGCCGCAGTTCGTCGCCCCACGGGAAGCGTTTGCCTGAGAGGCCACCGCGGGCGGCGTACTCCCACTCGGTCTCCGTCGGGAGACGTTTGCCCGCCCACTCGGTATAGGCCCGAGCATCGCGCCAGGAGACGTGTGTCACCGGGTGTTTCAGTCGCTCGCGGTTGTCGAGGACGTTCGAACTCGGCCCGTCGGGCCGGAGCCACGTCGTGCCCGCGACGGCGACCCACCAGGGCGCGGCGTCGACCCGCTGGCGGACGTACCCGCTGTCGGCGTCGGCGACGAAGTCGGTGAAGACGAACGACCAGCCGTATCGTTCAGCGTCGGTGGTATACCCCGTGTCGCGGACGAACGCGAGGAACTCCGCGATCGTTACCGCATGGCGGTCAACGTAGAACGGCGACAGCGTCACCTCGCGGGTCGGCCCCTCACCGTCCTCGGGGAACCCCTCACCGGAGTCGGTCCCCATCGTGAACGTCCCGCCGTTGAGGCGAACCATCCCGTCGGTCCGCTCGTCGGCCGCGTCGGCGGGAACCGTCCGCTCTCGCGCGGTGTCGGTACCCGTCACGTCGCCGCCGTCACGGGATGGCCGAGGCCCCGACTCACGGTCCGGACCACAGCAGGCCGGATCGTCGTCGGTCATATTGGCGTGTCACCAGGCCACGAACGAATGTGTTTCGACACGCTCACGAACGGGGCCGCCCTGTCCGCTTGGCGGGCTCCACCGATCATCTGTCGGTCGGGAATGATCGCGCCCGTTCGACTGTCCGCACCTGTCGCTCACTCCGGTCAGTCCGCCGGTAGTATGCCGCCAGTTCCTCGGGGTCAACGTAGTAGAACGGGCCGCTTTCGACGGCCATCCGAGCGAGCGGATCGGTCCCGCCAGCGTCCGTCGTCGCGAGCATCTCGTCCCGCCAGTCGGCCAGCCGGCCGCGCAGGCGGTCGGCTACCTCCGGCCGGTCGGCCACGAGGTTCTCGGTCATGTGCGGGTCCGCCTGGCGGTCGTGGAGGAGTTCGAGGCCGGCAGCTGGCCCCTCGGTGTCGGGCGCGTTGAACAGCTCCGGATGTGAGAACACGCCAGGATGGAGCAATCGGATATATGCCCAGTCGTCCTCGTAGACTGCGCGGCTGAACGTGAAGATGCCGTGGCCACAGACCAGCGCGTTCCGGCCGTCGACCGAGCGGTCACGGAGAGCATCGGTCAGCGGCCTGGCGTCCCAGCCGTCGGGTACCGGCGCGTCGAACAGGGGACACAGCGTCGCGGTTAGATCGAACTGGTACACCTGCGCATCGATGGTGCGGTCGGGATCGGTGACGATCGGTCCGGCGACGATCAGCGGCACGCGTTGTGTCGGCGGGTGTGCGAGACCGTGCTCGGCGTAGAGTCCGTGTTCTCCCAGCGCCTCGCCGTGATCCGCGGTGACGATGATCGTCACCTCATCGCGGACACCCGCCTCGTCAAGCGCCGCGAGGAGCCGCTTGACGTGGCGGTCAATCCTGCGGATGCTGGCGTCGTACCCGTCGACGAGGTGGACGACATCCGTGGGCGTTTCGAAGCGGTCCAGGATCGGCCAGTCGCCGTACTGGGCCTCGTAGTCGGGGTCGTCGACGACGTCAGGCGTGGGCCAGAGGTCCGCGCTGCGGGGACCGGTCATCCCGCGCTGGGCGGCGAGGGCGTCACCGTCGGGCCAGTCCAGTGTCCAGTCGCCGTCCCGGAGCGTCTCGACATCGTCGGCCACGTCGTGGTACGGGTGGTGGACGCCCCAGTACTGGACGTGCAACAGCCAGTCGTCGTCGGTCGCGTGGCGGTTGAGCCAGGCAGTGGCTTCGCGGGTCACGTCCACGGCTGTCTCGTCGTCCTTCCGCGTCGTCGGCTGGATCGCATCGGTAAACGAGCCGCTGAAGTGGTACGCCGAGTGGTGGCTGCCGAAGCTACTGACCGTCGCGGTCCGCACGCCGTGTCGTGAGAGGTGTCGGAAGGCGAGGGGGGCATTCGGGGCAGCGTCGTGACCGCTCGCATTGTAGTCGTACCACTGTCCGTCGCCGAAGTGGGTGACAACGCCGGTTCGAGCGCCGAACCGGCCCGCAGCCAGTGCCGTCCGGCTTGGAAGACATGGAGTGTCCGAGGCGTACGCCCGCGTGAACCGGACGCCCTCTGCCGCCAGGGTGTCGATACCGGGCGAGGTCGGGCGGTCGTACCCGTAGCAGCCGAGGTGGTCCGGTCGCAGCGAGTCTATATCGATGAGGAGCACTCTCACGGCGTATCACCGCTGGCGGTGGCGGTCACGTCGACGCCGTCGACGAGAGCGGCGACGGCCTCACGGCCGATATCGACCGACGACGGCGCCGTAGTAATGCCCTCGTCGGGGTCGAGTCCGAACAGGGCCCGCAGGAGCGCGAGCGGTGTCGACGCACCCCAGGCCTGGGGTTCGCAGGCTGACGGGTACTGGTACGGCGTCTCGTCGGCGAACCCGCAGTACAGTTCGGGGACGCGCTGCCGGTCGAAGGTCCGACAGGCCTCCAGGACATCGGTCGCGATCCGCTCGGCCGCCTCGTGGAAGCCGTAGCCGGCGGCTCCCAAGGCGACAAGGGCGTTGTCGTGGGGCCAGACGCTCCCGACGTGGTAGGAGACGGGGCTGTACCCAGCGTCTTCGCTGCTCATCGTCCGCACCCCCCAGCCCGTGTTCAACCCGTCGTCGAGGAGCGTCTCGACCACCGCATCCGCCCGGTCGGGGTCGACGATTCCCGACCAGAGGCAGTGGCCGACGTTGGAGGTCGTCGAGTCGACCACCCGCCCGTCGCTGGTCAGCGCTGTTCCGTAGTATTCCCGGTTGGGGAGCCAGAAATCGGCGTCGAACCATTTGGCGATGCGCTCAGCCCGGCGTTCGTACTCGCGGGCGTCGGCCTCCTGACCGCGCTCGCGAGCCATCGCGGCCGTCCGTCGGTAGGCGTCGTAGACGTACCCCTGTACCTCGGCGCTGGCGAGCGGCGCGTCCGCCGGCCGTCCGTCGGCGAACTGGACGCTCCGTTCCGTATCCCGCCAGGCCTTGTGAACCACTCCCGTACTGTCTGCCTCGCAGTAGTAGAGGAACGGGTCGTCCCGGCCCCGGTCGGTCGCGGTTTCGAGCCAGTCGACGGCGCGTTCGGCGGCCGGCCAAAGCTCCTCGAGGAGCGACTCGTCGTTGGTCCAACGCCGTGTCTCGTCGAGGACGACCAGCCACAGCGGCGTCGCGTCGATGGTACCGTAGTAGGGCGTGTGGGGTATCTCCCCGCGTTCGGCCAGTTCACCCTGCCGGATCTCGTGGAAGATCTTCCCGGGTGCCTCCTCACGGTAGGTGTCCTCGCTGGTACCCTGTTGGACAGCGAGATACCGGAGTGTCCCGGCCGCCAGCGTTGGGAGGACGGGGAGAGCGTTGTACGCCGTCAGCAGGGCGTCGCGGCCGAACACGGTCGCGAACCACGGTACGCCCGCCAGGGAGACCGGTCCGTAGTCGGTGGCCGTCACGAGCGCGCGCAGGTCCGACACGGCGCGTTCGAACACCGTCCTGTAGCGGCTCTCCCCGAGAGCGTCAGTGTCGACGCCGAGTGAGGGACCGCCGGCGGCGTCGACCGCGCGGTCGAACAGCGACCCCTTGGCCACGCTGTCGGTCCCGTCGGGGAGCACCGCCATCGTCACCGTGGCGGACGCCTGCGAGGCCAGCGGGAGTCTGAACGTCCCACCGCGGGGAGTCAGTGTTTCCGGGGTAGGTTCGAACCACACGGTCGTCGTCGCGCCGCTCGCGTCCGCCGGGTCGTAGCGCCACCTGATTCGGTCGTCCGCCGCGGTACGTTCGACCTCGCGGTCGATGCCCGTCGAGAAGCCCCGAACCTCGAAGAGATTCTCGAAGTCGGCATCGACATCGACCGACAGCCTGAGCGTCGTCGCCGACCGCGCGTGGTTGGCGACACGTACCCGTTCGACCAGGCCGAGGCCCTCAGCGACGACCTGGTCCCGTGTCAGCGCCAGGGTCGTGTGTTTCTGTTCCGCGGACTCGTCTATCTTGTTCACCGTCGAGGCGGCGTCAGCGTAGGTGACCCGCCGTCGCCACGGCGACCTTAGGTGGCTACCTACTGATTTGAGGGCCGTGTTCTCGACGGAAACGTCCAGATCGGAGAGGTAGCGCGTGTCACGGTGGAACAGGCCGCCGGCCCCGTCGAGCGTGAACGCCTCATCGGTGACGAGGAACGTATGGCCGTCGACGAGCACTTCCTCAGTCATCGTCCTGCTTGTGTGACTCCGGAACGGGCGTGTTCGACTCCCCAACGGCCGTCTCGTCGATACGCTCGCCGGAAGCTGGGTCGAAGAGGTGGACCTGGTCGGGGACGGGCCGAACGCTGACCCGGTCGCCGGTGCCGACGTTCTCGCTGGAGTCGACCTGTGCGACGAACTCCTCGATCCCGGGAGGGTCAAAAAACAGGTAGCGGTTCGCCCCGTGGAACTCTTCGAAGGCGACCTCCATTGACAGCCACTCGCCGCCGCCAGGATCGTCCTGCCTGACCGCGACGTGTTCGGGGCGCACGCCGAGGACGACCGACCGGTCGCCGACGATGTCGGTTTCGACCGGTACCGAGAGGGTGGCGTCGCCGAATCCGCCGACACGAACCCTGTCGTCCCCGACGGTGGCGTTGACGAGGTTCATCGTTGGGCTGCCGATGAACCGGGCGACGAAGAGGTTGGCCGGCTCGTAGAACACCGTCTCTGGGGAGCCGAGTTGCTGGATCTCCCCGTCGTTCATCACGGCGATGCGGTCGCCCATCGTCATCGCCTCGCTCTGGTTGTGGGTGACGTGGACGGTAGTGATGCCCAGCCGTTTCTGGAGCCGAACGATCTCGGTCTCCATCTGATCCCGGAGGTTCGCGTCGAGGTTCGCCAGCGGCTCGTCGAGCATGAATGCGGCCGGGTTGGTGACGATGGCCCGCCCCAGCGAGACGCGCTGTTTCTGGCCGCCAGAAAGCTCACTGATGTCCCGTTGCAGCAGATCGTCGATGTCGAGCATCTCGGCGATGTCCTCGACGCGGGCCTCGATCTCCCCGTCATCGAGGTCGCCCTGCATCCGGAGATTGAACGAGATGTTTTCGAAGACACTCATGTGCGGAAAGAGCGCAAAGTTCTGGAACACGAGCGCTACGTCCCGCTTGCGGGCCGGGATGTCGGTCACGCGGTTCTCGTCGATGTAGACGTCCCCCTCGGTTGGGGTCTCCAGCCCAGTAATAGTCCGTAACAAGGTGGTCTTCCCGCAGCCGCTGGGGCCGACGAGGACGAGCAGTTCGCTGTCCTCTATCTCGAAGTCGACATCGTCGACGGCCGTTACATCGCTGAACTCCTTTGTCACATTGTCGAGTCTGATCGTACTCATGGAATCACCCTTTGTACTCCGCGCCGGTGAGTCCGGCAACGAACTGCTTCTGGAACGTCACGAACAGTACGAGGATCGGCAGCATCGCGATGAGGCTGGCCGCCCCCAGCAACCCCCAGTTGACGACACCCTGACGGGAGATGAACCGGTAGATCGCCACCGGGTACACCCACTTGGCTTCGCTGTTGGTGAACGTCAGCGGGATGACGAACTGGTTCCACGCGCCGACGAACGCGTAGATTGTTACGGCGCCCAGCGCTGGCTTCGCGAGCGGGATAATGACGCGGAACGCCTGGAACCGCGAGGCCCCGCCGACGCGGGCCGCCTCTTCCAATCCGTCGGGGACGGTGTCGAAGTAGCCCTTGATCAGCCACGTTCCGACCGGGATCGTGTTAGCCGAGGCGACGATGATGATGACCAACAGCGTGTCCAACAGGCCGATGATCGAGAAGATGCGGTACAGCGGGATGATCATCGCTAGGAACGGGATCATCTGGACGGACAGGATGGCGACCATCAGGTAGTTCTTGTACTTGATGTCGTACCGGGAGAAGGCGTAGCCTGCCGGCGTCGCGATTGTGAGGACGAGTATTGCGGATCCGCCGGCGACGATGACGCTGTTGATGAGATACTGGCCGACGAACTCTGTCTGCGTGAGGATCGTCTGGAAGTTCGTCGCCGACACCGTCGAGGGGACGATATCCGGCGGGAACCCGATAGTGTTTGGCGGCTTGAACGCGGCGACGAACAGCCAGTACAACGGGACGAGGAAATATACCGTGGCGCTCACGAGGACGGCGAACCCGACACCCCGCAGGAGCGCATTTTCGGGGTGCTTCCTGGCGTACTCGATTCCGTTCCGGACGCGGTAGCGTGATTCGAGGAGGCGTTGTTGGACACTCATTGTTCAGATCGCTTGTTCGATGCCGCCGAACGCCTTCAGGTAGAACGCCACTGTACAGAGGTTGAAAAGGAACAACAACACTGCGAGGGCGCTGGCCTTCCCGAAGTTGCCGACGCTGAACGCCGTCTCATACATGTGGAGCGCCAACACCTCCGTCGCGTTGAGTGGTCCGCCGCCGGTCATCACGAGGATCATCCCGAAGACGTTGAACGTAAACAGGGTCACGAGAATGAGGTTCATCAGGAGGAAGGGCCGAAGCAGGGGAAGCGTCACGTTCCGGACGGTCTGCAGTCGCGAGGCGCCGCCGACGCGGGCGGCCTCATAGAACGACTCCTGGATGCTCTGGAGACCGCTCGTCTGGAAGATGAGCGAGAACGGCGTCCCGCGCCAGATGTTCATCACGACGATACCGACCATGGCAAACTCGATACTGTTGAGCCACGCCGGCGGGTTCGCCCACCCTAGCCACATCAGAAACTGGTTGACAAGTCCAACCCGTGAGTTCAGCAGGAACTGCCAGGAGTAGCCGACGATGACCGCTGTCGTTGCCCACGGCAGGATGAACGTCGCCCGGAAGAACTGCGAGAGCCGGTCGCCCAGCCACGAGCGGTCCAGCAGGATGGCGAGGACGGCGCCGATACCGACCTGGCCGACGACGCTGGCGCCGACGAAGACGACGCTGTTTCGCATCACCTTGTAGAACAGTGGGTTGTTGAATATCTCGACGTAATTCTGGAAACCGACGAACGTCTGCTGGTCGAGGTTGTAGATCTTCACCTCGTAGAGACTGAGCTTGAACGCCCAGACCGCTGGGTAGAGGATGAGCCCGAAGACGATGGCGAACACCGGCGCGATCATGAGGTAAGGCAACCGCGCGTCGATGGCCTCGTAGAGCCGTTCGGCCCGTGTGAGCCGTTCGCTGGTGCTAGTACCGGTGTCGAACTCGGTGAGATACGTCGGATCTGAATCGGACATGCGGACGGGCGCTTACACCTGGTTCCGGAACTTCTGTGCGGCGTTCTCCAGGGCTGTCTGTGGTTCAGCCCGATCGAAGGCGACTCGCTGGAGTTCGGGGTTCAGCACCGAACTGACCGTCGACCAGTTGCTGACCGGTCGGGTGCCACCGTACTCCAGCATGTCCTTGATGGTCTCCGACCAGAGAATATTCTCCCAGACGTCACTGGCATCGAGCAGCGACTGTCGGGTCGGGATGCGGCCGGTGACACGCGCGATCTTTCGGTTGAACTCCTGGGTGCTGATGCGGGTCATGAAGTCCCGAACGATGTCGGGGCGGTCGGTGGTATTGAACGCCGCCCACGCGAACCCGCCGTTCATCGTCGCCGGCTGCCCCCCCTCCGGGTGGGGTGTGAGGCCGAAGCCGAACTGCTGTTTGATCTCCTCGTTGGACATCCCCTCTTGCCGGGCGAAGAAATCGAGCCACGAGCCGTACACCGGTGTCGTCGCGTAGGTGCCGCCGATGAACTCCCGGGGCATGTTGTGATCGCCGAAGATGGGCTCCTGCGGGCCGAAGTCCTCGGTGTTGTAGATGGCGTCGTAGAACGACGCCGCCTGAACGCCGTCCTCACTGTTGAATCGTGGCGTGGAGCCGTCGGAACTGAGGAACTGGCCGCCGGCGCTGAACAGCGGCACGCTCCAAATACCGGAAGCGACGATGACGCCCGTCCCGTAGGTTTCCGGCGGATTGTGGACCTGCTTGCCCAGTTCGTAGAACTCCGACCACGTCTCTGGCGGGCTCTCAGGGTCGAATCCGGCCTCGTCGACCATGTTCTTGTGCCAGTACATCCCGCGGACGTCAGTGGTGATGGGGAACCCGACCAGATCTCCCTCCTGCTGGACAGCCGGCTTGAACCCGGCGAAGTAGTCGTCGAAGTTGACTGCGTCCTTCATGTCGCTGAACGACATCAGTTCCCCGCTCTCGTAGAACGACCCTAGCCAGATCTGGTCGATGGCGGCTACGTCTGGCGCGTTGCCACCCCCCACACGTGTGAGGAGTTGCTGTCGCATGTTCCCGTAGGGAATCTCTCGGAAGTTCAGCGAGATGTCGGTGTCGTACTCACCGTTCAGTTCGTCGATGACCGGCGCGAAGTGCTCTTTCGCCCTGTCGCCGTCGACGTCGACGTACTCTAGCGTGAACGACTCGGCGGTCATCGTGTCAGTCGTGGTGCCACCGTCGCCGCCCGCAGTGTCCGTATTGTCGCTACCGTCGGTCTCTGTCCCACCCCCGCTGTCGCCACCACAGCCCGAGAGAAGCGCGGTCACACCGGTCACACCGGCCGCCTTGATGAACCGGCGTCGCTTCACGTCCGTCCGTGGACTGGAATCTGACATGATTCATTATGCATTAGAAATAGTTTCCTATTTAATAATAGGGGGTAACAACTATCTCTAGTAGTTGTAAAACCCCCAAATCTAATATATCCAATGTGAGTAGGGTCGGTATGGGTACGTATGCGACACACCCCACGCTGGACCAGTCGGCGGCCGAAACGGTGCTCAACCCTCCCGGCGAGGGTGAGGGCAACTGGATCGGTGCGCCATGTGTCCACGACTACGACGGCACTCGGCTGCTCGCCGTACGTGAGCGGACGCCTGAGGAGCGTGGCCGCGAACTCCGAATCTACCGGGTCGACGACACCTTGGAAGAGCTGTGGTCGGTGACAGCCGACGAATTGGCCGTGGTCAGCATCGAGCGGCCGGCCATGGCGACGGCCCCAGACACTGGACGACTTGTGCTGTACGTACCGGTCGACCACGGAGCCAACCAGTGGACGATCCAGCGACTTGATGCCGTCGACCGGCCGGCCGACCTCGACCCCGCGACTACCCGGGAAGTGCTGACGCCGTCGGCCGGGACCACGGACGCAGTGACAGTGAAAGACCCCTACGTGCTGACGGTCGGGGGGCGCTACTACATGTTCTACGCGGGCCACGACGGCGTCTCCGAACGGGCCCACCTCGCGACGAGCGTCAACGGCGAGACCTTCGCCCGTGTCCCGGAAAATCCGGTGTTGGACCGCCAGTACTGGCACGACCACCACACACGCGTTAGCTGCGTTCGCCCGGCGTCCGACGCTCCCACGTGGCAGGTGTTCTACGAGGGCAGCAGCCACACCGACCACGGCGAGACATGGAACCTGCGGACGGGGGTGGCGACGGCCGAGCGACTCGCCGCCGTGGTCGACACGGCCCCCGACGGACCCCAGTATGCCGCACCGACGACCGGGACCGCGACCGGAGTTGACGAGTTCGCGACGCTGCGGTACCTGGACGTGGCACCGATCGCCGACGGGTACGAGGCGTACTACGAGGTCGCCCGCGCGGACGGAGCCTTCGAGCTCCGCCGCGCCCCCCTGACCGATGAGTGAGCCACGGGTTATCGAGGAGCTTCAGGGGCTGGGCCTGACGGAGTACCAGTCCCGTACCTACCTCGCCGCGGTGAAACTCGGGCGGTCCCGGCCGACCGATCTCGCGGAGGAGTCCGGGGTGCCACAGGCCCGGATCTACGACGTCATCGACGACCTGAAGAGCGAGGGACTGGTCGAGGTCCACTCACAGGCCCGCGGGAAAGAAATCACGGCCCCCTCGCCGAAGACGGTGCTGAACCAGCTGAAACGCCGTCGGATCGACGACCTCTCGGAGACGGTGTCGACGGCTGTTTCGGAGCTGGAGAGCGTTTACCACCGAACCGAGGAGAACCCCGACGCGTTCGTCACCATGGTCGGGCGCGAGGATTCGGCGATGCGTCACGCACGGCAGGCCATCGCCGACGCCGAGTGGTGGCTCACGCTCTCGGTCAACGTGACTCGCTACCCCAACCTCCGATCAGACATCGAAGACGCATTGGACAGGAACGTCACAGTCAGGCTGCTGTTGCTCGGCGACGAGACTATCGTCTCCGGGACGGACTTCGACGACCGCTTGCGGGTGCGCCACCGGGCGACCGCCGACACGTTCATTGCGGCGGATCGGAGCTACGGCGTCTTCAGTAGCAAACACCCGGCCCGGTCGGGCCAGCCGTATATTATCACCCAGGAGCGAAACCTCGTGCTCCTGTTCCAGAACTACAGCGAGCAGATCTGGCCCGCCTCGACAGTTGTCCAGGAGGGCAGCGACGGAGCGCGGCGTTACCTTGATCCCTGGCACGCCATCAACGACCTCGAATCGGAGTTTGAGGCCGGTACCGACCTCTACGCCACCGTCCGCGGGACCCACACGGAACGACACCGACAGGGGTCCTGGGAGGGTGAGATCGTCGACTACGAGATCGCCGGTCCGACGGATGTCGACTACAGCGTCGCGGTCCCACAGGAGGTGTCGCTGACGGTCGCGACGGACGACGGCACCGTCACCGTCGGAGGCTGGAAGGCGACCATCGAGGACATCGCCGCCGAAGGCGTCGAGATCACCCGACTCTGACCATGACCGTCGGTGTCTGCTACTTCCCGGAACACTGGGACGAGTCGACGTGGGAGGGTGCGGTCGAACGGATGGCCGAGGCCGGTATCGAGACCGTCAGGCTCGGCGAGTTCGCGTGGGGTCGACTCGAACCCGCACGCGAGGAGTTTGACTTCGCGTGGCTCGATACGGTGCTCGATCTGCTGGCTGATCACGACCGGGAGGCGCTGCTCTGTACCCCAACGGCGACGCCACCGAAGTGGCTCGTCGACGAGCGGCCGTCCGTCAGACGGGTGGCCGAGGACGGCACAGTCGAGGGGTACGGCAGCCGGCGGGAGTACTGTTTCAACAGCACGGCCTACCGCGCTGAGACGGAGCGCGTCGTCAGCCGTCTGGCCGAGCGGTACGCCAACCGTGACGTCGTCGTAGGCTGGCAGATCGACAACGAGTACGGCTGTCACGGGACGGTCCGCTGTTACTGCGACGAGTGTGCCGAGGCCTTCCGGACGTTCCTCCGGGAGCACTACGACGACGCGGCGACACTCAACGAGGCGTGGGGGACTGCGTTCTGGAGCCAGCAGTACGACAGCATTGACGCCGTCGAACCCCCGCGACCGACGCCGTCGGCCCACCACCCTTCGCTGTTGCTCGACTACGCCCGCTTTGCCAGTCGGAGCGTCGTCAAGTACAACGCGTTGCAGGCGGCCCTCCTCCGCGAGGCCAACGACGGCTGGACGTTGACCCACAACACGATGGGGCAGTTCGAGGAACTAGACCTCCATGCGCTGGGCGAGACTGTGGACTTCCTATCTTGGGACTCCTACCCGACCGGGTTCGTCCAGACCCGCGAAGACGAGCCTGCGACGGTCGACGAACTCCGGGCCGGCGACCCCGACGAACTCGCCCTGAACCACGCCCTCTGTCGCGGGGCCACTACGGAGCCGTTCTGGGTGATGGAACAACAGCCCGGCGACATCAACTGGTCGCCAACGAACCCCCAGCCCGGTGAGGGTGCGATGTCCCTCTGGGCACTGCACGCGACCGGTCACGGAGCCGACACGGTCGTCTATTTCCGGTGGCGTGCCTGTTCACAGGGACAAGAGCAGTACCACAGCGGCCTGCTGAACCACGCCGGCCAGCCTGACCGCGGGTACGACGACGCCACCGTGGCCGCCGACGACATACGTGCGCTCCCCTCGCTCCCGCAGCCTGAAGCGAGCGTCGCAGTACTCCATGATTACGAGAACGCCTGGGCGCTCCGGGAACAGCCCCACGCGCCGGACTTCCACTACTGGACGCACTTGCGGACGTATTTCGACGCCCTTCAGGCGCGTGGGGTCACGGTGGACATCCGCCACCCGGCGGACTCCCTTGACGGATACGACGCCGCTGTCGCCCCAACCCTGTACCTCGTCAGCGACGGGAGAGCCGACCACTTGGAGTCGTATGTTCGGGACGGCGGGACCCTCCTGCTCACAGTCCGCGCCGGATTCAAGACCCCGCACAACCGGGTCCACGAGACCCCGCGTCCGGGTCCGCTCCGGTCGCTTGTCGGCGCGACCGTCACGGAACATGAGACAATCCCCGATACCGTCGACACGACGGTCCACTACCGCGGTGAGTCCTACGACTACCGGACGTGGGGCGAGTGGCTCGAAAGCGAAGGAGCCAGGATCGTCGGAACCTACCCCGACGGCGCCGGGTCCGGTTCGGCTGCCATCACCATCCACGAGGTCGGTGAGGGAGCAGTGACTTACGTGGGCGTCTGGCCCGAGCGGCGGCTGGCCGACACCGTCTGTACGGACCTGCTGTCGAGGGCGGGCGTCCCACACCGAGACGAACCGTTGCCGGACGGCGTCCGGGTGGCCCAGCGCGGCGACCACTGTTTCGTGACGAACTTCACATCTGACCGAGTCCGGGTCGACAGGCTGTCGGGTGACCCGGTCGTCGGGCGGACCCCCCTCGGCGGGTACGACTACCTTGTCGGTCGGGGCGACGCGACCGAACTCGGGGTGGCCGCCACGGACTTGCCCGACTGAGCGCGGTGCCGACGGTCGGACAGAAACGCAGGATGCCGCTCGGCCGGGACGACACCGACACGAGCAGTTCGGGCCCGCGACGAGCGCGCCGCCGAGAGGGACACCAACTCCGCTCAGAAGTGCTGATGCGTAGCTGGTTCGATAGTCGGTCGGTCCCCCTCAACGGTTGCGATACTGTCGGCCAGCCGCTCTCGAAGTTCGTCCGCGACCGCCGCGTAGTCGTCGTGACCTACCAGGTTCACCCGCTGATAGGGGTCGGCCCGCAGGTCGTAGAGGTATCGCTCCCGGTACCTTTCGCTGGCGGGACTGTTGGTCCCCGCTGCGTCCGGATCGTAAACGCCGTAGGTCCAGCGATCCGTCCGCAGCGCACGCCCGAGCGCGGACTCGCTGATCTGTATGAACACCTCGTCGCGCCAGTCATCGGGCACGTCGTCGAGCAGCGATAGCAGGCTCCGGCCGGCCATCTCCTCGGGCGGGTCGATGCCGGCCGCGTCCAGCAGCGTCGGCGGGAGGTCGAGCAGACTCGTCAGCTCCGAGACGCGGCCGCAGTCCGCGAAGCCCGGACCCGTCGCGACCAGCGGGACCCTGACAGACCCCTCGTGACAACTGCGCTTGTACTCCTCGTTCCGGGTCCGGAAATGCGAGCCATGGTCGGCGGTGAAGACGACGATGGTGTCGTCGCGAACCCCCTGCCCGGCTAACGTCTCCAGCAGGTCACCCACACACTCGTCGATGCGCCGACAGATGCCGTAGTAGTCCGGCAACGACTCGTACCAGTCGCCTGGGACCCCCTCCAGGTCGGGGGGCACCCAGGGATTGGCGTAGCGGTCGGCGTATCCCTCCGGGGCGACGTAGGCCTCCATGTCGTTCTGGTGGTGTGGTTCCAGATAGGAGAGAACGCAGAAGAACGGTCGGTCCCGGTCACGTTCTAGGAACATCCGTGCGTGCTCGGTCATCGCGTCGACGCGGTACCCGTCGAAGTCGACGCGCTCCCCGTTGTCATTGTAGACGTACCCTTCCTCCGGGTGGGAGGTAAACTCCAGGATGTCGGCCGCCCGCCAGTAGTCGTAGCCCGCCTGTGCGTCAGGCGGGACCGGGTCGGTCCCAGTCGTGGCGAGGTGCCACTTACCGATATAGCCTGTGTCGTACCCCGCTTCGGCGAACTGTCTCCCGAGTAGGTGGGCCGCGTCGGGTAGTTCGATTCCGTTCTTCCAGACCCCGTGGTCGGTGGCGTACTGACCCGTCTGGATCGACGCCCGAGCCGGCGCACACAGCGGCTGCGGGGAGATCGTTTGTTCGAACAATGTCCCCTCGTCGGCCATCGCATCGACGGTCGGGGTCAACTCCATCGGGTTCCCGTAGGCACCGACGGTGTCCCAGCGCTGCTGGTCGGTCAGGACGACGAGGACGTTGGGAGGACTGTCGTCGCTCACAGTGTGAACAGATACCATGGAGGGGGGAAAGTCTTGGTCCACGCGAGGACGTGGCCAGTCTCCTCCTGAACTCCCCCGCGAGCCCCGCTCCGAGACGAGAGACAGTGGTCCGGCGCTCGGAGCGACCACGATTGAGCGTGGACGAACGCTTACCTTGTCCCCGCGATGTGCATACTGGCATGTGCGCCCGCATCCGTCCATCCCACGGAACGCTACTACACAGGCATCCGGGGGAGAGGTGGTGAATCGTGCCCGATCACCGACCGAACATCCTCTGGATCTGTACCGACCAGCAGCGCTGGGACACGCTGGGTTGTTACGGGGCCGACCACATCGACACGCCTCATCTTGACGAACTGGCGGGCGAGGGGATCCGGTTCCAACGGGCCTACTGCCAGTCGCCGGTCTGTACGCCGAGCCGCGCCAGTATGCTGACTGGACGGTATCCGCGGACGACCCGCTGCCGGCAGAATGGCCAGCCGATGCCTCGCGACGAACGCCTCGTCACCACACACCTGTCTGAGGCCGGTTACCGCTGCGGATTAGCCGGAAAGCTCCACCTCTCGCCGACGAATCCCGACGACAACACGGACGCAACCACCCGTGAACCAGCCCGCTCGCTTGACGACGGTTACGGCACGGTCCACTGGTCACCGATGCCGGGGGACGATTCGCCAGACAATCAGTACCGCCAGTGGCTCCGGGGCCGGGGAGAGTCTTTCGAACGGACGCCCTACGAGGGGTCATCCTACGTCGAAACGTCGATGTCGCCCGACAACCACCAGACAGCGTGGTGTACCGACCGCGCAATCGAGTACGTCCGGACGGGGGCCGACGCAGATCATCCGTGGCTGTTCTCGCTGAACTACTTCGATCCTCACCACCCGTTCGACCCACCCGCGGCCTACTTGGAGAAGTACGTCGATCGAATCGACGACCTCCCGCCGCCGAACTACGCACCCGGAGAACTCGACGACAAGCCCGCCGTCCAGCACGAGGCCGCTCACACTGGTCGGCTCGAAGGAGCGAACATGAGTGCCGACGAACACCGCCTCGTCCGGGCCGCCTACTACGCCATGATCGACTTCGTCGACGACCAAGTGGGCCGGTTGCTGGCCGAACTTGACGCGACCGGCCAGCGGTCGGACACGATCGTCGTGTTCACCGCCGACCACGGCGAGATGTTGGGCGACCACGGTATCTACAAGAAAGGGCCGTACTTTTACGAGCCGGCCGTGCGGGTGCCATTGATCATCTCACAACCTGGAACCGTCCACAAGGGAGACATCGTCGACGACCTCGTGGCGCTGACTGACTTGGCACCCACACTGGTCGCGGCAGCCGGGCTAGAGCAACCCGCGGGGATGCAGGGACGCTCTCTGTGGCCCCTTGTCAGGACTGACGGGACCACTCCGACCCGACCACACCGGGAATCCGTCTACTGTGAGTTCTACGACGCCACGAAACGGCACACCGACCCTCGAGTCAACGCGACGATGGTCCGGACCGACCGGTACAAGCTCGTTACCCACCACGATACGGATGACGGGGAACTGTACGACCTCGCCACAGACCCGGTCGAGCGGCGCAACCGCTGGGCTGACCCGGAACTTGCCGAAACAAAAGCCCGGTTGCTTGGGACGCTTGCCGACCGGATAGCCGGGACGGTCGATCCGCTGCCCGAGCGGCTGGGGAGCTGGTGAGACGGTTCGCCGGTCGCCGGATACGTGCCCCGTCCTGGCGGAGGTATTGTGTCCGAGGCTGGTCGTTACTGGGTACTTCGCGTTTGCCGTCGGCTGCCTCTCCCCCGACTACGAACCCGCTGACACCGCCTCCGATCTGGTTGTCTCGGCGGATACCGAGAGTATGGACAGTGCCAGTATGTCGAGCGGCATGAAATCTGAGGTGCCGTCCGCGATCGATTCGTTCCTCTCGGATGCTAACGGGTACGAGGGGACGATCCGGGACGCGACCGGCCAAGATTCGGTCACTGTCGGCGTCGGCGGCGGCCTGGTGTTTGATCCCCCGGCACTCCGTATCGACGCCGGGATGATCGTCAACTGGGAATCGATGGGCGGCAGGCACAACGTCGTCTCGTCAGAGGATTCAAGCTCCGACTTCGACAGCAGTGACCCCACGGACGACACCGACACGACGTTTTCCCAGTTGTTCGGTAACACTGACCTCCAGTTCTACATCTGTGAGGTGTACGAAGGGAGCGGGATGCTCGGCGCAATCGAGGTCGTCTGAAACCGGGTTCCGGGTTACGGCCCCTTCTAAGTTGTAACCTGCTGTCGGCGCTTGTCTTGTCCGATCAACGGAACACCTGTTCTGTGTTTGACTGCGGTGACGATAGATACGACTGCACTGGCATTGGCAGTCGGTCGCTCTCCCGTGGGCCAGACGGCCGAGCAAAGCGGCCCGACTCTCCGATTGGAACCGTCGTAGGGCTGGCAGCCGGGTGCAGCGGCCGAGCACAGGGCGTGTGTCGGCGCGGGACTGACGGGCCGGGCTGGGTAGGTCGGTTGCTGGGTGTCGCCTGCTGGCCGCGCAGCCGCCGCTGGGCGGCTCTCTGTCTGTCGCCGGCGTCGGTTGGGTGGATGGGATTGGTACAGGGACGGATGGGTATCGCGACTGGGATGGTTTCGATGGGACTGGAACCACTGGTATGACGGACTCTTTCGACACTGCTGGGTCTGTCGGGACTCCTGTGGACGGGACGATTTTCACTCATGGTAATAGCAGGACTGTCGGGACTACTGCAGGAGCCAGGGCTTCCAGGACGACATCGACGCGGGAGTCGGCCCAGCACATCGTGAAAGCCCCACGCCGCTGGCAGTCGAGCAGCTGGTGTTGTATCGAGTCTGGCGCCACTATTGGTATAGCGACCAATAGAGTTATTCCATTGGCCTACAAACCAATGGCTGAGGATGGGCTCGCTGACCGATGATGACCTCGATGGCATAAGCAAGGGGCAGAAGTACCCTGACGGGACTGTCGTCCGTGTGTTCTGCATGCGGACTGACCGCGGTGCGTACCCGTCGGGGTGGGCCTACAAGCTCCATTACGGCACAACAGAGCCAGATCCGCCCCGTACGCTTGAGGATGGGACGATTCGTCGGTACGACAACTCGCACGAGGACACAAAAGGCCACGAACTCCACGTTGCGCCCGAGACAGAACCAGCGATCATCGAGTTCCCGGGAATGGTCGAACTCTGGGAACGGTTCTGGAGCGAGATTCCGAAATCCGAAATCGAGGTCAAATGAGACCATCACCACGGTGATACCCATGAACGAATCAACGCCACCGCTGCATCCGATGGAACGTGAACAGCTTCGGGCTGCGTCGACGCTTGTCGCGACAGTCAACTCGTCCGACGAGTTTCACGACGACGTCACTGACGACATCAAGTCACTGGAACACGGTGATTCAGTGGACGCGACGCCGACGCTGTCGTTCACCAGCTACGACGATCTCATGGAGACGCTGACGCCGCGTGTCCTCGAACTTATCGAAGCTGTTCGCCGAGAAGAACCATCTAGCATCAACGAGACTGCCCGAGTTGTGGACCGAGACATCAAAAATGTCCACGAGGAACTCAGTCGACTTGCTAAGCTGGGAATCATCTTCTTTGAGGAAGACGGACAGAGCAAGCGCCCAGTCGTCTGGTTCGACGAACTCGTGATCAATCTCCCGTTTGATCCCGAATCAGGCGATACAGCGGCCGCAGCGCCATAGGAGTACGACTGGGGCTTGATAGGGCGGTTGCAGCAGCGCTCGCCACGTACACTCTGTCTCGCAGCGAGGAAGCAGAAGAGGCTGGCCGAATAATAACTGGCGTGGGGCTGGCAGCCGGGTGCAGCAGGCGAGAGCACGGCGTGTATCGACGTGGGACTGACGGGCTGGGTAGGCCGGGTGGCTGGGTATCGCCTGCTGGCCGCGCAGCCGCCGCTGGGCGGCTGTCTGTCGGCGGCGGTGGGATGGCGAGGCCGGCGTAGGGATGATCGGGAACGACGGGGAGTGTGGTCCAGGCGGGACCGGGACTGCTGGCACGAGGAGCGCTCGTGGCACTGCTGGGTCTGTCGGGACTCCGTGATCTGTCGGGACGACTGCTGGGGACGGGACAACTCTCACTTCTGACGGCGGTGGGACCGTCGGGACTACTGCAGGAGCCAGGGCTTCCAGGACGACGTCGACGAGGCAGTCGGGCCAGCAGCATACCTTGAAAGCCCCACGCCGCTGGCGGTCGCTCAGCGACATATCGCGCAAACCGCGCGCGACAGTGGGTCGCTGACCCGACCACAGCAAGCGCCAGCGGCGAGCCCCTTTCAGTCCCACCCGTCCGCAACAGTACCGCGACAGCACAGTACGGCGGAGACGGCGCGCGCGTTTCTCGCGCACGGTTCTGAACGAGGAACCCGCTTGGCCTGCGCTCCCTCGCCGGAACGAGCACGTCGCGGCGGAGAGTCTTGCTTACGACGGCAGGCCGCCGATCCGCCGGCGGCTGACCGGAGTCAGCCTTGGCGGCATCGACGCCCTGCCGCCGACGCTGGCGGCTCTCTGTTGCTCCTCCGTTCACGGGCATGTGGCGCTCTCTCAGCACCGCCCGAGCGCCATTCCGGGCTTTCGGCATCCGGCACTCGCTTGGCCGCGCGGGATGCTGGCTCAACCGCGACCGCACAAGATATCCCCCACCCGCCGGGATGTCAACCAAGCACTGGCTTTTATATGCTATTTCGGGATGAAACGAGAAAACCTAAAAGCCGCGCAGACACCACTAAGATATCCGAATATTGTACTTGAAGCGAAGCCATTCAACCACAGTCTTTAAGTGGTAGGCACCCATAGCCTTATGTACGGGAAGGCACGAGACACGCGGCACTCACGAAGCGGTTTCGTGTCGCAGGAAACCGGGTGTAGCAGCACCCGGCAAGTGTCTTCTCGTAGGAACCCAGAAGACAATGTACGCTAGCAATTCGAGCGGTAAGAAGGCATCGGCAGACGTTGACCAGACGATCCAGCTTAGTGCGCGTGTTGACGGCCCTGAGCATCTGCTTCAGCAGGTCGCAGAGACCGAGAACGGCGACGAACTCGATTACCGGCCTAACCGGGGCCTCGACTCTCGCGGGAACTTCTACGAGCGTCAGAACGACTACGACTGGACGCGAGACACAGAGGTCGGCCCGAACCGTCGCCACGGCGAGACGTTGGCCGCCCAGGAGCAACGGCTTGGCGAGGAAGCTGAACAGGTACGGCACCGGGAGACGGCACACGCGGCACACGCCGACGGTGTGGAACGCGCTCGGTCCAGCCGCCAGCTGACCGACGCGGACACGGACCTCGATCACCCGGACATCGCCACGCGCCAGACGGACCCCCGCGAGAAGATGGACGCCGAGACGCTCGCGGAGGTCAACGAACGCGCCCGTCGGGTGGCTCGCCAGACGACCATCACAAGCGCCGCAGCGGGGCGCTGTATCGCTGAGACGGTGGCCAGCGGTGGCAGTCCCCTAGACGGCGAACTCGACGCGCTGATGGCCGCTCGCGACAGCATGAACTCGCCGGTCCCGTTCGCGGAAGTCGACGCAGACGGCGGTGAGGTGACTGTCGAGGGAGAAGTCACCCACATCATCGAGGAGCCGGCCAGTCGGAACCAGTACCAAGTTCTGTACCTCGAAGACGACGCCGGCACGAGCTGTAAACTCACCGTCTGGGACAAGGCTCTCCACGGCACCATGGTCCGCACGCTCCACGAAGGCGATCGGGTGCGGATTTACGCGGGCAAGCCCGGCGAGTACCGTGGTACCACGACCGTCGCAGTCACGAGCAAGTCGACCATGTGCATCCTCGAAGACGGCGATGGCCCGGCCCCGACGGGTGACCGACGGGCCTCGTGGGGCTGTTCGGGTGACAGCCCGCGGACGGCACCGTGGGACGCTGAGAGTGACACCCACCAGTGGATTTCCCACGTCGACATGGAGAATGCTGTTGAGGTGACGCTCTCGGACTAATCGCGGGAGTTCCTCGCCTCGCCTCGACGACTGGCCTGGTGGGGGAGCGGTCCTCACCCCCGTCGGCGCGGAGCCACCTCGCGCACGCGGCCTCGCCGCCGCCCACCGGCAGGCCGGGGCGGCGGCGAGACAACCGCGCGCACGGACTGGGCAGCCGCCAGCGACCGCGCTCGACGTGGGTCAGTCTGGCCGGGTGCTGGTCGCGACGGACGGCTGGGTGGACGTCGGCCTGGGCCAGCCAGCCGGGCGACGGGGGTGGTCAGTTCGGGTGGCGCGTCTCACGCGCAGCGCCGACGGGTCGCTGCGCTCGGCGCGGTCACGCGCCTCGCGGTCGGTCCATCGTGCTCACGAGGTTTCGCGCGATCCCCGCCGACCGCTGGGAGGGAGACGGGAACCACATTCGTGGCTGGTTCGTTGAGATCTGGACGCGGGTGGGGGTTGCGCCGGTCTTAACCAACGTTGGGTCGGGTGATCGCGGGTATGTTGGTTAAGCGTCGGGGGAGCGCTCCTGTCCCGCTGCTCGCCGGCGTGGATTTTGTGCGGCCGCAGGCGAGTGGCGGCCATCTCAGGGTCGTCAGGAGGTGATAGATTTGGGAGAAATTCAGTGCCCTCGATGTAAGGACACCTTCATCACCGAACTGGATGGGGTTCGGTTTCGGTCTGGTTCCTTCTACGATGCCGACCGCGGTGAATCGTTCGACCAGCTCTGTGAGGATTGCCACCGTACGGTGGTCAAGGAGCAGTAGCTGACGAACCGTCTTCATTTTTTCGTGGGACTGGGTCGGGGATGTGTGCGACGGTCTGTTTCAGGAGCCGCTCTTTTTCGTCGTCGATCGTATCCTCTTCGACGAGGACGCCTTCGACTTCCTCGCTTCGGCTGTGGTACTGGATGACGGCCTCGTACCCGTAGCGGTTCTCTGAGCCTGCTGGATACCAGTGTTTCACTCGGACCTGAAACTCGCCGTCTTCCCAGGTCCACAGTCTGACTTTGATAGGACGCTCGAGCTGTTCGCGAGCGATCTCGATCACTTGCTCGACGACTGGGCTGATCAGTTCCATTGGCGGGACAATGCGATCTTCCGGGAGCTGTCGCTCTGGACATGGTGGTCTCTCGTACATGAAAACCGTTGCACTCAGACGTTGCTCGGCATCGGTTAAATCGCTTGGGACCAGGACGGCACCGATCGTCGACGATCAACAGAGAGTCCTCGCGCACGTCGGAGTCGTGCGCGGTTGGAGACGAGAGCGACACGACTGCACTGGCGTTGGCAGTCGGTCGCTCTCAGAGTGGGGCAGACGGCCGGGCGAGACAGCTGCTGGCTGGGGGACGCCCTGGTCGGCTGGGCAGCGAGTGCGGGACGGGCGGGACACCCGGTGGAACGTACAGCGTCACCGTCCCACCGACCCTCCAGGCTTCTTCTCGGCGCGGTGTTTCCGTTGGCGTCGACGCCACTGCGACTCCTCGCTGACGCGAGGTTCTCGACCGTCGACGGACGGGACCCCGCGCTGTCGAAGACTTCCCATCGCGGGCGGTGCCGCGGAACTATCTACGGCGCTTCTGGGTGAAGGCGTCGGTCGCGGGCTCGCAAGCAGCGCCCGCGACTGGAAGCATCTGGCGCGCTTCGGTCCGGCGACGGACTGCTCGCTGAGGCGAGCTTCCCCGTCGACTTCAGTCAGCGCTTGGACGAGCGCCATCACTCCGGAAGTGCCTCGTATCTATCTCTTGGGTCCTCACGGACCCACCACCCCCTGCGGTGGGGGTGTCGGTATCGGCTCGCCCCACTGGCCGGATGCGATGTCTTGCCCTCGGGGCATGGGGCGACCCAGTCGGGACTCAGCGACGAGAAAGTGGGGACGCAGAAACACGCCCCAACACTCCAACAAGTGAAACGTATCGCCGCGTTCGTCAAAAAGGTATTGTCGACTAAAAAGCGTCGAGATGTCGTCACGACGGTCCTGAAGTGGGTCGTAATGGTCACGACCGCGCTCCTGAACGCCGTGACGGTCGCCCAGCACCTGGGGTAGCCAGGTCGGGCGGCCCGACGGTTCTCTCTCATTTTTCGCTCGCTCTGTCTTGTGGTCTCGAAGCGAGCCGGTAGTCTGGCGTGTCGCGAGCGTGGGTCTGCCGGCCCTGGCTGAGCCTCCTGGATGGCTGGATGGCGCGGGTTACGCGCGGCGCCTCCGGAAGACTCGCGATGCTCGTCTTCCGAGCCCTCGTTCGCTGTCGCTCACGAGGACGACGGGTCGCTGCGCTCGGCGCGATCGCGCGCCTCGCGGTCGGTCCATCGTGCTCACTACGTTACGCGCGATCCCCGCTGACGGCGGGGAAGGGTGGGTGTCGGTGGAGGGGTTTGGTAGGGTGGACGTCGGGGGAGATTTTGTGTCGCCCCAGCGAGGATGATGGCGCTTATTTGCTTCCGATACGAGGGAGTGTGTAAGTAACGATGGCAAGTGATGATTGTACTCCATCCGAACAACCGGTTCCGCTGTCAGAGGGTGATCGAGTGCTGATCCATCGCGATGGATTCGATGGTGAGGTGCTTGGGACGGTGACAGTTATCGATGACGAGAGCGAAGAGATCGCGGTCCATCCAGATGGTGTTCCAGAGGGAATGCAGTTCGAACGGACGAACCTCCAGCTGATGACTCGCGCGGAGAACCGCGATCCGCCAGAGCTATCGTATTTCATAGGTGATCGTGTGCTGGATGAGAAGCGGCCTGGCACTGTCACTGGTAAGGTGGTCGAGGCCTCCCAACGGGCAGGGAAGTACCGAGTCAGGTTTGGGCCGGACTCGGGGATTGTCGAGCGCGAACAGCAGGAGTTGTCGCTGGTCGCTCGGCGAGGTAGCGAAGCGTAGCCTCGGATTCTTCTTGGGTTGCTAACACAGCCGGTGGGCCGGGCAGGCCAGGGTGCATCGAACGGGGTCCCCAGGGCTAGGCGCCGCCGCAATTGATAGTCAGATTCGTGGTAATTCATGACCGCTTAGGGTGCGCGCTACCGCCGAAAGTTGTGGGGCAAGATAAAGGGACACGGTGTGAGCGAAAAATCCGGCTGCCGTCTTGCGATTTGTAGTACATCACTCCGCTATTTCGTACCGTGTCTGTGATGTACCCGTCCGCCTTCTTGCGATTTCGTACGAATAAATATAGAAATTAAATAATTTACCGGATAGATTATGTTTGTGGTGTTCAGTCCAGGCTGCTCAGGCAGAGAGAGGAAAAGTCCTTGTAGACGATGAATCGCTGAGTCAAGCAGCTCTAAAAAATCTAAAAGGTAAAGAAGTGGGTGATATAAACGGCGTAGTCGGAGTAGTGAATATGAAATTAAGAAGGGTATTCGGAACAGCGGGTCAGAAAATAAGGGGTGATTCTTCTGGCTAGATCACATAAACTCGGAAGCTCCGAACTCATCAGAGTCTTCAGACTGGCCCTCCGATCCATCTTTCTCCTCTTCCGATTCTAACAGTTTCTCTATATCTTCGTCGTCGTGGACTGGCTCGTCATCTGGGGTGTGAGTGTCCCCTTCTGGAGACTGGTGATTGGTGTTGGCAACTGAGTTGTCCGCCCCATCAGATTCAGTCTCAGTTGAGCCGGGAGACTCTGGCTCATTGGTCACTTTGTCAGGGGCGGTCGCTTGCACGCCCTCGGAGTCAGTGACGTCATCTATCTCTTCAGTATTGTCGTCCTCAAACAATTCCGAGGCGTCATCAGACGGTGCCTGCTGGTCGTCGACATCGACTTGTTCGAGGAATTCAGTGTGGAACTCATCGCTCATCTGTAGGGCTTCGGTGTGGGCAGTCACTTCGTTGAGAATCTCTTTAGGAGTCAGGCCAGTCTGGTCGTGGAGGTCCATGAGGAGTTCCTTGATTTCGATGGTCGCGTCGGCACCAATCTGAAGCGAGAGGACTCGATCGTCGAGCATCGAGCAGACGTCCTCGAAGGCGTCGATATGCTTCGGATCAGAGATCGGTGGCCGGTCGAGATCGAGTCGGTCGAGTGCTTCGTCCCACTTGGCATAGGAGAACGCCAGCGACGGCGACTCGACATCATCAGCAGCCCACACGTCTGGATCGACCGCGTCGTCCCCACCAGACTCGTTTTGACTCGACGATTCACTGTCGGACTCTGACCCTCCGAGCCGGGACCGCAGTAGCGCGAGCCAGCTGTCAGTGTCTTCGAGATTATCCTTCGTGTCGTCCAACGACACCGGCGACTCGACGCCCCTCTCAGGGAGGTTGTCGCGAACCTCGTGAAGTTCGTTGGCTTGGCCATGCCACCAGTCAGTCCGGCGGACGGTGACACATTCCCCTGGCCCGAACTTCCGGAGCTGTCCGGGAGTCAGCGGATTCTGGTCTTTCTCTTGGTGGCGTCGACGGTTCTGCTCGCTTTGGGACTGGTCGCCGGTCGATCTAGAGACGGCAACCATCTCCTGCGTTTCGAAGGTCCGGTGGTCGCCAACCTCGTCGAGAACGAACTGCGTGGTCTCCCGGTCGCCGGGGCCGAAGTACACGCCTTGGGGGCAGTTGCCCAGGATACCGGAGACCGTCGAGTAGGTGTCCTTCAGCTGGCCGACTGTCTGGACGCCGACCAGCGCACGGGCTTTCTCCTTCCGGCCGCGGGCGGTGAGGTTCGTGACCTGGGAGAGTGGCGGGAGTTGGTCGATCTCATCGAGGATATGGACTGTGGGGTTCGGAGCTTCCATAGCGTACCGGATCGACCAGTCCAGCAACAGCTGGAACATCGGTCCGAGTGTCGCCATCCGCGAGGGTTCGGAGTCGATGATCAACACGCGCCCATCGGGGTTCCTGATGTACTCGTTCAGTGAGAACTCCCCGTACTCCGCGAAGTCGTCGACGAACACCGGACGAGTGTGCTCACGAAGCGTCTGGTAGACGTTCCGTGCGCCTTTCCCCTGGTCGGGATCGAGGTGACCAGCGTCCAAGCGCTGGTCGTATTCGCTGAGTTTCTGATATAGTTCGATATGGCCTTCTTCGAGTAACTGCACGAGATCGAGATGGCAGAGTTCCTCACGGCGGTTGTTCTTTTGCGCCTCCAGATGGAGGTACATCAGGACGTCCTCGAAGACCTGTTTGGCCGGCGTGTGGAACGGGTTGTGCCCGTCGGGTTCGCCGAAGATTGTGCGGGCAATCTCTCGGAAGTCACGCCGGCTGTCAGCGTCGTTGAACAGGTTCCAGACCACGTCCCCATTCTGGGCGCTGATCCGCTTGACGTCGAAACCAAGATCCTCATAGAAGCGCTGGAAGTCTTCGCCGGCGTCGTGTGCGATGACCGCCGTGTCCCGATGATAGGGAAACTGGTAGGCCAGCATTTGCATAGCCGAGGTCTTCCCCGACCCTGTCTCGCCGATTACGGCTGTCGATACGTCCTGATCGATTTTCGGCGGTGTCGGGGCGTCGTCGCTCTTGTCGTCGACACCATCCAGTGGGACCACTAATTCGTCTTCGTCACTGTCGTAGGGGTCCATCGAGAGCGACGCTGGGGATGTCCGCCGCAAGAGATCGCCGCCGGCCACGGCTACGAGAGCGGCGCTATACAGCCCGGTCGAGATCGTATACGAGACGTATGGCAGTGAGATACCGGGAAATTGGAAGCCAGCGAAGATTCCGATGATCGAGAGCCCCGCGACGATGTGGGCGAACGGACCCAACAGCAGCCAGAGAAACTGCCCGTTCAGCAGTGCAGGGAGGAAGAATATCGCTGTGACCGCGGTGAAGCCGAGATAGAGGTAGCGCCAGGCCCAGAAGCGTTTGTGGAGTGGCTTGTCGGCATCGACCCACATTGCGGGGAACACGAACATGAAAAAGGCCCAGAAGAACATCACGACACCGTCGTCACGCAGTTGGGTCGGGACCTCCGTGTTCTTCTGGCCCGGCTGGGTGGTTGGGTCGGAACTCACTGCGCACCACCCATGCCGAAGTCACGCTCTGGTTCTTGCTCCCGCTGCGGTTCGGGCTCTTGCTCTCGGTCTGGTTCGACTTCTTTCCGAGCTTCCGGATCTAGCTCTTTCTCGTGGGCTTGTTCGCGACGTTCCTCAGCGCGCTCTTGCTCTCGGTCAACGTCGCGCTCTTTGAGTCGTTCCTGTTCACGGAACTGTGATCGAGCCCGCGATCGGAGGCGTTGAATCTCCTGTCGATCCATCCGTAACTCCTCTTCACGGCCCGTTGCAGCAACGTGAGCGTGGGTATAGCAGCTGTCATTGTGAACAGCGTAGAGGTAATTCGCAGTGGGTTTTTCAAGCAGCTCATCTCGCATGAGCTGTCGGGTGTTTTCGCCTACTTCTTGTGCTGTGTATCCTGCCTCTGGGTTCGGAGAGACGATGTAATGCCGTTCAAACCCGAACTGTCGGCTCTCTTCAATAAAGTCTGATACCTCCGGGTCCGACAGTTCTCGGCCAGTTGGATTCCGGAGCGGGACTCGCTGATCGCGATTGGGGTCTCTATCCCGACGGATATACTCGACTAGATCTCCAGCTCCACTCTGCTGGAAGTCGGTCTTGAGTATCATAGTTCGCTGCTATTGGCAGGCTGATCCGAACCTGTCGCTTGGTCTGGTTCCGACGGAGCAGTGGTCTCATCGGTGTGCGAACTTCCCTTATCACTACGTGATGAATCATTCTCCGCCTTTTTTACGCGGGCTGCTGCCGTCTGCATTGCCTCTTTTCGGTGAGGGGAGCCATATTCTGATTTAAGCAACTCCCAGATCGAGATCGCGTAGACAGTCCGGAGCGACTGAATATCTGTGATTTCTTCATCAACAGCTGTTTCGAGCCGCTCAATCGCTGCTTCTAGATCTCGGCGAGCATCATCAATCGTCACTTCAAGCCGTTGGCTCGGGTGATAGCGTTCTTCCTGACTCTGTGAAGTGGTATCCTCCAGGTGTTCTTTCAGCACCTGTTCACAGAAATCCGAAACGCTCAGTCCAGCTTCATCTGCCTGATCGTTGATTCGCTGTTTTGTCTCTTCAGAAGTGTAAAAGTAGACTGGCTTGTCATCAGGCATTAATCCTCACCTCGCTTTGTGGCCAGATTCTCCAGTTCCTTTTCGAACTTTTCAGCTCCAGACTCCAGTGCGTCTTGCCGTTGCTCCGCACTATACTCGCTACTTAGTAGCTGCCACAGAGCAATCTCGTAGAGTAGTTCCTGTTCTGGTGCAGGATCTATCACAGAATCAATATTCTTCTGTACGTCACTCACAAGTGTTTCAATTCGGTCTTCAATCGAAACCTCATCAGCGCGCTCATCACGGACTTCACGTGCAATCCGCTGTTCAACAGCCTCCAAACAATACTTTGAGACTGTCTGTCCGTGTTTGGAAGCCTGTATCTCTATCTGCTCTTTCTGTTCCTCGGTTCCATACATCGTGATCTTCTTTCGAGTCATTCTGAAGAGCCTCCAGTATCTGCGGTGGTTGTGTCAGTTGAGCCGCCGTCAGCAACCGCTGTCGCCGTTCCATTCTGTTCGAGGGCCACACGAACCGAATCCATCAGCTCTTCCTGAGAGAGCCCGGACAGCACTTTCTCCGCCTGCTCTGGCTCGAACCCGAACCGCTCGGTCAACTCGTGGCGAAGTCCGTGGGCGTAGACGAACTGCTCGAACTCCTTGATCTGCTCTGGCTGGCTATCCACCAGCGCCGCCAGTGCATCCCGACCGTGAGCATCGAGGTCGATCACTCGCTTTTCCTCCCACGAAGTTCGGATCGTCAGCGGGTAGTCCCCGTGTTCGTCGACCCGGACCAGCGCTTGGGAGAAGCCCTGGCCTTCACCGATCGACTCCTTGCCGGCCTCAGCCGTGTTGATGTAGTGCTGTTGCTCGCTCGTGAGTCCGGCCCTATTCGCCGTCTTCTCGCCCAGGTCTGGCTCGCGGTGATGGACCATGATCGGGCACATTCCGGCGATCTCTTCGGCCACGCCTTCGTCGTAGAACTCTTGGAGCGTCTGGGAGAGCATCACCAGCCGGAGTCCAGCGTGGCGCTGGTGGCGGGCGATCTGGTTCAGGAACGCCAGATTCGCATCGTCGTTGAACAGGTAGTGGGCTTCGTCGATGATGATCTCGACCTTTTGATCCATGTTCTTGGCCTGCTGGTAGAGATTCGACAACAGCAGTTGCATGATGAACGACTGCTTGCCTAGGCCGCTGCCGGACCCCTCGATCTGCTGGAGGTCCAGATATACCGCCTTACTGTCGTCTTCAATCAGGTTCAGGTTCGACTCCTCGGAGAGATTTCCGTAGGTTGAGCCCTGCCGGAACGGATGCAGTGCCACCGACAGTTCGTTGGCGTATTCTCGAATCTTCTGTCGAGAGGACTCGGTGGTTGCACCGGGGAACAGCGACGGGTCCTCTTGGATGTCGTCGATCAGGTCCAGGAAGTCCGCCATGCTGGGGGAGTTCTCCGGTGTGTGCGTCGACGGGTCGTCGGGGTCGATGTCGGACTGCTCGAAGATCGCGTCGATCAGGAACGTGATCAGCCCCGAGTGCATCTCCAGGTCGATGTCTCTCGATTTCAGGAAGTTCTCGATTACCCCGAAGACCTCGTCTTTCTTCGAGGCGACCGGTTGCATGTCCGGGGACTTTCGCAGGATGTGTTCCGGTGTGGGATGCATCTCACACGGGTTCAGTGGCGTCTCTCCGCTGACCGTGATCGTCTTGGCGTCGAGCATCTTCGCCGACCCACGCATCCCGGCGACGGGGTCGATAAACACCTGCTTGACGTCCGATCGTTTTTTCATCATCCTGATCGAGCGGGCCTGTGTCCCGTGGGATTTCCCGCCGCCGGGCATTCCGGTGACCAATTCGGAGTGGCCAGTCTCCAGTTCCCAGGGATCGATCAGCAGCGACGACCCGTTGTGGCCGTGGGTGCCGTATTCGATTCCGTCTTCCATGCGGAGGTAGTTCGACGAGAACGGAAACATCGACCCCAGGGCCTCGCCGGTCATCGCCGACAACCGGCCACGGCCGAGTTCGTTCCCGCCTAGTGGCGAGACAGTGACCATGCCCTGTTCTTGGCGCCGGGTTGCTCGTTTGACCGAGCAGTTCGCCGGGGCGTCCCGCAGGAGGGTTTCCAGCTGGTTGGTCTGTGTTCGCAGTTCCTCTTTCGAGTCGGCAGTAATCCGGACGAAGACGCCGGCCTGGTAGAGCGAGGCTCGGTTGCGTCGGACTAACTGGCGGAGGTATTTCGCTCGGTTGATATCGTCGCGAACGTCCTCGGCTTCGAGTTCGCCCATGTCGTTTTGGACCATCCGTAGCGAGGTGATCCACTCGGACATGACCTGGACCGCATCTTGGGAGTCGTAGGGGTTGATGTGGATGTTCACGTCGGCCCGGAGGTCCGTATCCAGTAGTAGCCGCTCGAAGAGGCCGTTGGTCGGATGTTCTGGGAAGGTCTCGATCCAGAAGGTCCGGGAATAGGTCTCGTTCTCGATCAGCGTGTAGTCCGTGTGCCAGTCGATTGCCGTCGGCGCTACGATCGACTGGTGCTTCCGACCCGGCTGGGAGACATCCGGTGAGATGTACTCGATTTCTTCGGCAGCTTCCTCGACGTGTTCCAGATCTTCTCTGGCTTCGGTCTCGTTAGCTTCTGTCTCCTCGGTATCGCCGGCGTCCGCTGGAGCGGCGTCTGCATTATCATCGTCAGCGAGGTCCTCGGCAGTCAGCGCGTCGTCGACGTCGTCGCCGTCGTTGTCCTGGTCCTCCGAATAGCTGATCGGTGAGATGCCGGCCGTGGATGCGAAGTCCGAGTGCGGCCGAGACTCGCAGGCCCAATAGTCCTTGGTGAGCTGTGCGAGGTCAAACGGCGAGACTGCATTTCCACGACAGCGATAGAGGTTGTCGACCGCTCGCGAGACGTTCCCCAGGCGGTCGTTCAGTTTCTTCGTCTTGTACTTCTCGCGCTCGGCGTCGGTGAACGTCTCTGGGGTGAGCTTCGAGACGGCTTTGCCGATCCCGGGAAGGTCTTCGAAGTAGCCCAGCAGCGATGTCGACTCCCGCTCGAGTTCGTCGATGTCACTGTCGGTGACCGTGACGATGATATAGTATTCCCGCTGCATTTCCGTTGAATCCTGGATTTCGCCGTCATCGTTGGTATAGCGGTTGACCCATTGGGAGAGAACGCCCCGAAGCATGGGGAGATTCTGGACATCGGGGTCCTGCAAGCGCTCTTCGTGGGCTTCGATATGTGGCCGGTTGCTCACGTTGGTGGTCGTAACGTAGATTTCGGCGGTCCCTTCGAGGGCGGTGACGAGATCCGTGAGCGAGGAGACAGCGTTGGCCCACTGTTTACCATCTTCGAGGGCCATGTTTGCCGGGCGGACTTCGACAGCTCCGACGTGGGCACCGTCGACGCGCTCGATTCCGTGGGGCATGATCCGATTGAGGCGGGTGACATGGCGGGTATCTTGATTGCCATCGTCGATGGTGTGTTCCTCTTTCTGGACGGCGAATCGCAGTCTCACCATGAGCCACTCTGTCAATCGGTAGTAGCTGGGTTTGACCTGGAAGAGTGCAAACAGCAAGATTTCGAGGGCGATGACGGCTCCTGTTGCTGGCAGGAACGCACTTGCTGGCACGAAGGGGATGCCCAGGAAGAGGAAATACCCGAAGATCGGGACGACGAACAGGGCGAGTTCTGCCAGGGTATACTCTCCCCAGAACTCGGTTTTGCTCCCGAGGGATTCGTGAATGATGTTCGTGCTGTACTCGGTGTTTGTCTCACTCATGAGTCATCACTCTCCGTAGTTTCCGTCTCGAAGGGGTCTTCGTAGGCTTCACGACCGAGCATGTCATTGTCGGTCGCGAGTGCTTCGTCGATGGTTTGGCTGGAGTCTGAGCCCACGTCGGTGTCTCCAGTCTCGGAACCGCGGTAGTCGGACTGGTGAGAACTCCGCTCGGTTGCTTCAGGTGTGTCCTGGGTCGTTTCTTGGGACCTGTTGTCGAACCCTTGTTGATACTTTTCGGCATCTGGGTTCGCGACGAGATCCGATGGATCGAGCTCCGACGTTGTGGCTAACTTCTTCTCTTGAGGGGGCTGATCGCCTGGGGAGGTATCTGTGATTTCGGTTGCCGATCGCCCGGGGGTTTCGACCCCCTCGGTGGTGGGAACTTCATCACCTGGCTGGGGTGGATCAGCCGACACCGGTTCCGATCCACTGCGTTCTCCCTGGGGCTGGGATGGTGGCTCGGAGCCGTGCTCACCAGCAGACGTGCTAGTGTCACCCGATTCGGTTACTACAGACTGGCCGGAGTCCTGGCCCTGGAGATCAGCGAGGGGGTCGGACTGGGTAGTGGTAGTCCGTGGTCCAACTGGCGTAATCCGTTCCGGTTCAACGGGTGAATCACGGCCGTCATCGCCGTCCCAGCCTTCGGGAACGGCAGGCTCTGGTTCGTTGGTATCTGTCGGCTGGGGACTGTCTGTGGGGACAGCAGCGAGGTCAGCTTCTGACACTTCGATTTCTCCGGGCAGATTGACTGGCCGTACGGTGGCTTCCTTCCCAGGTACGGGGGGCTTTGTGACCGTCGCCCGGCTATCAGCAGCCTTGAACTCATCGGCGGTGATCCGAACTGGATCCCCGGAATTGAACTGACGGTCAACCTCTGGTCCGGGTTCGTACATCGCCACCTCAGAGGCATCCAGTGTCATGTCTTCGGACCGCTCACGAGACTCGGGGCGGACTTTGACGTGACCAGGGACGGAGCTGGTGACGACAGCGCGTTTATCAGTGTGGTCGAAGTCCTCTGAGTCGATTACCACGCGGTCGCCTTGAGAATAGCCATCTTGCGAAGCGTCGGCTATCTCGGAGCTGCTTTGACCGGACTCCGTCGCACTGAACCAACCGCTCCCGGTCGAATTAGTGTCGGGAGATTGTTCTGGACCCTCCGCAGATTGACCTGGGGTCTCTTGATCGGTGTTCCTTCCCGAATCTTCGGGGGTGTTTCCGTCATCCGTCGAAAACCGACCTAATAGTCCTCCGTTTGTGTCTTCTGCATCCGTGTCGGAACTTCTGGATGTGCTCTCCGATGGCTTCTCATCAGAGGTGTTTTCGGCCGATGAACTACCTGTACTACTACTGCTTGAGGGGGTTTCCTCCGCTTCGGAACTACTTTGGCCATCCGACCCACTCTGAGCGAGTTGCTGAGAGGCGAGGCTGCGGTGAACCTGTGCGACCTCCGTACTGGGATTTTTCCCTTGGATAGCTTTCTGACCAGCAGCGACTGCTGATCCAGCTGCAGGTCCGGCGACGGCAGTTGTTCCGAGTGTCGCGCCCGCTCCAGCGATGGCAAGACTACTTTTCGTTGCTGATGAGAACATGTCTGCACCCTTCGTAGCCAAAGAACTGCTTTGCTCGACGAGTGCACGCTGTGATTTCGCTGCGAACAGGAGAATAAGAAGATCGAGAATAGTGCTTAAGCTGGTTGAGAGGCCCCACGTATGGTGGACCATAGCGAGGCGAATCAAGATTGCTGCGGGGATATTGGCTACTAAGAGTCCAGGATATGCACCCGCTATTTTCGCTGACAGGCCTGCAAAGCGGTTGAATGGCCAGACCTCTAACACCCATAGTGTCCCGAGAACGGGCATGAAGAGGGTAAGCAAGATCAACCCTATCCAGCGGCCAATGAATATCAACAATGTCTTTATGTATATGTATAGTGATAGTAATATCACGACGATGAGAAGTCCGATATCGGCGGTCCAGACGGCATAAGCCGATGATAGGAAAGCTGTAACTGAACTTCCTGTTGGTGCTGTATCAACTATTGCCCAGCCAATCGCGTTGGATACCTGTCCAGCAAGCGATGCGACCGGAAGCCAGAAGAAAACCGACATAAACGCAAAGAAGAGTCTTCGGCCGGTCTTTTTCCGGACCACTGGGTCCATTGACCGGTACCGAAGTCCGAGTCCGGCGACAATGAGAAACTGAAGGCCCAACGCTAATCCAAGAGACACTCCCCAGTAAATATCGTCCATGAAGAGCTGCCACGGATAGTTACTGACGTTACTGAAGGCTATATCAAAATGAATGCCACCAACTGAACTCCTTGGACCCCGTGGTGCTGGCGTTCCAATGATTGGATCAACTAAGGCTGCAGTTTGATTATTAGCGCCTTCTTTGACATCTTGCGCGGTGGTTTGCATAAACCACTCAATAACCTTCGCGAACTGGTCAGCGATATGATTGGAACTTCCTGTGAAATTGAAATCGAAGTTACGAACCCCTGGCCCTACCGCATTTTTTCCGGTAGGCGACGTGATAGCCGACATCCCATCAGCTCCTTCCATCGTTGTGTCAGAACTGATGTTGATTGGGGCAGGCTCAGAGGTGGCTGTGCTAGTGTCTCCACCCAATTCACTTTTGAAGGGAGCAGATTCCTTGGCTCCAGGCATCTCTCACTCCTGAGTTGTCTCTGGGGTGTCCGTCGCCGGCCCAACATTTCTGGCAGTCCCTAAGGTTTGCGTACAGTTTCGCCCCCCTTCGTGCTCGTATGTTACCGGAACTTTTGCTACGATATCTTCTGCAAATTCAAGGGCCACTCGGATCGTTGCATCTCTGGTTCCGAAGTCAGAGCAATCAAATTCTTCATAAAAGAATGAATGTATTTTAAGCAGAAGTTCATCGCCTCCTCTTATCATCCCCCACCGGTTGTCGAATCCTCGAGATGAACCACTGTCCGGCCGGCCCGCGTTTGCGGGTGCACCCTCATAATCAATCGAGTTAGCAAGTCCAGGTTTGTTACCGTGATTCTCAAGTACGATCCCTATCGGCTCAAGCTGGGAATCCGACTCAAGTCTCGAAGAATTAGAAGCTCGTATGACTTCCTTCAGCCGAATATCCGGACGATACGGGAAGGAAACCTCTCTTTCTTCATCCTCGCTGATTAGAACCAATTTGCCTCCTTCCGGGGGGTAGTGTTTGTCAATAGCAGCGTAGGTGAGTGGGATGTCAGCTGTCCCTTCATCAACTGCATTCCTGTGGAACACTCTGTCGTTAGCGACCAGACGGATTTGAGTGATCTCGACACTGTCTGTTACTGTCACCGACGCGAATATCTGTGGGCGCCCACTCACCTCTTTAACCGTGTATTCGATTGATTCGATTGGTGTATTGTCTGTCGCAGGTGTCGGTGTTGGTGAGGTAGTTGCTGTTGAGTTCTCATTTGTCGATACGACACCTCCACAGCCAGCGAAGGCAGTTAATCCGCCCCCGATCAGACCGAGTGCTGTTCGACGGTCGATTCGCGAGTCAGTCTCTGAAGTCGTGTGTTGTGTCATTTGAGTACATTCCGATAAGTCGTCCATTTGTCAGTACGTCTGCTAAGTACAGCATCGCCAGCATCGGCCCGAACGATAGCAGCGTTAGAACTGCCAGCTCGATCAGGTGTTTGAACGCCGGGAACCCTCCACCGACACGCTGTGTCGTCTCGGTTTGCCCCATCGCCGCGACAACCGGCCCAAGGCGTATGAACTGATCCCACCACGGCTCCGGCGGTATATATCGTATCTCAAGCTCCCGAACGTTTGTCTGGGGGATTCTAACGACGATGGTGCCGCTGGCGGACGTGTTTATGACTGTTGCAGGAGAACGGGGAGCGCCACCGGTTGTGTAGGCACGAGTTATGTTAAGGCCAGTTCTCGCACCTAGCTGTCCAGGATCGAGAATCAGCGTCCCTTGCTTAACCGGCTGGTCAGTGGGCGACAGAATCGAGATCTCGATTTCTGTCCCGTTCTTGCTCCGGTTCGTTACCTCGGCAGTCAGGTTCGTCGGGTGGACAACAGTAGGCTTGTTCAGCCATCCCGATTCCTTGCTTCCACGAACGATCCCGGTTACCACAACGTCCTGGTATTTGTACGGGTTATTCGAGCCAGCTTCTCTCACCTCGACCCGTTGAGTCTTCGTATAGCCCTCTGTTATGTTCAGGTTCACCGACACAGAGGTATTGACAGGTCCATGGGCGGTCGGCCCACTAGCCCTCGCTACGCGGAAATCCTCGTTATTGCGTGTGTAGTCACCATTAGTGCCGGTGTATTTGGTCGCTGCCCCCCGTTTCTTGCCGATTCCAGACACTGGGGCACTTTTCAACGGGGCAGCGTGTACCCGGAGCGGGCGGATCTTGTTGAACGGCGGTCCGCTGGAGGTACTTCGTGGACTCGTCGACTTCGACCAGTGTTCCCAGCCCGACGGGCTCCTTGTATAGAAGAACCACCGACTGTGGACACTCTCACCAGCGTTGGGAAACTGAATATTCCGCCACATCCGAGGCACGTTTACTACGGCCCCGCTGCTGTTGCGATGGTCAGCCGTTTCCCCGTAGACTGCTCCGTCCAACTTTTGAGTTCTTACCCGTCGTGCATCCGAGACCTCCTGACTGACGACTTTCTTCGAGGTCTTAATCGTTCCATTGGCGCTGAACGTCGTCGTTTTCTGGAGGGTCACGGTGACCGTCCCGTTAACTTTCAGCGTCGAGTTCCCGGTGGTATTCGTGAACTGGAACGTAGGCTTCGTGCCCGAGGAGACGGAGTCCTCGATTGAGCCGTTGGTCCATAATTCCAGATCCTCGATTTCAGTGTCGACGACGGCCCAAGTGACCGTCCGTGTTGGCGTGACCGTCGACTTAGGGGTCTCAACACGATAGTTCGTGATCGCTTTCACTGATCCATTTGGCCGGACGTACTGGGTTGTCCCGTTGTGGTGATGAACGATCGTCGAGGGAGTTACCCGGAAGATTTCGATGTAAGCGTCTTTGATCGGTCCGTTCGATGTCGGTGCTGCACGAGCAGGATGGACGGAAACCCGCTTGCCCAAGTCATTGTACCGGCCTAATTCACCATCGTTCCAGCTGCTCATGTCCGGGGGAGACGGAAACCGGATGTCTGTATTACACGCCAGAGAACCATAGACTGCTGTTGAGTTCTGTATCGCACTCTGGTTGAAACTCGCATTTGGATAGTCAGGATCACCGGACCAGTACACTCTGAATGAGACACTATCGAACGAATGGCTCCGAGCGGGCGGTTCCGTCCCATTCGGATGTTTCGTGGGCGAAGAGGACCCGTTGAAGCAGTCGATCTGTCGGTACCCACCGGCCAGACTCTGGGCTGTCTCGCTGTCGACAGCCGCGTCGCTGGCGTGCTGGGGTGCCGAACCGGCGGCGGCCGGACCGGCTATCGCAGCGAGGGAGAGGACCAACAGACCGATTTTGAGCACAGGGGACATGGGGACGAGGCAGTATCCGGGATTAGTATGGCATCACACAGCTAGAGAAGCCAAAGCCGATCGTACTGCCAACCTTGTCGACGAGTTCGGGAGCGACAATCGCGAGAGCGACGATCCCGAAGCCAGTGGCGGTCAGGATCAGATCCGACCGGGCCTTGTTCTTCTTGTTCGGGTTCCCCGAGGAACGCATGTACGAGAGGCCCGAACGGCCCATGAAGAACATCGTCGCTGGGAGTCCCAGGCCGGCGATCGCGCCGAAGATGAGTCCGATTCCGTCGGCAACTGGAGTTGAACAGAATACACTCCCGATCGTTGAGGTGTTTGCTGCGACGACGGGCATCACGTAGAGGGAGGCCTGGCCTCCCAAGAGCATCCAGAGAAACCCGGCCTGTGCTGTGACGTGGGCGAGTGGATCTTGGAGGGTTGCTTCGGCGTGGGTTTTGGCCTGCGAACGCAGTGTCTTGAAAAGCGGTTCGTCGGCGGGGGTATCAGGATCAGTAGTATCGTCAGTCATTGGTAACTGTGGTGGGTGTCTCAGACGTGTCGGTGTCCGGAATGGCCTGTCTACTCAGCATCCATCGGATGAACTCCTTCTGATAATCGTGGAGTGTGATGCCAGACGATGGGTCAGGCAGATGTTCTTCGGGAATCTGGTCGTTTGGAATAACCTCTTCGTCGAGCTTTTGCCGGACAAATCCCGAGATGTTGAAGCTCTCGGCGTTCTCTTCGAACTCCTTCTGATAGTCTCGGAGTTGGATGATCTTTTGTTCCATCGCTCTCCGTCGAAATGTACCTGCTTCATCGAATAAAAATTCACGGATAATAGATCAAATTTAACGGGGTACAATTCAGGGAATACTGTGTATTCCTGAATTGTGGGGGTGGGGGTGATAGCGGAACATATTATGGTAAAATCTAGAACTATTCCTGAGTGCTCTGACGACGTGCTGGAACACTTGAAAGAGGGGGTAGAATCGTGGACCCACAAGAGAGGCTACTCACTCGTCATCGAAGACATCAGAGTTGTCTTGGGCAAGCTCGCTGGCTTCGATGTGGGAGTACATCTGGCTCGTGGTTGAAGGATCAGCATGTCGAAGCGTCCGCTGTGCAGCTGCGGCCCCTCGTTTGCGGTACAGTTTCTCCCCGACGCCGCGACGAGCGCCGTGGAGAGTGAGGTACTCGCCAGCCTCGACGTTGAGTCTTGGAATGTCAGCTTCGGGACTCCAGCGTTTCAGGAGGGACCTGACGCCAGAGGTCGTCAGTGATGGCGGCGCGATCGGGTTGTCGAGAGCGAACTTCCAGGGGTCACCTTCCGGGCGGTCATAGCCTGCCGTCTCGATGGTCTCGTAGATCGTTGGCGCGTGTCGAGATGGGAAGACGGGCAGTCATCATCCGGTGGTGAGAGTAGTGTCTGCAGACGACTGAGTGGCTCGATCGCTTGGTCGGGGAGCGGTGTCGATTCGACCTGCTGATTCTTTCCAAGGACCGTGATCGTCCCTTCATCGAGATCGACGTCGCCATCGGCACACCAGTCGATTTACGTCCCGACGACTCGTTTGAGGTTCGTAGCGTAGTTCGGGCTCTTTCCTTCCACGAACTCCTCAAGAGCGTCCGAGAGGCGACGTGAACCCCTGGAGTCGTCAGCTGGCATGGAATCGGATGAGTAGAGTGCAGCACGGCAGGTAAATCCACCGCACATTACTGATGGTCCAGTACTGACACAATGACCAATCCACTGGTACTCCGGGACCCGATATAAAGAGGTTATACGAATAAGCTACAGAGCAATACAGTTACGGGTCGTTCCCTATTCGTATGGCAATGAAAACCCGCGCCGACCGGGATAGCGCGACCGACTTAGAACTCTATCTCCCCGCCGGGGTCACGCCGTCGGGCGAACCCAGTCGGCTCAAGCGCCTCTGGGGAGACCTGTTCAACCATGGCGTCGAACCTCCGAAATAGATCGTAATGTGCGAAGACAAACACAATCAGAACCACCCAAGCGTGGACCAGTCGGACCGCATCGTTCCCCGAAACCTCCGGCAGACGGGCGATGCCGATGTCGATCTGGTGATATCGAACCGGGTCCGGGAGTCCCCGTTCTGGCACCTCTCCGTTGAGGAAGGCTGTCATGAGGCAACAGTGTACAACCATATGTATCACCCCCGGGCGTTCATCGACCCCGAGGACGGCGGGGCGGAAGCCGAGTACGACCTGCTAGTGAACCACGTCGCGCTGTGGGATGTCGCGGTTGAGCGTCAGATCCGTGTCAAGGGCCCCGACGCCGAGGCGTTCGTCAACTTCGTCATCACGCGGGACGCGACAGATATCGAACCGATGCGGGGTAAATACGCCATCTGCTGCACCGAGGACGGCGGCATCCTCAACGACTTCGTCCTGTTGCGCCCCGACGACGACGAGTTCTGGTTCTCCATCGCCGACGCGGATCTGCTGCAGTGGCTGGAGGGCGTCACGGTCGGGAACGATTTCGAGGTTGATATCGACGAGATCGATGTCTCGCCGATGCAAGTACAGGGCCCGAAATCCCCCGACGTGATTGAGTCGCTCATTGACGCCGGGATCGAAGACGTTCCGTACTACGGCCTGTTGGAAGCGACGATCAACGATATCCCGGTGTTGGTGAGTCAAACGGGCTTCTCCGGGGAGGCGGGCTTCGAGATCTATGTCCGTGAGGCGACGACGAACGCCGAGGCAGTGTGGAACCCGGTTCTGGAAACCGTCAAAGACCACGGCGGTGCCGCGGCGCCGGTGAACGGTCGTCGACGGATTGCCGCCGGGATCCTGTCGCTGGGGCAGGATATGGACTACGAGACGTCGCCGTTCCAGGTCAATCTCGGCTACCAAGTCCCCGACGACAAGGAGGCCGACTACATCGGGAAAACCGAACTGGAACGCCAGAAGGAAGCCATCGAAGACGGCGTGTATCCATTCAAGCACAAACTGGTGGGACTGAAAATGGCCGGCGAGCCGATCATCGAGTGGGCCTCGGACTTCTGGCTCATCTCCGACCCCGAGACGGGCGAAGAGTGTGGCTACCTGACCTCGGCGGGATGGAATCCGGAGCTCGAAGCCAACCTCGCCCTCGGCTACGTACCGGCAGAGATGCTCCAGGCCGCGACCGACGGTCCGCTTGACGACTCGATCTACGACGCCGACATCGACTTGGAGTTTGAGGTACACCTCCCGGATGAGTATGCAGAGGAGCCCGGCGAACCTGTTTATGCGACGGTAGCGAAGGTCCCGTTCAAGCAGTCGGCCAATCCTAGTGCCCGCGAACAGGCCAAGATTCACGCTAGGGACGGAACGGAGGAGTGAGCGCGATTCATACCATTAAGAGTCAAGAAAATGACTTTTGCTGTGACTCAACGTAATGCCGGTCGATCGGGAAGGAGAATATATTAAACCTCCTACCATACAGGACGATGACTGGTATTAAAGCTGCTGTGCGAATCGAGCATCCCGACATAGTGCTCACAGAGACCGTCGCACACGACCGAACTTCGAGCGTCAGATCGGTGTCAGAGGCAGGGACCGACCCGACCTCAGGAAAGTTCTTCTACCGTGTAGAGTCGTCTGACTTCCCCCGGTTCGAAGACGGACTGCGGAAGGACCACACCGTTGGCGAATTTGAGCGGGTGATTGAAACCGGAGACGGGAAAGCGATCTACAGTTTCGGGTATACCGACGAAGCAAAGATCTTCTCGCCGGTCATCTCGACCGAGAACGGTGTCGTGCTCGATATGGAGAACGACGGAGACGCCTGGATATTCACCGTCTGGCTGCCCGAACGGACGAACTTAGCTGCTCTTTGGGATACTGCGCGACGGCACGACATCGACATCGAGTTACTGCGTGTGAACCAGTATACCAGTTTAGGCTCGACGGACGCCGGGTTGACCGACAGTCAACGGGAGGCACTACTCGTCGCACTGGAAGCGGGGTACTTCGAGGAACCACGGAACGCAACGCTCGGCGAGGTCGCCGCTGAACTGGACATCTCGCAGCCGGCGGCCGGCGGGCTCCTTCGACGTGGAATCGAGCGACTCATCGTCTCGTCTCTGGCGGAGGAGAGTGACCGACCTGACTGACGGCCGTCCGTTCGCCGCCGGGTCAGAAAGTCGGTGGACAACCATCGCGGCCGGATGGCTGCTGCTTCTGTTCGTCGGTGCTTACCTGATCACGCCAGCCAGTCTCCTCCCGCTGGTGATGAGCGACCTCGGAATCACCGAGGCCACAGCGGCCGCCCTCGTCTCGATGCCCCAGGTCGCTGCAACAGTGATTGGGATTCCAGTCGGAATTTATCTGGACCGCGTCGAGACCCGTGTGACGGTGCCATGTGCAGCAGCCGTGCTCCTCGTCGGCAGCGCTGGTGACTGGGTCGCTGCCAGCGGGGGCACCGTTTCGTTGTTGATCGCCTCGCGATTGTTCGCAGGCGTCGGGATGTTCGTGCTGTGGGTGGTCTGCATCAACGTCGCAGCGAGTACGTTTCCACCGACGAGGCGGGCGACAGCGACGTCTGTGATCATCTCCGGCTATCCGGCGGGATACGCGCTCGGGCACCTGGGTGCGCCACGCGTCGCCGCGGTCGTTGGCTGGCCGGGGGTGTTTCCAGCCTTCGGCGTCGCGGTGCTGGTGACGTCGGTCGCCTTCTACGTCGCTGTCGGGCGCGTATCGCGGTTCCACACGTCTACGGAACCGATGACGCTACTCGGGTTCAAACAGGTGGTTCGGAACCGGAACGTGTGGGCGGTTCTCGCCGTCACGGTGCTGGGCTACTCGCTGTATATGATGTTCAACTCCTGGATGCCGACGTACATCACCCGACGGTTCGGCGTCCCGCTGGCGGAGAGCGGCGCGTTCGTCGCGCTGTTTCCCGCCGTCGGGGTCTTCGCTCGCCCGATCGGTGGGTGGCTCTCGGATGCGGTGCTGGGCCAACGGCGACGGCCCGTCTTCGCCGGTTCGTTCGTCGGAGCGACGGTGCTCGCGGTCGCGATGTTTTACAGCACGACGATCGCGGTGCTGGTCACGATACTCGTTCTCGCAGGGGTGTTCGTCCAGCTCCAGATCGGGTTGATGTACCAGTCGATACAGGAGTTCGTTGAGCCTCGGGCCGCTGGGACGGCCGTCTCACTGGCGAGCGTGGCCGGGTGGTTGGGATCGTTCGTCGCACCCGTAGTGGCTGGGGAGTTAGTCGCCAGCACGGGGATCGACGCCGCCCTGTTCGTGTTCGCGGTCGGTCTCGGCCTGACTGGTGGACTTACTGTCTGGCAGATGGCCGAGTCCGGCGAGTCTACGGCGCTAGTCTGATTGTACCCCAGGTTGGCCATCGGTGAGAGAATCCAAGCATGTGCTCGAGCAGTGACTCCAGCCGTCCCCTGTACTGACTCCCAGCCGTTCCGATTGATGGGTCGTCCCCTCGGATTCGCTGACTGTCTACCGGAAGCTGGTCTGATTTGTTCGCTGTTGCTGATAGGTTAGCAGTTTAAGCGACCGGTTTGGGGCGGGAAATCCGTGGGGCAATACAAAGGGCCAACTCACTGTTTCGAAAATCGGTCGCACTCCTGCGATTTGATGGAATCACATCTCCGCGATGGGGTCTCGCTCTCGGTATCGCATATCACCAGTGCCGGCAACTGGAACGCGACCGAGCGGATCGCCACGGAGTTCTCGCCGGAACACTGGCAGGTGCTGAAAGCAGCTGTTGACCACGGCTATTACGAACGGCCTCGAGTTGTCTCCGTCTCCGATCTAGCGTCGATACTCGACGAACCCCGCTCGACCATCCAGTATCGACTCCGGACCGCGGAGGACCGTATCGTGTCGCAGTTTGTCGAGCAAACACTCTAATCAGGGTGATTGAACGAGGGTGGTTCCATATGCATCGAGAGGGCCAATCTCAACAATCGTCGTAGAGTGAAGAGTTGAGATTGTCTGAATCAGAATAAAACAGTGTGGCTGGCACTGACTAGTTCTGGATCTCCCCAGCTGGCGTTTTCCTGTCAGTGTTTGGTTCGGTGGTTCGTGGTTTAGTGGTGTCTGAAGCGTCGTAACCACTGTTTCGCGCTGGATTGACTGCCCCCTCCAGACGGAGTGGAAGTGGGCGTTTCGCATGGTCACAGTTTGGAACCACTTTTCGATGTGGTTCCGGATTCGATAGTCGAGCCGACCGCTCAGGTCGTACCGTGAGAGGGCAGTCAGATAGCCACCAGCATCGGCGAGAAACACTGAATCGGCGACATCGTGTTTCTGAGTGAGCCGACTTAGGAACGCCGCCGCGGGGTCTATCCCGCGGCAGCTGAACACGTCGACTTCAAGCAGTAACTTTGACTCTTGGTCGACCGCCGTGTACAGCCACTTTCTCTCGCCGTCAAGCGCGATTTTTTCGGACAGAGTTTTCGATTGTCGCAGGACAATGCCATTCTTATCCCCTCATATATATAATAGGTACTCGATGACATCGACTACAGATGAGGTAATCACGGTACTCCGAAGTGCGTACTTAGAAGAACTGGAAACAGTTATGAACTATAGGACGAATTCAATTGTTCTCGATGGTGTTCGAGCACAAGAGATCAAAGAGAGCCTCGAAGAAGATATTCTGGAAGAACTCACACATGCAGAGTTGCTGGGACAACGGCTAAAACAGCTCGACGCTCGACCACCTGGATCAGCCGAGTTTACTGCCCAGCAAGAAAGTCTTCAACCCCCTGAGGATTCGACCGATGTTCTGGCAGTCATCAGAGGCGTTCTCGACGCTGAAGAAGACGCAATTTCGACGTATAGACAATTAGTTGATCTTGCACGTGAGGCTGACGACCCAGTTACGGAGGACTTGGCAGTAGAAATTCTCGGGGATGAAGAAGCACACCGGACGGAATTTCGTGGATTCGAAAAGGAGTACAGCGAAAGCTGAGCCACGAGTGAAGTGTTTCGGCACATCTCTCTACCATCGTGGTGGGCAATGTCGGGTTGTCGTATGACAAGCACGTAACTATTCATTTCCGGTCATAATATATAATCGTCCTGTGGAGAGCCCTGCCGGTCAGATCTTGTGCCTATCACTGACGAGCCTACGGAAAGCTAACCGATGCCTCAATATGCCACCTGTGGTCATCAGATATACGAGCAGTTCAAGAGTGTATAAGGTATGCGACAGGAAAGTGTACGCGTGTTCGAGCTGCTCGACGAACGCAGGTATTGGCGAAGCGACCCAGAAGCGACGTGCGGATCAATCAGAACAAGGACAGCACCCTATGACCGATCACTTCGCCGAGATATAAGACTCAACGAGGGCCGCCTCCGCTTTGCGCAGCCTGTACGAAACCGTTGAGCGTGGCCAATCGAGTTCCGCTGCAAGCTCATCAAGAGTCGTTTCGCGTGGGGTTTCGTAATATCCCTCTTCGGCGGCCAGTTCAAGCACTCGGCTCTGTTCAGGCCGAATAGAAACTGAGTCGAACAGCGTGAGCAACGGGCCAGTCGCGTCGCTCACGTGGTCAAAGTGGAAAGACAATCCATCTTGGAGAAGGCCGCCTAACGTGTCGTACAGCATACCGACTTTCTTATCGTCCTCCATAAGGATGCGCCAGCGCTCTGTGTTCCCTTCACGGATAATCTCGAAGAGAAGTGCCCCTGTTATATACCGGTTAGTGATAGTCGGGACAGAGTCGCAGTGGACGAGATTTTCAAAATAACTGTAGACGAGGCTTCGTTGTGAGCCGTTTTCGAGTACGTCACTGTAATGACGGCCACCACAGGCGCGGTCGCTGATACTCAACTGGTTATAGGTCGACCCCGTTAACAGTGCTGTCGCTTGTTCGACGAGTGAGGTGGGGCCAGTTATGCGGTCCAACCGCCAGAGCTGCGCGTTGCCCATCGAACAGAGGAACGTCGTCGAACGGGCTTCCGGTGTCTCGATGAACAGGTCCATCAGCTCGTCAGTGTCGGCTTCGTACCGGATTTCGAAGACGAACTCCCGCATCTACTGTAACCTGTGCATCAACGATACAGTCAATTTCGATTCGCATCGGGCCGTTATCCATGTCGGTATGCTGGAGAGTAGCCACGCTAGTTCTGGCTACTTGTCGTAGGACAACGAAATTCTCAGGGCGACATGGTCACAAAGGTTGAGTATGAGTAATACTACTGCTGATGGCTCTCTGCCGTGGTTTGTCAAAGTCGTCATAGCTGTCGCACTGATGGTCGTTCTATTCATCATCGGTATCGATCTGCTCACGTTCGCTGCAGCGTGGTAGCCAAACAAGGCTGACCGCGTAGGTCACAGTCTGACAGTCAGTTCTTGCGTAGTGATTGTCGGCTACCAAGGCTAGAATTATATGGACAGGTCAGGTGTCCATAGGTAGACTAGTTCCGCCGCTTGCTATGGTGTGTTGCATATGAATTCAGGGCTGAGCGGTACCCCAGAGTCTGTAAGAAATGCTGTCGTTACTCCTGCGTGGCTCGAAGAGCACCTCGACGAGGTCGGATCTGAGTCCCCTGACCTACGCGTAGTGGAGGTAGACCTCAACACCGCGTTCTACGACCAGGGGCACATTCCAGGTGCGGTCTGTATCGACTGGCAGCAACAATTACAACACGCGACTCGACGGGATATCCCATCGGAAAGCGCGTTAGCTGATCTGCTCGGTGCGCGTGGCATCACAGAGGATTCGAGGCTAATCTTGTACGGTGATAACTCGAACTGGTTTGCGGCCCATCTGTACTGGATGCTTTCGTACTACGGCCACGAAGAGATGTACCTACTTGACGGAGGACGGGAGCACTGGCTTGAGTCTGGGCGGCCGACAACGACTGCTGTGCCGTCCTATCCAAGACAGTCGTATCGCACACGTGGCCCGTACGAACACGTCAGAGCATATCGTAGCGCCGTCAAACGGGCACTATCAAAGCCAACGAAATTTGTCGATGTCCGGTTACCAGAGGAGTACGACGGCACTATTCTTGCCCCGCCCGGCATGACTGAGTCGGCCCAGCGTGGTGGTCATATCCCCGGCGCGAAGAATATCGTGTGGTCCAAGAATCTTCAGTCTGACGGGCGGTTCAAATCGCCCGAGACACTCGTGGAGCTCTATCGAAATCGGGGGATAGATAGAGACAGCGATGTCATCGTCTACTGTCGCATTGGCGAGCGGTCGTCATTGACGTGGTTCGTCCTGTCCGAGCTGCTGGGCTATCCATCGGTCCGTAACTACGACGGTGCGTGGACAGAGTGGGGGAATCTCATCGGTGTCCCGATTGCAACTGGCTCAGACCAGTAGGGAGCATTTCCACGGAGGTATTGTCACAGGCCAACCGGACGACTAAGTCACGGAGGACGTGACCCTCTGGTATGCGTTCGATGCCTGTCTCGCGATTGCCCCTCGTCGGGCTACTTGCAATTCCGTTCGTGGTCGCGTTCGTCGTCGTCCTTGAACCAGTCGCATTCTTAGCGGTTATCAATACGATCCTCATCGTTATCGCCGTCCGTTTGATGTTCGGGTCAGACGACCTCGATACGCTTGAGCGTGGGTGGTCTCGGATACGATGATGGCCGGCGGCCACGGCACTGGAGTTATGACTGGTGATGTCGGCCTCGTTATCTTCGCTATCGTCGGCCTCCTCGGTGGCGCGCACTGTCTGGGGATGTGTGGACCGCTTGTCACACTCTACGCCGACCAGTTGGGGGACGACGGACCACTCAGGTGGCCTGAAATCCGCCAACATCTACTCTTCAACTTCGGCCGAACAGTGAGCTATGCATTGATAGGGGGGCTCATGGGACTGCTTGGGACCGTCGTCTACGACACGGCGGCAGTCGTCGCACTGGCTGATACCCTCCGGGCGGTCGCCGGAATCGCCGTTGGTGGGTTTATTATCGTCACCGGGGGACTGTATCTACGTACTGGGACGACGGCTGGCGCGGTGGCTCGAATCGGGTATGGGTCGCTGTTCTGGCGTCTCAGCACACGGTTACATCAGCACGTCGACCAGTGGGTCGGCGGGCCACGTATCGTCGCGCTGGGTGCGGTTCACGGGATACTCCCGTGTCCGCTGCTCTATCCGGCGTTTCTGTACGCCTTCGCCATCGGTTCGCCGGCCTACGGTTCGCTCGCATTAGCCGTGCTCGGACTCGGAACCGTCCCCGCAGTGTTCGGGTACGGCGTCGCGGTCAACTCGGTTTCTCCGCGATTCCAGTCCGGACTCCATCGGACACTCGGTGCCGTATTCCTGATTTTGGGGTATCTGCCGTTGTCGCACGGGCTGTTGATTCTCGGTATCGAACTTCCCCACCCGTCGATTCCGATATACCAACCCTTGGGGTGATTCGGTGGGTGACTGTACGCTCTGTGGCCTGCCCACACCGGAGCCACCACACGCTTCCTCGGATATCGACGGCGAGTACTGCTGTCGGGGCTGTCTCACCGTCGCTCGGACACTCGACGAACAGCCCGAGGAGGCTCCCGTCGACGAGCATCTCGACACGGGTCCGGCGGCGGCGGACGTGGAGGGGGCCGAGGCGTATCTCGATGTCTCAGGGATGCACTGTGCGACCTGCGAGCAGTTCTTGGAGACGACAGCGACTGACGTCGCCGGCGTTCGCGCCGCTGAAGCGAGCTACACTTCGGGAATGATGCAGGTGGTATACGACCCAGACCAAACAGGGTTGACGGCCGTGGCCGAGGGCGTTTCGACACATGGCTACGACGCCCGGGAGCGCGCAGACACGGGAGAAGACGACGACCAGCAGGCAGTAGGCCGCCTACTCGTCGGTGGGTTTTTTGGAATGATGACGATGATGTGGTACATTCTGTTTCTCTATCCCGTGTATCTCGGTATCGGACCGGGCGGCGGGCTCGTCAACCTCTCGGGTCCGGCCGGGGGGTATCTGTTCGCGAACGTCTGGGTCATGGTGACCGTCGTGCTGGGATACACCGGCTATCCCCTCCTCCGCGGGGCGGTGGTCAGCCTCCGGGTCGGCCACCCGAACATGGATTTGCTGGTTGCCGTCGCGGCGACGACCGCCTACGTCTACAGTACCATCGCGATGCTGCTCGGGCAGGTGGACGTCTATTTCGACATCGCGATCGTGGTCGTGCTCGCCGTGACCATCGGTGATTACTATCAGGAGCGCGTGCGTCGACGCGCAACCAGCCGCATAGCGGCTATTACCGACGAACGTAGCGAAACGGCGCGACGTCGAACAGCGGCAGGGACGGAGACAATCGACCACTCCGAGATTGATGGTCGTGATGAACTGGTGGTTCAAGAGGGCGAACGGGTCCCCGTCGACGGGAGCGTTGTCGAAGGAACGGGTGCGGTCGACGAGGCGTTAGTCACCGGGGAGTCACTCCCGATCACGAAAGGTCCCGGCGACGAGGTCATCGGCGGGGGCACTCTCGTCGATGGCGGGTTGGTAGTCCGTGCAGACGAGGAGCCGACGAGCACCGCCGACAGACTGGTCGAGACCCTCTGGAACGTTCAGAGTGGCGTCGCCGGTCCACAACGGCTCGTCGACCGCATCGCCACGGTGTTCGTCCCGCTGGTATTTGTTCTCGCAGTCCTGACCACTGTCGGCCATTTAGCGTTTGGGTCGGGTACTACCCCGGCACTGTTGACCGGATTGACGGTTCTCGTGGTCTCCTGTCCCTGTGCGCTGGGATTGGCGACACCGATGGCGGTGGCTGCGGGTATCCGTGACGCGCTCGCCGACGGTATCGTCATCACCGACAAGGGCGTCCTCGAGACGGCCACGGAGATAGAGACGGTTGCGTTCGACAAGACCGGGACGCTGACGACCGGCGAGATGGCTGTTCGGGACGTCGTCGGGGACGACGGGACGCTTGCGTACGCCGCGGCGATCGAGCAGTTCGCGACCCATCCGGTCGCCGAGGCCATTGTCGATGCCGGCACCCCCCGGGATGACCCGGTCACGGACTTCGAAAACTACCCCGGGCAGGGCGTCGGTGCGACCGTTGGGGACCGCGAGGTCCTCGTCGGCGGTCACTTCCTGATGGCCGACCGCGGCTGGACCATCCCGTCGGAGTTCGAGGACCGCTACCGATCGGCACCGGCCGATACGGTTCCCAGCTACGTGGGCTGGAATGGCCGGGTCCGGGGCGTCGTGGTCGCCGGGGACGAGTTCCGACCAGAGTGGGAGTCAGTTCTGAACGAACTCGCCGAGACCTACCGTGTCGTCGTCATCACCGGTGACGACCCGGGAGCCGCCCGCCGGCTCGACGACCACCCTGCCGTCGACGAGGTGTTCGCCGGCGTCCCACCGGAGGCGAAGGCGGCTGTCGTCGAGCAGCTGACAGCGACTGAAACGGTCGCGATGGTCGGCGACGGGAGCAACGATGCGCCCGCGCTCGCTGCCGCCGACGTTGGTATTGCGATGGAGCGTGGCACCCGGCTCGCCGTCGACGCTGCGGACGTGGTCGTCACCACCGACACCCTCACTCCAGTTCCGTCGGTCTTCGAGACGACTCGTGGAACCCGCCGTCGGGTCCGGGAAAACCTGGGCTGGGCATTTCTCTACAACGGTATCGCCGTCCCGCTCGCGGTCGCCGGTGTGCTCAACCCCCTTTTCGCGGCCGTCGCGATGGCGACCAGCAGCCTGCTCGTGGTCCTCAACTCCACGCGAGCCGTCCGCAGTCGGCCCGTGGCCGACCGACGGTGATCCGGGAGTTGTCCTGTGACAAACCAGTCTACAAACCTGTCGAGTCAATTCACTCGAGACAAGATGGATACAAACCACAGACGAGCGGGTACGACAGACACCCACCCCGTATGGGCTGGGCGCTCCGGCAGTCGCTCCGTACGGCGCGTGGTGATTCGAGGGGTACTGTCGGTGAGCGCACTCGGGGCCGCTGGCGTCGCAGCCGCGCAGGGGACGGGTGGCGACGCCTCGGTCGGCGGCTCGGGACTCTACGTGACGGCGGCGGCGCTTGTGCTCACAGGGCTCGCTATCGGGGCGGTCTACCTGCTCAGCTGGCGTGACAGACCGGAACCGACGTTCGCTCCGGCGAAGCAGACGGAAGAGCGTGTGCCCCCCAAGCGGGACACCGGACCAATGTACGAGTCCAACGTCGACACGGGTGAGACGGAGTCGGTCGACCACGACGCCTTCGACCCCATCGGGACCGGAACGATACTGGTCATCTACTTCCTCGTCATCACGCTCGCGTGGCTGTTCATGTACTTCGTCGAGTTCCTCGACAACGGGCCGACGGTGGTGGGCTGACGTGCACGTCCACCGATTCGAACGGCTGTGGCTGGTCGGTGCGCTCACCCTCATCGTCCTCTTTATTGGAACGGTGACCTACGGCGCGGTCGGCGCCGGCTACGGGATGGTTGACGCGACCGGCGGGGAAGTCGACCAGACGAACCCGACGGCCTCGGACAACTTCCGAGAACCGGGCGTCTACAACGGTAGTGAACCGAACCACTACGACGTGTATATTGAGGCCGTCCAGTTCGCGTTCGTCCCGGGGACGAGCGAGCCTATCCGTCTTCCAGCCAACAGCACCGTCACCTTCCACGTGACCAGCGGCGACGTGGTTCACGGTTTCGAGGTCGTTGGGACGAACATCAACACGATGGCCGTCCCTGGACAGGTCGCAACGGTCACTGTCGAGTTCGATGAACCCGGCGAGTACGGTCTCGTCTGTAACGAGTACTGCGGGAGCGGGCATCACACGATGGAAGGGTCGCTGGATGTCGTCCCGCCCGCGGAGTTCAACGAGAGTGAGGTGAACTGAGATGGCACATCCGCACAAGTCAGAGCGACCACAGACGTACGAGGCAGACGAGACTCAGCTGAAAGACCGCCTCGCCTTCATCGACCGGTACCCGAATGCCGCACGAATTACTCGGCTCTCACTCAGCGTCTCGTTTACCGCCCTCGCTATTGGTGCTATCCTGGGTATCATCCAGGCGCTGCATCGGACGAACGTCTTCCGCGGACTCATCAGCTCAGCTGACTACTACTCCGTGCTGACCGGACACGGCGTCCTGCTCGCGCTGTTTTTCACCATCTTCTTTCTGACGGGCATCTTCACCTGGGGGACCAGCAACAGCCTCGGCCGGAAACTCTCCTCGCCGCGGTTCTCGCTCGCCTGGTTCCTCCTGATGCTCTCGGGCGCGGTGATGACGTCGACGGCCATTTTTGGCGGTCTCGTCGGCCAGATACCCTTCTCGGCCGACGTCCTATATACGTTCTACGCGCCGCTGCAGGCCCACCCGCTGTTCTACGCGGGACTGGCGACCTGGCTCGCGGGGACGTGGCTCGCCGGCGTCGACTGGTTCCGGACGTACTACCAGTGGCGACAGGACAACCCGGGCGAGCGCATCCCGCTGCAGATGTTCATGATCATGACGACGATGCTGATGTGGTACATCGCCACGCTCGGCGTCGCCGTCGAGGTGCTGGTCTTTCTCCTGCCGATGTCGCTGGGGCTCATCGAGAGCGTCGATCCCCTGCTGACCAGGACGCTGTTCTGGTATTTCGGCCACCCAGTGGTGTACTTCTGGCTGATGCCGGCCTACTTCACGTGGTATACCGTCCTGCCGAAACTTTCGGGCGGTCGGCTGTTCAGCGACCCGCTGGCTCGTGTGGTCTTCATCCTCTTTCTCCTGCTGTCGACGCCTGTGGGCTTTCACCACCAGTACGCCGACCCCGGCGTGCCGGAAGGGTTCAAGTTCATCGCGATGACCAACACGATGTTCCTGTTGCTCCCGAGTTTCCTCACCGCCTTCACCGTCGTCGCGAGCATGGAGTACGGGGCCCGCCAGCGGGGCGGCACGGGGTATCTGGGCTGGCTGAAGTCGCTCCCGTGGGGGAACCCGGCGTTTGCCGGCTGTGCGCTCGCGGGCCTGATGTTCGCCGCCGGGGGCTTCTCGGGCATCGTCAACGCCGGGATGAACATCAACTCACTGGTCCACAACACGCTGTGGGTCCCGGGCCACTTCCATCTCACCGTCGGGACGGCAAGCGCCTTGACGATGATGGCCATCAGTTACTGGCTCTACCCGCAGATTACCGGCAAACGCCTGCAGTTCTACGGCGTCGCCCAGATACAGCCGTACATCTGGTTCATCGGCATGGGGCTGATGTCCAACGCGATGCACCGAGCGGGGCTGGCCGGTGTCCCCAGACGGACTGCGGAACCGCAATACCAGCAGTTCGACTTCGCGCCGCTGCTGGGGTCGATGTCGGAGATGCGTCTCCAGATCGCGATCGGTGGGTCGCTGCTGACGTTGGGTGCGCTCATGTTCGTGTTCGTGATGGTCGGAACGTGGCTAGCCGAGCGTGGGCGGGGTCGGTTGCGCGTCGACAGCCACCTTCCCGAACCCATCTCCGGAGCTTCGGACAGCCCACGGGTGCTGGACAACGTCAAACTCTGGTTCCTCATCGCCGTCGTGCTCGTCGCCATCGCCTATGGGTTCCCCATCTACTCGATGGTGGCCGATGGTGTATTCAGCCCCGCCGCGCCGCCGTTCCCGGTGTGAACACCTGATTACCACGCACGCGCTCGGCCTCCCACTTGGTTGTCACACGATAACCAGACGTTCAATTTTCTGTCCTCCAACGCCCGAATGAATGCGTACAGTCACACTTCTGTCGCGCCAACTCAATCGCATAGTGCTAGTCCGGGTTCTTGCAGCTGATGGAAACCAATGGGTCCCTGAGAGGCAAGAATGAGACAGCGCATAGTCATCGTCGGCGGGAACGCCGGCGGGATGAGCACCGCGACCCGCCTCAGGCGGTTGGACGAGGACGCGGACATCGTGGTCCTCGAGGCCGGCGACTACGTCTCTTACGCGAGTTGTGGCCTCCCGTATCATCTCGACGGGACGATCCCAGAAGACGACCTCGCCGTGCTCACGCCGGAGGTGGTCAGTTCGATGTTCGACCTCGATGTCCGGACGAATCACAAGGCTACCGGTCTCGACACCGAGTCCCGAACGGTGACGGTCCGCTCGCCGGACGGTCGGGAGCGCCTGTCCTACGACTCGCTCGTCTTGGCGACGGGTGCGGCACCCATCGAACCGCCGATAGACGGTCTCGACGAGGTCGAAACACACTCCGTCCGGACCATCGACGACGTGACAGCTATCAGAGAGCGGGTCGAGGACGACGGTGTCGACCGGGCACTCGTCGTCGGTGGCGGATACATCGGCCTGGAGGTGACGGAGACGCTCCATGAGGCAGGGCTGTCCGTGATCACCGCGGAGATGGAGTCACAGGTGATGCCCCGCACTCTCGGACCGGCGATGGCCGCCCACGTCCACAATCACGTTCGCGATGCCGGCGTCGACCTGCGGCTGGACACCATTGTCAGCGCGTTCCGGCCCGGAGAGGTGACGACGGTCGAGTTCGGCGACGGCGAGACGAAGAATGTCGACCTCGTCGTGCTGGCGGCCGGCGTCAGTCCGCGGACCGACCTCGCCGAGGATGCTGACCTCGACATCCACGACTCCGGGGCGATTCGTGTCGGCGATCAATTGCGCACGTCCGCGCCGGACGTGTACGCGCTCGGCGACGCAGCGGCGGTTCCGGCTGTCGGTGGCGAGCACGCGTGGGTTCCGCTGGGTGGTCCGGCCAACCGACAGGGTCGCGTGCTGGGCACCGTTCTCGCTGGGCGGGAAGACCACCTCGACCCGGTATACGACACCGCGGTCGCAAAGGTGTTCGACCTAACGGTGGGTGCCATCGGCGAGACCGAAGCGAGTATCGGTGACGGCGAGGAACTGGAGAAAGTGTATGTCTACCCGCCGAACCACGCGGAATACTACCCCGCCGCCGAGCGGTTCTGGCTGAAGCTTCTGTTCGACCCAACCGACGGGACTGTTCTGGGTGCCCAGAGCGTGGGTCGCGACGGCGTCGACAAACGAATCGACGTGGTAGCGACGGCGATGCAGAACGGGGCCACGGTGTCGGAGCTTGCACAGCTGGACCTTACGTACGCGCCGCCGTACTCCTCAGCCAAGGACCCGGTCAACATGGCCGGGATGGCCGCAGAGAACGTCTTAGAGGGACTCGTCGACCTCATACACTGTCACGATCTCGACAGCGAGGATCGGCCGCTACTCGATTGCCGCCCGCCGGAGATGCGCACAGCGGAGGGTCACATCCCCGACGCGCTGAATGTTCCACTGCCCGCTCTCCGGGACCAGACCGACGAACTGCCCAACGAGGTCGTCACCTACTGCAAGATGGGGCAGACATCCTACGCCGCCGGTCGCGTCCTCGAACAGCACGGTATCGAAGCGGCGAGCCTGAGCGGCGGCTACGCGCTCTACGACGGCGTCCAGCGCGACCGCGCGGCCCGGGCCGACCCGCCGCTGATCGACGACTACGATTGAGACTGTGGCTGTACGTTCGGGCAGCTATTCGCCCGTTACGGTGCGATACAGGGTAGATGCGTACCGCCCGGGGTGGGCCGGTACTGGCGTTGTCAAACGACAACCCTGCAGCTACGCGTTCGTAGCGACAACCGGTGTGTATGTCGTTGGGTCAGAAAATGAAACGGCGGATACTCGGCTGTCGTATCTGTATCCCCGCGCTGTTCACGGCCGGTATCGCTATTGCTGCAATCGCCCTCGGGGTGGCGACCGACGACATGGTGACTGCGCTCGGAGCCCTCCTGCTCGTCCCGAGCGCGGTGTTGCTGTTCGCAATCGGCCTCAGACGCGAGAATACGGCACTGTCGGAGCGGCGGACGAACTGATGAGGGGCCTCGGCTCGGTGCTGTCTCGTCTCGCTACTGGCGACGACCCGCCTGCCGACCGGGGACGTGGGGCTACGGACTGCTGCGCGATACGTCGGCCCTGGGAGAGACATGGTACGTTCCCAGTCTAATAGAACGGGCGGGGTATTGATAATAACACGCACACGATATCAATTCATGAGCCGGACACAGCGATTCATCGTTGCTGGTGGCGGCCGCGTCGGCAAACAGACCGCCGAAAACCTCTCCGAGCAGGGCCACGACGTCCTGCTCATAGAGTCCGACGAGGATCGCGTCGAGGCGTTGGCCGATGCGTATCTCGGGCCGGTCATCCACGGCGACGCCACGCGCCCGTCGATTCTCGAACAGGCCGACGTGGCCGATGCCGACGCCATCGCCGCACTCACCGACGAGCCGGGTACGAACCTCGCGATATGCATGGAGGCCCAGCAGTACGCCCCGTCGATTCGGACCATCGCGAGAGCGAGGACGGGGACCGAACAGGAATACGACGAGGTGATTGACGCGACGCTGCTACCCGAGTATCTCGGCGGCGACTACGCGGCGGATATGCTGGTCGGGGAGGACGTACGGACGCTCGTCTATCCGACTGCCGAGATCGATATCATCGAGGTCACCGTCGCGCCATCGGCACCCGTCGCAGGGCGACGGCTCGACGAAATCGCGCTTCCCGAGGGGAGTTTGCTTATCTCAACAGCGGACAGAACGGAACTGGCCAGAGCGGATACCGTGCTGGAACCCGGCGAGGGCTACGTTCTCGCTGTCAAGTCGACCGTCGCCGACGAGGTGCTGAATCTCATGCGCGGTTGACTCCGCGACAGTCGAGACAGCGCGGTGTTACGTTGCGGTTCTGTACGGAGAAGCTTCCCGCCCGAGTCCTCGGAGCGAGCGCCCCGAAACCCGGTCGAACTTGCTGACTGTGCGGTGACCACCGGGTATCAGCGTTCGGCGAGCCGGCGCTGAATCAGTTTGTCAACGTTGTAGAGCAACGCGCCGACGGAGGCCAGTACTGTCGCCAGATAGACGATGAACTGTGGCGGCCCCGTCGTCGCCCCGCCCAACGCCGCGCCGACGAAGCCGACTGCGATGACCTCAACCCACGTGACGACGATACGCGACAGGAGCCACGTCCCGGTCGCCACCCTCAATACGCCTCCTCGGGCGTGATGGGGCCGCTGAAGGCCGAGTACAGCACCACGAAGTAGATGGCCACCAGCGGCAACAGCAGCGACGCGCCGATGGTCATCAGATTCAGCGGCAGCGTCGAGACGATGGTACCCCGGACCGTCGCTCCCGTCGCGGGGTCGATAGCGGGGTACATCAGTATAGCGACGACGGCGACGAGCCCGTAGGTCAGCACCGCTGCCGCCCCGAGCGCCAGCAGGCTCTGTTCACGCCCCAGTGCCACGACGTACCCCGCCGCCAGCCCGATAGAGGCCACGACGAGGGCGACAATAGCGGGGTCCAGCAGCGCTTCGAGGCCGCCAGGCAACCGTACGGCGAGAACGCCAAGCGTGACGACGACGGCGAGTAGGTACCCCACCGTCGCCGCCGTCCCGTAGGTCGTCACTGCCTCGGGCAGTCGCTCGCGGCCCTTGAGTTGCAGGAACGCCGCCCCTGAGACGACGGTCAACAGCGTCACCGTGACGCCAACGACGAGACCGACGAGTGTCAGCGACCGACCACTGCCGACGAGCCAGTTGCCGGCGAAGGCACCGAGCAGGAACGGCGCGAGGACGCTACCGGTGACGAACGCCCGCCCCCACCAACGCTGCCACTGGCTGTCGTGGCGCTGCTCGTACATTTCCGGGGCGAGTCCACGGAGGATGAGCGTGCCCAGAATACCGAACATCAGCAGGTAGTGGCGGCTGAACAGGCCGGCGTAGGCCGGCGGGAACGCGGCGAACAGCGCCCCGCCGAAGACGACCAGCCACACCTCATTGCCGTCCCAGAACGGGCCGATGGCCGCCAGCACCGTCTCGCGCTCGTCGTCCGTCTCCAGCAGCGCGAATATCGCGCCGGCCCCGAAGTCGAAGCCGTCCAGAAAGAGAAACGTGGCCAGCATCGTAAATACGAGGACGAACCACAGCTCCGGTAGTGGGAGGCCAAAGAGCGGCCCGGCTGCGAGAGACTCGACGCTAGTCATCGTCGGCCACCCCCGGTGCCGGCGTCTCCGGTCCCGTCGTCGGCGACTCCTCGCGGTTCACCCGGAGCTGGTCGCCGCCCGGCGGCCCGTTGCGGATGATGCGCCAGACGACGTAGCTGTACAGCCCCAGTAGCGTCGTATAGACGCCCACGAACCCGACGAGTGTGATGGTCGCCTCGGTGCCGGTCAGCCCCGGCGAGACGCCCGCACTGGTGCGCATCACGTCCTGGATGACCCACGGTTGGCGGCCGACCTCCGTCACTATCCAGCCGAGTTCGACGGCGACGATACCGAGCAGCGACGACCCCATCAACGCCTTATGCAAGAGGCCGTCCTCCAGCAGCTGTCCCTTGTACCAGCGGTAGCCGCCCCAGAGCGCCAGCAGGATGAACCAGAAGCCGAGCCCGACCATCGCGCGGAACGCCCAGAACACGATGGCGACGGGTGGGGCTTCGGTCTCGAAGTCGTTCAAGCCGCGTATTTCGGCCGTCGGATCACCCCCGCTGGCCAGCCACGAGGCACCGCCCGGTATCCCGATACCGAACAGCTCCTTCGCTCTCGGGTCGGTGAAGCCGTCGACACTCGTCGGCACAGCGACGATGTATTCGGGGACGTATGATTCGGTTTCCCAGACGGCCTCCATCGCTGCGAACTTCTGTGGCTGGGTCTCGGCGACGTGGCGGCCGTACATGTCGCCGTGGAGGACCTGCAGCGGCGCGGTGATGAGCAAGGCCACGAGACCAATCTTCAGCGTTGCCTCCCAGAAGTTCACGTTCTCGACGGGGTAGCCCCAGACGTGGTGCCGGAACACGTAGTAGGCCCCGACGCCGGCCATGAACAGTGCGACCGACTCGACGGCCGCGTTCTGCATGTGGACGTACATATAACCAAAGCGGGGGTTGAGATACGCAGCTATCGGGTCGGTGAGGTGGACGATGGTCTGGCCGTTCTCCGTAACCAGTTCGTAGCCACGCGGGGTCTGCATCCACGAGTTGGCGATGAGAATCCACACCGCCGACAACCACGTCCCGAGGCCGACAGCGATACTGGAGACGAAGTAGAGTTTGTCGCCGACACGGTCCCGGCCGAAGACGAACACACCGAGGAAGGTCGCCTCCAGCATGAACGCCATCATCCCCTCGACGGCCAGTGGCCCGCCGAACAGTTCGCCGGCGGCCGTCGAGAAAGCTGCGAAGTTCGTCCCGAACTCGAACTCGAGGACGATACCCGTGACGGTGCCGACGACGAACGAGATGGCGAATATCTTGGTCCAGAAGCGACGCAACTGTTCGTATATCGGCTCGTCAGTCCGGATGTCCTTCCACGTGAAGTAGATGAGAAACGGGGCCAGGCCCATGCTCATCACGGGGAAGATGATGTGGACGATCGTCGTGACTGCGAACTGGAGCCGACTCGCGATTACTGGGTCGATCATGGTTTGAAACCGTGTGGCTGCGGGGCTGTCGTACAACAAAACGGTCGCCGTGCGGAAGCCTTAGCTCCAGTTTTGTCGTATGACAAGGGAGCGATTTACTGGCACAGTCGCCTCTATCCCGGTATGGAAATTCGGTGGACGGTGCTCGCACTCGTGGTGGTCGTGACAGCGGTCATGATGGTACGAGGAATCGTTGCAGTTCAGCACGGCGAGTTCGGCACCGTTGGTCGACAGCTTGGGGTCGGTGCCATCGTGTTCGCCTTCGGTGTCGCATTGGTCCGCAACTGGCACCGGGTTGGTCGCTAGTCCGGGGCACAGACTCGACATCCACTTGCCCCAAGTCAACAACGCGTTAAGATACGTACAAACACAAAATACCCACCAATCAAGGTGTAAGCGTCCTGTGAAATTTGAAAAGATACTCTACGTCGGTACCGATTTTGACTACGTGTCAGAAATAGATAACGAGACGCCAGACACAGTAACGGTCGATACCGCCGAGACAGCCGAGAACGTGGACTCATTTCCCGCGGATGGTGTCAACAGTGTCGTTGTTGTCGACACGACCACAGTCAAGCGTCCGGCCCAACTCGTACAGTCTCTTTCCGACCGACTGGACGAGACACCGGTGGTGGCAGTCGTCGAACCGACGACGGACCCGCTGGTCGTGTTCGATGTTCTGATGGCCGGGGCAGTCGATTACGTGGAACGCGATGCGACCAGCGGTCAACCGACACAATTGTTCGCCTATCTCCAGGCGATGGTGGGTTCAGATACGTATATTGACGACGAGGATATGCAGCGACTGTTCCGGCGGGAACTCGAAACCCGCCGTCAGACCGAGACGCGACTGGCAACAATCCTCGACCGCATCCCTCACCCGATGTTCTACCGGGACACGGACGGCGTCTATCTGGGGTGTAACACGGCGTTCGAGACATTCTGTGGTGAGCCGAGAGAGGAGATAATCGGGTCTCGGACTGAGGAATTGCGAAGCGAACAACACGCAGCGGTGTGTGAAAAACACGACGACAAAGTACTCGAGACGGGTGAAAAACAGGTGTTGGAGGCCACCATCACTCTGCAGGGGGAGGAGCGACATGTCCGCACTCACAAGGCGCCACTGAGCGCCGACCGGACGGGTATAGAGGGTATCGTGGGCAGCATCGAGGACATCACCGAACAACGAAGACAGGAACAGACCCTCCGGGAGCAGACGGAGAACCTCGAAATCCTGAACAGCGTCACGAGACACGACATCCGGAACGACCTCCAAGTAGTTCTCGGGATGGCGGAGGTGCTCCGTGACCACGTCGACGACGATGGGATAGAATATCTCGAGACGATGGTCACAAAAGGACACCATGCCGTCGATATCACTCGTCAGGCACGTGACCTCACGGAGACGATGCTCGACTCGGAGTTCGGTACGGATCGGATTCCACTCAAGTCAACCCTTGAAACCCAGATAGACGAGATACGTAGCACCTACTCACAGGCTATCGTCACTGTCGATGGAGAGATTCCGAGCACGGCAGTGGTCGCTGACGGCATGTTAGCGTCGGTCTTTCGGAACATCCTTGCCAACGGTATCCAGCACAACGACAGTGCAGTCCCACAGCTTCGCGTGTGGGTACAGACCACTGACGAATGGGTCACGGTCCACATCGCGGACAACGGACCGGGCGTTCCGGATGACCGGAAAGACGAGATATTCGGGCGCGGTGAGAAGGGACTAGAGAGTTCCGGCACTGGGCTGGGCCTGTATCTGGTCGATACACTCGTCGACCGGTACGGTGGCGACGTATACGTGACTGATAGTGACGAGGGTGCCGAGTTCGTTATCAGCCTCCCGCGGGCCGACCACTGAGGGCTTCTTGTGGGACTAACGGTAGCCCCACTTCGCCGCAGCATCGGTGGATGCCCACAGTAGATACAGAAGAGTTTTGCACGCCAGTTACAATTTAGTACACGAATGTCGCTACCTATCGACCCACAGCAGTTCGACCCGGAGGAAATCGGGGAAGTTCAGACGACGCTGGAGATGGACCACGAAGCGGCCGTCGACCACGTCCGCGAGGTGTTTGAGGACGCCGGCTTCGGGATGACGACGGAGTTCTCTCCCTCGGAGATGCTCAACGAGAAGATCGACGCCGACCGAGACCCATACTATATCCTGGGGGCGTGTAACCCGGCGGTCGCCGGCCGGGCGCTCGACGTCAGCGACGGGCGAATCGGGGCGCTGATGCCATGTAACGTCGTCGTCTGGGAGGAAGAACCGGGTATCCAGAAAGTGTACCACATCAGCATCATGCGTATCGCCCGTCTCGTCGGGATGGCTCCGGACAGCGAGGCGATGGCGGATATCCTGGCCGACACCGGCGAGCTAGTAGACGAAGCCTTCGACAACCTGTAACGATGCGGCACCACACCTTCGATGCCGACCGTGCGGGCGATCTCGAAGCTCCCGCGCGGCGCTACTGTGTCCTCTCCACGGAGGAACTGCGCTGGGCGCTCGACTGTACCCCCGGCGACACCGTGGTTGACCTGGGAAGCGGCACCGGGTTCTACACGGACGACATCGCCCCCGACGCCGGCCAGGTGTACGCCGTCGACCTGCAGCCGGAGATGCACGAGTTCTACCGCGAGAAGGGGGTCCCCGAGAACGTCGACCTCGTGACCGCTCCGGTCGACGAAATGCCCCTCGATACTGACAGCGTCGACCGGGCCTTCTCGACGATGACCTACCACGAGTTCGCGACGGCCGAGGCCATCGAGGAGATTCACCGTGTCCTCCGGCCGGGCGGCCGACTCGTCGTCGCCGACTGGACAGCCGACGGGGAGGGTGAGCGCGGCCCGCCATCGTCCGAACGGTACTCGCTGGCGGAGGCGGTCACCACGCTCGAAGATGGCAGCTTTACCATCGAGTTCGAGGCCGACCGCCCCGAGACATTCCTCCTCGTGGCGACGGCCCAGTAGGTAGGCCTGCAACCGACTGCGGCTGACAGTATCACGATTGTCGACGCGTCGACGCCCGTCGGTCGGCACAGAATTACAACAGTTCGAGCGGTAGCCCAGCCAGCACCTGTACCGCACCCGCGACCAGCATGATACCCCCCGCGACACGCGTGAGCGTGGAGCCGGAGACGCCCGCGCCGCCGGTTAGCATGTCGGACCCGTACCCCACGGCGACGGTGGCCACGACCATCGGGAGCGCCACGCCCACCGCGTACATCGAGAGAACCACGGCACCCGGGAGCGGTGCCACCGCGAACGCCTGTGCGACCACCGCCAGCAGTATCGGCACGGTACACCCCGCGGCGGCGACGGCGTAGACGCCACCGAAGAGGAACAGACCCAGCGACGTGTCTCGGTGCTCCGGGAGCGCGACGTGTATCGATGGCGCGTAGCCGGTAAGCGTGACGGCACCGAGCACTATCAGAAGGCCGCCTGCCACGGGTTCCAGTCCGTCGAGCGACGACACTACGCGGCTGTCGAGGATGTAGACGGCGGCCGTCAGCGCCGCGAAGACGACGAGCACGCCCGCGGCCGCCGCCAGTCCCTGTTGTAGTGGTCGCGTCGTTCCCCGGCCGCCATGCTGGTCGGCGTAGTAGCCGACGTAGCCCGGGAGCAACGGAAACACACAGGGGGCAGCGAACGTCGTCAACCCAGCGCCGAACGCGAACGCGAGCGTCACGCCCGGGCTCATCCGTCGGTCACCGCCCGGATAGCCGCAAGGAGAGCGTCGACGTCGAAGGGGCCGGTGTGTCGCCACGCGATCCCCTCGTCGAGCACGAGCGTCGTCGGCACCCGCGTCGCGTCGTACCGCTGGGCGAGCGCCGTCCCGTCGTCGAGGCCGACGGGCCAACCCCCGTCGTGGGTCCGCCACCACTCGCGCACGTCAGCCCGGCTGACCGAGAGGCCGACCGGTTCGCTCGTCACCGACAGGAACGGGACCGAGTCGTCCGCGCGGCGATACGCGTCCGCGAGCACCGCCATCTGGTCGGCACACGTCGAACAGGTCGTGGCGAAGAACTCTAGCACCAGCGGGCCGTCGGCCGGCGGCACGGTGACCGTCCCCGCGTCGCTACCGGGTGCGTCGAGCGTCTCGACGGTGACCGGCGCAGCGCTCTCGTTCCCTGACCGCCACGGTCGGACGTAGAGAGTTCCCGTGCCCACGGCGGCGGTCCCGCCGATGGCGGCGAGGAGGTGGCGACGACGCATACCGGTCACCCCGAGCGCTGGACGACCGTTCGGGTGTCCGCGAGCACCTGCTCGGCGTCCGGCTGGGAGGTACGGTAGGCGCGCTCGACGTACCCCTCGGGGTTGATGAGGAAGGTCAGCGAGAGGTGATTGAAGTCGTACCCATCGACCCTGCTGCTCTCGCTGACGCGCTCGTACGTGATGCCGAGTTGCTCGTCGACGACGCGCTCTGCCGCCGCCGGGTCGGGAGGACGGAGGAACTCCCAGTTGCCGGCGTCGCGGTCGACACCCATCCGGTCGGCGTACTCCCGGAGCGCCTCGGTGTCGTCCCGTTCCGGGTCGAAGGTGATGGCCAGAAATCGGACCGAATCGGCCAGCCCCTCCTCGACGACCCCGTGCTGGACACCGACCAGCTGGCCGATGAGCTGGACACATTCGGCCGGACAGGTCGCAAAGAAGCCGGTGACCAGCAGCGTCTCGTCCAGCTGTTCGGTCCCGATCGTCTCGTCCGAGAGCGGGTTCGGGAGCGAGAAATGCGGAAACGCCTGCCCGTGGGCGGGGTACGGGAGATCCTCGCTGTCGAACTGGCGGTCGGCCGGCGCGTTCAGGACGACGTTCGACTCCGAGAGACAGCCGGCGACCGACGCTGTCCCGACCGCTGTAACCCCCTTGAGTAGCTGTCGGCGTCGCATCGGTCATAATTGGCGAATCACGCGGAAAAGCGGTCTGGTGGGACTCTCGTAACGGTTCGTCGAACATACTAGACGGACGTTGACACACGACGTTTCGACGACCGAACCAGACGGTGTTTTGCCCGGGGTCCCGTAGTCAGAGGCGAGATGGGCTCGAGACTGTCGCTCTGGCAGACGGTGACCGCACTCACCGTCCTCCTCGCCGTCGTCGTGTTCGGAGCTGCGTTCGTGGTCGACCTCAGCAGCGAGCGTCCCGGCCCCGTCCCGTTCGACCGGACCGTCCAGCGCGGTATCACAATGGCCGACGAGCAGCGCGCGCTCAACCGTGATATCACTATTCCCCGAGCGCAGGTGTTCTACTCGCAGTACCGCTACGTCGTCGGCTACGTCGGCCTCGACCGGACGGTGGCGGCGCTGACAGAGCCGGGCCACGAACAGCAGTTCGGCTACCCGCTCACGGTGTACGTCACCGACTACAGCGACACGGGGGCTCGCTGTGGCGAGAACGGGACGCTTCGGACTGACTCGTCGCCGAGGTGGGTGGGCGCGAGCGAGGCCCACTACGTCGTCAACGGGAGCGCACGGACTCCCTCGGGTCTCGCTGTGGTGCCGTTCGGAAACCGCGACGCCGCCGACGTGTTCGCCGACAGCTGTGGCGGCGGGGTCGTCGACTGGGCGACGGTCCGGTCCCACTCGTTCGAGGAAGACGGGGCCGCCACCATCCGACAGCAGGTCGACGATCGGCAGGTGACGGCCAACGCGACTGTCCGGGCCGCACGAGCACTTGACGCTCGGCCGGTCTCGGTCGTGGTCGGTGAAGACGCCCCGACGGTGCAGGCAGCCGTCGACGAGGCCCCACCCAACACCACCGTCGTCGTTCCCAACGGCACCTACCGCGAGCAGGTGAGCATCGACGAGCCACTGACGCTCCGCGGGCGGAACGCCACGCTCGACGGCGGCGGCAACGGTACCGTCGTTGCGGTGATGGCCGACCGCGTGGCCATCACCGACATGGCCATCACTGGTGTCGGGAACCAGACCACCGGCAACCGCTCGGCTATGAACGGCTCGGCGTGGGACGCGACCGTGACAGCGGCCTACGGCAACAGCGACGCGGCTGTCACCGCTCACAACGCCTCTCAGTTGTACGTGGCGAACGTCACTGTCGAGACACGATCGAGCGGGTTCGTACTCAGACGGACATCGGACGCCGTCGTCGAGAACGTTACCGTCAACGGAACTGCAGACTGGCAGGATGGCTTCATGGGCGTCGTCGGGATGCACGCCGACGTCGTCGTCCAGCACAGTACGTTCCGCGGCGGACGCGACGGCATCTATCTCCACCGGGCCGACGGGACCGTCGTCCGCGAGAACACCTTCCTCAACGACCGCTTCGGGGTCCACCTGATGTACACTTCCTCAACGCTGGTCGCCGACAACGTCGCCCGGGGACCGGAGTACGCCGGCGTCGTCGTCATGACGAACCCCGAGAGCAACGCCGTCGTCGGCAACGACGTACGGAACGCCGGGAGCGGTATCATGATGGCCGGCAGTCGGAGCTACATCGGCCACAACGTCATGGCCAACACCACGCGGGCGCTGTCGGCCAACGCCGGGCGGTCGCTGTACGAACACAACGTCGTCTACGGGAACGACATCGGTATCACCGCCGCCACGGTCCTACCGTCGAACACCGTCACCGAGAACGACTTCGTGGCGAACGACCAGCACGCCGTCTCCGGCCCCGGGCCGTTGCGGCGGTACACTGACGACGGCCGGGGGAACTACTGGAGCGGTGCTTACGACCTCTCGGCGGACGATGGGTCGACACTGACCCAGCCGTACTCACCGACCGACACCGTCGACGGGCAGCTCCACCACACCAACGCCGCGGTGGTGCTTCGCTCGGCCCCGAGTGTCCGCGCGTTGCGGGCGCTGCGCGGGACGACGCCTGGGTTCCGCCGCGGGAGCATCGTCGACACCGCACCGCTGGCCGAACCTGCCAACCCCGACACACTCACCATGGTACGAAACGGAACCACGACGGAGGTACCGCCGTGACGACCGAGCCGTATCTGTCGACCGACGACCTGACCAAGTCCTACGGTGACGTGACGGCCGTGGACGAGGTCACCCTCGACATTCCTGGCAACGCCGTGACGGGGCTCATCGGCCCGAACGGCTCGGGGAAGACGACCCTGCTTGAACTCCTGTTAGGTGTCGAACGGCCCACGCTGGGCTCTGTCTCTTACCACGGCCCCGAAGCCGTCAGACGATTTGGTTACCTGCCACAGCGGCCGACGTTTCGCCCGGGCTTTACGGTCGCCGAGACGGCTGACTTCTACGCCGGGCTCGTCGACGACGACCCGGACCGGCTGCTGGAGTCGGTCGGGCTGGGAGCCGTGGCCGACCGCCCGGTCACCGGGCTCTCGGGCGGGATGACGCGGCTGCTGGGTATCGCGCAGGCGCTGGCCGGCGACCCGCCCGTGATGGTGCTCGACGAACCGGCCAGCGGGCTCGACCCGGCGATGAGCGATCGGATATTCGAGGTCGTCGAGTCCATTGCCGCGGAGGGCCGGGCCGTGGTGTTGAGCTCACACGAACTCCCGTTGGTCGAGCGGACTGCCGACCGACTGGCCGTCCTCGAAGCCGGGCGGCTCCACACCACCGGCAGCCCGGCCGAACTGCGGGAGCGGACCGGCGGCCCGTTACACGAGACGTTCACGTCGCTGCTCGCCGGCGAGACGGGCGTCGTCACCGCGGGGGGCGACCGATGACGACGGCCGACCGCGTCTGGCATGTGTTCGCTCGTGAGGTCAGGGCGGCGGCCCGCTCGCGGAGCTACTTGGCGCTGGGGCTCGTGACGGTCGTCGCCGTCTTCGGCGTCGCTATCGCCGGCGGCGGACCCACGGGCGGATACGTGCCGACGGTGGTCGACGTGCTCGTCGTCGTGGAGCTGCTCGTGCCCGCCGTCGCCTTCGCCATTGGCTACCGGGCGCTCTCGGACCCGATCTCGCGGGGCGAACTCGATGTACTGGAGACGTACCCGCTCCCGATATGGGGGTACGTCGGCGGCACGTACGCGGGACGGGCGGTGATACTCGTGGCCGTCGTCGGCGTCCCGCTGGCGGCACTTGGCGTCCACGTGGCCACGACGGCCGGTCCCGAGACGACGGTGTTCGCGAGCCACCGAGGGGTCGACTCGCCCCTGTTGTACCTCCGGTTTCTCGCAATCACGCTGGTCTACGGTCTCGTCTCGCTGTCGCTGGCGGTCCTCCTGTCGGTGCTTGCCGGTTCGCGGAGCCGCGCGCTCGTGCTCTCGCTGGCCGGCCTGCTGGTGCTCACCGTCGGCGGGGACGTGGCCGTCTTCGCGGCGCTGGACGGTGGTATCCTGACCAGCGAGTCACTCGGCGGCGCACTCTCGGTGACACCGGCCGGGGCGTACCGCGGGCTCGTGTTCGACCAGGTGCTGTACGTGGCCGTCCCGATCCGGTCGTCGTTCGTCCCAGGGTGGCTCGCCACCGTCGCACTGGGTGGCTGGTGGGTATCGACACTGGTGGGCGCGGCGGCCGTCGCGCAACTGCGATGAGTTAATTGCCGTCGGCCAACACTTTGTCGACGAGCAGCCTGAAGCGGTCGACGAGGCGGTCTGCAAGCGAGGCGGTCACGTCGCCCAGCAGGCGACGTGTCTCCGCTGGCCGGACCAGTTTAACGCCGACACGTCCACGAGCGCCGTACGACTTCTCGACGATGCTCGCGTCGGCGAGCGACAAGACGTGCCACGCGACCGTACTGCGGTTCAGCTCAGCTCGGCCGCGCCCAGCGGGCCGTCCTCCAGCAGGTGCCCGAGCAGTGCGCGGGCCGTTTCGCGCCGAACGAACGGGAGGACGCGGCGCTCCCACGGGTCGTAGGACCGGTCGAAGTAGTGTGTCTGGCCCCGGATCTCTTCCGCGACGATGTCACCGGCCGGGTTGAGCTTCCGGAGGTGGTACTGGGCCTGCCCCCGTCGCGATATTCAGCTCCTCTTTGAGCGCGCTGAAGTGGACCACGGGTTGGCCCGAACGTAGTCGTGCACGCGCTGTCTGACCGTCGCCATTGGGTAGTTCGACCTGATATCCCACAGTGAACTACCCTACCCTACTCACTCGCCGCTGACGCGGCTCGTTCCTTGAGGGTAGGGCTTCCTGCTTCAACGACGCGCTTTGCAGACACCGAATTGGTATCCACAGGGAGCGCAGTCTCCACAGGCGTTGATTCGGAGTATCCCACTCCTACATCTTCGAGGCCGCGAGAAAGGATGTTCCATGCCGCGTTCGCGTCCCTGTCTGCCTCGAATCCGCAGGCTGGACAGGAGTGTTCACGGACCCACAACGGCTTGTCCGTCGAAACGCCGCACGACGCGCACTCCTTGGTCGTCCCGCTCGGGTTCACGGCGACGAAATGCGTGCCTTCGCGTTCGCACTTGTATTTGAGCATCCGCAGGAACGTTCCCCACGCCGCGCCTGCCCGGTTGCGCGAGTTGCCCGGCAGTTCGACCAAGCCTTTCGCGTCCAAGTCCTCTACGGCCACCAAGTCGTACTCGGTGGCGTAGTAGTTCGACAGTTTGTGGAGGAAATCACGACGCTTTCGCTTGAGGTCGGCGTGGCGTTCGGCTACAATCTTCCGCTGTTTCTCCCAATTTTCTGACCCGTGTTCCTTCCGCGATAGTTCCCCCTGTGCGTGTTCCAGCCGCTCGCGTTCGGTTGCGATGTCTGGCGATTCGACGGCAGTTCCGTCGGTGTCGTGAGCGTACTTGAGAATTCCCACGTCGATGCCGACGCACTTCTCGGGATTCTCGGGCTTCGCCGGTGGAGAGTCAGGCGTTTCGATGCCGAGGACGGCGTACCACTTCCCGGTCGGTTCCTGCTTGATTGTGACGGTCTTAATATCAACGTTGTCGGGCAGGTCACGGTGGAAGGTGAGCGGGATTTCACCGAGTTTCGAGAGCCACAGTCGCGTTCGACCGCTCGTGTTTTTGAGCTTGAAGCCGGATTGACTGTAGGTGAAACTGCGGTACTCGCCGGGTACCTTCCAGTTGAGCGTCCCGACGTGGTGGCCGTTCTCCTTGCGGCCACGGAGCGTGGTGAGGTTGTCGTACAGCCGTTGAACGACTTTCTGGAGAACCTTCGAGTGAACGTCCTTCAGGTCGGTCCACCACTTCTTGAGGTCGGGAAGCCGTTTTTGCTCGGAGTATGCCAAGGTATCGTCGTGTCGATTGAGTCGGTAGAGGAAGTGGTTGTAGACCTGTCTACAGGTATCGACAGTCCACGCTAACTGGTCTTCGAGAGCGTCGGACGGACGAAGCCGATACCTGTAGTTGTAGTTCATCTGTTGGGCTATTCGTCAGTGGCTTCGCTTGTCCGGACGATTTTCACATCCGCGCCACGCCAGTCCTTCGGAACGAGGACGTGAGCGCCGTTACCAGTCGCTTTTACCGTCCCGGTGATGACCTCGTGGCCTTCTATCTCGTGACTGTCCATCAACCATGTTTATACTTCGTTTCAACATAAACGTGGCGGTGGGCCTGTGGGCCTGCCACCGAATTGTTTATGAGAACTGTGCGGCGCTGTATCCCCTCTCTACTCGCTCCCTTCGGTCGCTCCTTGAGGAAGGGGCCTTAGCGCCTCAATTCAGGTAAAAACAGCCCGTTGCCCGTTCTCAGTTGGCAGGAATACCCGGTCAACCGCTGCTGACCAGTTCGCGCTGGATGTCCTCGGCGGGGAGCGTCTGGCCGCCGTACTCCTTGACGAACGACTCGGCGTCGCCGCTATCGCCGAAGGGGACGATAGCGGTGCCCATCGCGCCCTCCACGTCCGAGTTGGCGACGACGGTCAGGGCCGACAACGGGGCGAACGCAGACGCGCCGAGGTGATGTGAAAGCACGGTGGCCATGCCCTCGGTCCGGAGGTCGTAGTCGACGGCACTGTAGTCGGTGAGATAAGTTGTCGTCGGTGTCCATCCCTGCTGTTCTTTGGCGAACCGGTGACGGTAGGTACAGGTCGTGCTACAGAAGCGGGCCGGTGCGTCCTGAGCGGTCGGTGTGTTGTCCCGGTAGTAGGTCTGGCCGACCGGCCCGGGATGCTCCGATATGACCATCCCGCACTGGTCGCAGTTGTCGTCCGCTGCGATGGTGACCGGCTCAGCCGTATTACCGCCGCTCTGACACCCTGCAAGCGCCAGTAGCGTCGCCGTGCCGGCAAGCACCTGTCGCCGTGTTGGGCCAGGTGTACGTTCTGACATACGCGAACCTACCGCAAGGACGGACAAATGGCTCTTGGTGGGGTCGTCGAAAACCAGTCACTCCGGGGAGCCCGGGGTATCGACGAGGAAGATAGCCGCCAGCACCAGCAGGGCAATCGAGAGGTCGACGCCGTGGCCAGCGAGATGGTGGATCGGCATCGGGACAGCGCCGAAGACGGTGCCGATGCCGACGAACGACCGGACGACGAGTAGACCGATGGCAACCGTCAACAGCAGGTACGGCTGGCTCTTCCGGCGGAGCGCACCGGCGGTGGCGACCAGAAAGAGCGCCGCGGTCCCCAGCGTTGCGAGCCCGATGACCACGAGCAGGGCCGTCGCCTGGCCCTGCCCAAGCCAGGTACCGGTCAGTTGAAGCATACTTCTCCCCGTTATTTTGGGAGTCACCGTCGAAACAGTTTCGACACCTACTGGGTCGTCGTGGCAGCCATTGTTGTACAATTCGTGCAAAACAGATAGACCAGACGAGTGCGTTCGTACTGGTGATGACCGACGAACTGGAGGAGATTCGAAAGCAGAAACTAGAGGAAATTCGGAACGGGGAACGGCGGACGGACGAGGACGCATCCGCCGACGCGTCGCCGAGCGAACTGGTCCACGTCGGCGGCGCGGAGGAACTGCAGGAGACCGTCGGCGACGGGGTCGTCCTCGTGGACTTCTACGCCGACTGGTGTGACCCGTGCAAGCAACTCGAACCCGTCGTCGAGCGCGTCGCGGCCGGCACCGACGCGACGGTGGCGAAAGTCGACATCGACGCGAACCAACAGCCGGCCGTCCAGTACGGCATCCGTAGCATGCCGACACTGTTGCTGTTCGCCGACAGGGAGCCGGTCGAGCACCTGGTGGGGATGCAACAGGAACCACGACTCCGCTCGCTCATCGAGAGCTACGCCTGATACTGTCGTCGTGCCACCACGGCTGACGGCACTGCTCGTGGTCATAGTGTCACCCGAACGCGCGCGACGGACATGGCCGAGTGTGGGTGGCGGCCCTACCATCCCGAGTCAGACGGCGACCTTTATTGTTTGTATTGTACAATCGAAGCGCTATTGTGCCCGGGCGATCAACTGTACAGTATGGAACGAAACGTCGGTTCGACGGACAAGACTGCCAGAATCCTGCTCGGTGCCCTCGCGGGACTCTTCTCGCTAGGTATCCTCGCCAGTGCCGTTCCGCTGCCGGCGATACTCGCGCCCGTGCTCGGGGTCGGCTCGGTGATACTGCTGGCCACCGGCTTCACCGGGTTCTGTGGCCTGTACGGTCTCCTGGGTGTCGACACCTGTTCGGTCGACACCCGGTGAACGGGCGGGTTCGATTCCGATGTGAGACAGTATTCGTCGGCATTGGCCGAATCAAGTGTACGCAGCAATATACGCGAAACCGCCAGCGAGAGCGATTAGAACCACCAATTGTACCACAATTAACAGTAGCCGTTCTTTGAGTCCCGTCGAAAAGCTGTCCCACTCAGTGGCCATGCTAATATATAACCGCTAGCTGATGAATAAATATGGTCACTACATACGTGCTGTCCATCTCGCACGCTGCTACCTGATAGAGACCAGAGAGAACTGTTTTCGGTAAGAGCCGTTACACTAGTCACGCAGCAGGTATCTGAGGACGTGCCACAGCTGGAAACCGTGTACCCACGCGGTACCGCGCGGTTTCTGCACTTCCCGCGTGGTAATCGGGACTTCGCCGATGCCCGCACCCTCGTCGGCCGCTTCGAGCACGAACGTCCCGCAGGTACACACCGTGTCGAGGTCCAACTGCATGGCAAGTTCCCGACGGAGCGCCCGCAGTCCGGTTCCCGAGTCGGTCACGTCGACCCGGAGTCGTGCGAGGCGGTTGAGAGGGTGTGCCGAGGGCCGGGCGGTGCTCGCCGTCAGCGTCGAACGTGACGAGCACTTCGGCCTCACTCTCGCGAGACCCTCGCTTGAGCGCTTCGACGTAGCCACGGTTGGTCGGCTGTTCGACGACGCGTGCCCCAGCATCCCGTGCCTCGCGAACCGTCCCGTCGGTCGAGCCGTCGTCGACGACGAACACGTCGAAGCGATCGGTTAGCGATGCTACTGTCGGGCCGATTCGACCCGCTTCGTCGTACGCCGGTACCACGATCTCGACGGGAGTCAAGAGGAGTCGCCCCTCAGCGGTTCTGGACCGCGTGGCCGAGCGATTTGGCTATCGAGAGCGCGTACCGGGCGCCCGCAAGGAACTCCCCGTCGCGAATCCCTGCCCAGACGTCTCCGAGGCCGACGGGCCCGTTGGCGTCCGCGTCGCCGAGCGCGCCGAGGACGGTCTGCAGCGCGCCTCGGGTGTCGTCTTTCGCCGCGGTGTCTGCCAGTTCGCCCAGCGACCCGCCGGTCCCGGCAAGCGAGACCACCGTCTCGTCGTTGAGGGCCGACTTGGCCAGCGACGCCAGTTCGGCCAGTTCGACCACGTCATCAAGTGCACCGCTGCGCTGGAGCCGAGCGAGCGTTTCGATGGCCTCGCCAAGCGTCTCCCCGTTCTGGCCGACGACGGTCGCGAGCGAGACGGTCTCGTCGGTCGCGACGGCGTCGGCGGACTCGGTAAGCCGTTCGCCGGTCCGGGCCAGTTCGGCGACCATTTCGTCGTCCATCGCGGCGGTACCGAGTTCGGCTACCTCAACCAGTTCGTTGACCGTATCGAGGTTCCGGACGAACGTGGCAAAGGCCTCGGGGTTCTCCTTGATGGCGGCGCTCAGTTCCACCGGCGGCTCGTCGGGCGAGGGCTGTTGTTCACTCATCGGTCGGCACCTCAGAGCAGCCCCCGGGCAGTGAGCCAGTACGACTCGTTGTAGGCGAGCTTCGACCAGTGCATGGCTTGGGTCGGTTCGCTGGGTTCCGGCGGTCGCTCGTAGTCGAACTCGACGAAGGTCGCGTCATCCATCCCAGTCTCGATGAAACAGATGGTCTTGCCGCCGTAGACGGCCGCCGCCGGCTGGCCGCGGACCTCGCTCGCGAGGCGCTGGGCGACGACGTTGGCCTGATAGTGGGCCGCGCTCCCGGCCTTCGGAACCCCGGTCTGGGCGGCGTCACCGATGGCGTAGACATCCTCGAAGCCGGTCGCTTCGAGCGTGTGCTGGTCGACGTCGACCCAGCCACCGTCGCCGAGGCCGGCCGACTCGACGAAGTCGCTGCCGGTGTGTGGCGGGATGGCGACGAGGAGGTCGTACTCCAGCTTCGTCCCTTCCATCGACGTGATGGTCTCGGACTTGGGATCGACGGCCTCGGCGTTGAACACCGTCTCGACGCCGATATCGCGCTCTCGGAGTCGCGGGTCGGCCCACTCGGCGATGTGTTCGTTCCCGTGGACCCGCATGATAGGATAGGTGTAAGTGATGTCGAACTCGTCCCGGCGACCACGTTCTCGGAGCCAGTCGTCGACCATGAACGTGAACTCCAGCGGCGCCGCCGGACACATGTGTGGCGTCCCGACGACGCTCAACACGATGTGCCCGCCGTCCATCGTCAGGAGCTCGTCACGGAGGGCCTGTGCACCGTCTTCGCCGTAGAAGTGGTGGCTCCCATCGGCGAGGCCCGGGACCCGTTCAGGGTCGAGCTGGGCCCCCGTTGCGACGACGAGTTTGTCGTACGGCGCTGGGTCTATGGCATCGACGAGTTCGAGTTCCTTCCGGTCGTAGTCGATGTCCACGACGTAGTCGTGCCTGATGGTGACGCGCTCGTCGACGACCTCTCGGAGGGGTCGTCGGCCGTCCGCGGGTTCACGCTGGCCGAAGGCCACGTAGAGCCACACTGGCTTGTAGACGTGGTCTTCACCGTCGTTGAACAGCGTGATTTCGACTTTGTCAGCGGCTATTTCCGCACCGAGTTTCTCCGCTAGGGTGTTTGCAAGTACGGTGCCACCGGTGCCGCCGCCGACGATTGCGATGTGTTCAGTCATAGCTTCCTCACGTGAATCCTGTTGTGGTCGCCCTGGTCTACGACATCGGTGACCTCGTTGCCGGACTTCTCGGCCCACTCCTCAACCTCGGTCGGCGACTTCTCGGCGTCGCTCAGCAGGGCGATGACAGTACCGGTATCGACGGCCCGAACCTCGGAGATGAGATCCATCAGCGGACCCGGACACGTCGCACCCCTGGCGTCGACGGTCGTATCTGCCTCAGATTGACTCTGATTGGTGGTCATGGCTTCTCGTCTGTATGTAGGCAAGGAGATCATTTAATAGTGTGTGGAAATTCCAAGACTATGGAAAACAATCGGTTGTCCATGCCTCGCTACGTCTAAGCGAGCGTACAGCGGGTCAGTCGCGGCTACGGCCGAAAACGAAGACAAGCAGTGCCCCGATCAGTACCACTTGGACGGCCTTGTCGACGTAACCGACGAGCGTGTAGTTGCCTGCTTTTATGAAGAGCCACATCGGTATCTGGACGGCCGTGTACGGGATCGCCGCGAGGGCGAGTTCACGTCTGCGAACGCCTCGAAGGTACAGCGCCGCCCCGCCGAGAAATCCCAGACCGGCGAGCACGAGCGGTGGCGCGCCCTCGACGACCCCGGGGTAGATGTGTGTGAACGCAGTAATGACCACGAGCACGACAATTCCCTGTTCGAGTGTGGCCAGCGAGCTCATTCGTCCACCGGTCGAGTGCGACTGTGTCTCTGGCATGTCCGGGAGAACGCGGTAGGCCGATATGTAGTTGAAGTTGTCACACGCCAACGGCCGGCTGGGAGCTCTTTGTATTGTGCCAGCTGAACAATCTTATACTGGCAGTCGGACCCCGAACGTACGGCGTCAGTCGCTGTGGTTCCGGGCCATCCACCGGTGACACAGGGCGAGACACCGCCATATAATCATGATACGGAGACACCTCGAGACGCTGAAAGCCAATCTTATCTACGTCGTCATCGGCGCGCTAGTCACTGGCCTCGCCTATTGGCAGGTGGCCGGCAAGAGTACCCGCGGGCTGTTACAGACAGCCATCATGCCGGTGTTGTTCCTGATGATATATCCGATGATGATCAATATCGACCTCGACGAGATACGTAACCTGCGGACACACGGTCGGCCGGTGGGGCTTAATCTGGTGGTGAACTTCTTGCCCACCCCGCTGCTGGCCGTCCTGCTCCCACGGGCCTTTTTTGCCGGTAACGCCGAGTGATCCATCGAGCTCTGCTTCGCCGCACTCATCCCGACCTCCGGGATGACCGCAGCCTGGACCTGGCTGGCCGACGGCGACCTGGAGTCAGCACTGGTCGCCATGGCGGTGAACCTGCTTGCCGCGGTCGCGATACTCCCGGTGTACCTGTCAGTGATGATACCAGGAAGTGTCGGGTCCGAGCCGACGGCGCTGTACCGCTAGCTCGCACAGGTCGTCGTCGTACCGATGGTGACCGGGAACCTCACCCGGCGGCTCCTCCACTGTCGGTACGGTCCGGAAGGGTTCCGCCAGCTGAAACCCACCTTCGGCGGACTTAGCTCCGTCGGCGTCATGCTCATCGTATTCATCGCGATGACGATGCGGTCGAGGGCGATCCTCGCCGATCCAGTTACGTCTGCCAGGCTTATCGTCCCGCTCGTCGTGTTTTACGCCGCCGTGCTGGTCGTCGGGTCGGCCCTCGGGAGCGTCTTCCTCGGCGACGAACAACGGGTGCCACTGGTTTATGTCACGAGCATGCGGAATCTCTCGATAGCTGTGGCAATCGTCGTCGCCGCCGGGACGCTGCCGAACGGAGCCGTCCTGCCCATCGCGCTGGCGTACATCCTCCAGCCGCCGTGGGCGTCGTCTACCTGCACTACCGGCGCGGCGTCGTCGGGGAAGGACTGTCACTCAGGGAGGCCGTTGCCAGACTCGTATGAGAATTAAGAATATAAAACTCTTCATTAAAAATTGTATTTTGCAAATAGAAAGGGTCCTTTACTACATTCCATCCAAGCACAGATGCAATGGTAGTCGAAACCGACGAACTGCAGTCGAAGCTCGAAGAGAAAGGTGAACTGATACTCGCGGTGTCTGAGTTCGATGATCCCCTGGAGATGCATCTGCACGACACGGAGATAACGGACGGAACCGTCCGAATCCAGCTGACGGACGGCGTCCTCACATTCGACACGGACGAGGTTGTCGCGGTGTGGCACCACACGCACTCGCTGGCCGATTTCGGACTCGAAGACTGAGACCGACAGTCCGGGCCGGCCAGCGCCCGATCACCAGGGCTGGAAGTGCGGAAGCGGGACGGCCGGAAGCGCGATGCCGAGCGCGGCGAGACCGTGTTGCAGCGGGATGTAGCCGAGCACGACGAAGGCGACACCGAGGCCACGGTGGAGGCGCTGACGACTGCCGATATCCAGTCCGTCGAACACTGTCCCGGTTACGAAGACGGCCGGAACGGTCCCAAGCCCGAGAGCGCCAAGTGCTGCCGCCCCACCAAGTGCAGAGCCTTGCACGAAGGCGTACAGGTACGCCGGGTACAGCAGCGGACACGGCAGGAATCCGTGAACGGCACCGAGGCCGGCGATGCGGTAGTCGCCGACCCACTCGTCGACTCGCTGGAGCATGGCATTCCGTAGCCGGCTCGTTACTCGGTCGAGGCCTGAAATCGGTACGGTTCGCACACCGTTGCCGGTAACGTAGCCGACACCAACGACGGCGACGACGAGACCCACGACGATACCCGTCACCGCCCTGACTTCCGTCGCGACGAGAGTTACCTCCCGGACGCTGACGAAGGTGAGCTGGCCCGCAAGCCCGAACAGCCCACCCAGAAGCGTGTAGGTGGCCGTCCGTCCGAGGTTGAACATCGCATGCTGGCGAATCTCCCGGAACGACAGGACGTCATCGCGCCGGCCCTCGTCCATCCGGTCGGCGTACATCGCGACCAGCGGCCCGCACATTCCGATACAGTGGGCCCCGCCGAGCAGGCCGACGAGTACCAGTACCGGCAATCCGAGCGTCTCCGTGCCAAGCAGCGGATTGGCAGGTGTACAGGACTGCATCGTCAGCTGGTCGCCTCAACGACCGTCTTGATGTCCGAGAGCACGCGCTGGTGGTCGGGCCGCTCGGTCCGGTAGGCCCGCTCGACGGTGCCGCCCGGGTTCCGAAGGAATGTAAGCGAGAGGTGCCGGAAGTCGTATCCCTCCAACCGTTCGGACGTCTTGGCGTCGATACGGTCGAAGGTCACGCCGAGCTTCCCCTCAACGACGGTTTCGGCGCGCTCCGGGGAGTCCGGCCGGAGGAACCGCCAGTTCCCCGCCGACAGGTCGACGTTCATCTGCTGTCCGTACTCCCGGAGGGCCTGTGCGTCGTCACGGCTGGGGTCGAACGTGACCGCGAGGAAAGTCACCTCCCCATCGATGCCCCGCTCGATGGTGCCGTGTTGGACGCCAGCCAGCTGGCCGATGAGCTGGACGCACTCGGCGGGACAGGTGGTAAAGAAGGCGGTTACTACCAGCGTGCCGTCGACGTCGTCGCTCGCGACCAGTTCGTCGGCCAACGGGTCGGGGACGGTGAACGACGGCAACGGCTCTCCGTACGTCGGATACGGGAGGCTCCCACCGTCGTGTTGCTGGTCGGCCTGTGGGGCGAGCACTGTTTCGCCGCCGTCGTCGCCTCTGAGTGCAGCCGTGAGACAACCGGCACTCGCAGCGGCGACGCCAAGACTGCCTGTGAGGAAGGCCCGTCGCTGCATGGGTCATTCTTTCTAACTGCCGGAGGTAAGCGGTATGGTGGGGTTTTCGAAACGGTACGACGGTCGTACCAGACCGCATTTGATTAGCGCGTCCGGACATCGAGATATGGCACGAGGGACTATCCCGACACTGGACAGACGGACGATGCTCGCACTGATGGGAAGCGGGTCCGCCGCCGCTCTGGCGGGCTGTTCGGGCGGCGGTGACCGGACCTCGACCGCGACGTCGAGTGGCGGGGTGCCCGAGCAGTACCGGACGGCGACGAGTCTGAACGGCCAACAACGCGACCCCTCGACCCTCTCGACGCAGAGTACCGTGAACTACCAGTCCGAGCCACAGGACGGCCAGCAGTGTTCCGGCTGTACCTACTACATCCTCGACAAGAACGGCGACGGCGTCGGTGCCTGCGGTATCGTCGAGGGGACGATAGACCCCAGCGGGTACTGCACGAGTTACGTCGCTCACGAGGGGAGCGAAACCGCGACCGAGTCCCAGGCGTCGGTCGACGTCCCCGAGGATGCACGGTGTGCCGTCTGTGACATGATGGCCACAAACTTCCCGGACTGGAACGCACAGGCCGTCCACGACGACAACACCCGGGCGTTCTTCTGCACGTCCGGCTGTGCGACGACGTACTACGCCGTCCCGGACCAGTTCGCGGCGACCGACGCCGACATCACGGGGCTGTGGATCAGGGACCTGAACTCGCGGGAACTCATCGATGGAACAGCCGCGTACTACGCCCTCGAGACCGATGGAGACCGTCTCGACGACCCGATGCAGGTCAATCCCGCTCCCTTTGCCGCCCGCGAGGACGCCGTCAGCTACGTCGACGAGGTCGACTACCTTACCGAGGACGACATCGTCGAACTGACCGCTTTCGACGGCGAACTGGCCGAGCAGTACCGTGGCCAACTCGTCGAGTAGTCGGACCACTGGTGGGCGACACCGGGCGTCGCCCTTTCGTGTTCCCGGTTATCGATCCGTCGTTCGACGGGATGTTCACCCATCGGAGGGCATAAATGTGCCCGCAGTCTTGTACTATATACACATGACTGGCGTGGCGGTAATCGGTGGCGGACCGAGCGGACTGAGCGCAGCGATTTACATGGCCCGGGCCGACCGGCGCACGCTTGTCTTCGACAGCGGCGGCGGGACGACCCGGGACGTCGATACGATGGAGAACGTCTACGGCTTTCCCGACGGCGTGACCGGCCCCGAACTGGTCGAGCTCGGGCGCAAACACGCGACGAAGTTCGGCGCGGAAATCGTCGAGGAGGAGGTCGTCCACGTCGGGCTTGCCGGCGACAGCTACCGCGTCGAGACCACCGACGACGAGTACAAGATAGAGGGCGTGATACTGGCGACCGGTGCCGACTACGAGCGGCCCGCTATCGCCAAGGTCGAAGCCTACGAGGGCGACGGCGTCTCCTACTGTGTCGAGTGTGACGCGTTCTTCTACCGCGACAGTCCCGTCGCCGTGGTCGGTACCGGGAACTACGCCGCGAAGGAGGCGTTGATGTTGCTGGACTACACCGACGACGTCCGACTCCTGACCAACGACTCCCCGTTCGAGGCCGACCCCGAACTGCAGGACCGGGTCGACGACGCCGGTATCCGGGTTGTCACCGACCGGCTCGAAAGGCTGGTCGGCGAAGACGGACTCAAGGGCGTCCGCACCAAGACGGGCGACCGCATCGACATTGACGGCCTGTTCGTCGCACTAGGCACTGCCGGTGGCACCGATATCGCGGAGATGCTCGGTATCCCGGTGGAGGGCGGGGAGGTACAGACCGACCCCGACCAGTCAACGACCGCCGAACGGGTGTACGCGGCCGGCGACGTGACCGGCGGTCACCAACAGATATCTACGTCAATCGGCGAAGGCGCTCGGGCGGCCATCAATCTCCTTGAGGAGTTCCGCGGGGCCGACTACGTCGACTACAAGAAAATCGACGACGCGGCGGCTGACTGACGAGCGATTCGACGGCACGATAGTATTGTATAGAAATCACAAGTATATTGGATACTGGGTGCGTAGACTCACCCGATGACCTCGTTCGACCAGCAACAGGTGACCGGTTCACTCACTCCGAGCGAACTCCGGGCGGACATCCCCGGGCTCCAACGGGGCGTCTACATGAACTACGGCGCACATGGGCCGAGCCCTCGATACGTCGTCTCGGCTGCCCGTGAGTTCTTCGCGTCCCACGAGTACGCCGCGTTCGTTGAGGACGACCCTTACCGAACCGCCTTCGACGCTTTCGACGATGTACGGGCGCGTGTGGCCTCGTTCGTCGGTGCGGAACCCGACGAGATCGCGCTGACCGAGAGCACGACGGCCGGCATCAATGCGGTAGCCGACAGCCTCGGACTCAACGCCGGGGACGTGGTGGTCCGGACCGACCTCGAACACCCCGCCGGAACCTTGCCGTGGCAGCGGCTGGAGCGGGAGGGTGTCGAGGTTCGCGTCATCGAGACCGAGAGCGGTCGTCTGGACCGTGAACGCTTCAAAACGGCCGTCTCGGGTGCGGACGTCGCGTGTTTCAGCGCGGTTACGTGGACGCACGGCACCAGACTGCCGGTCTCCGAGCTGGTCGATATCGCGCACGACGCGGGCGCATTCGTGCTGGTCGACGCCGTGCAGGTACCAGGCCAACTGCCGATGGATGTCTCGGCGTGGGGGGCCGACGCTGTCGCCGCGGCGGGCCACAAGTGGCTGCTGGGGCTCTGGGGCGGGGGGTTCCTCTACATTGACGGCGACACGGCCAACTCACTCCAACCCAGAATGGTGGGCTACCGGAGCGTCGAGACGCCGACGGCGGACCCGTTCGAGTACGCGGCGGGCGCCCGGCGGTTCGAGCTCGGGTCAGCCAACCCCGCCCTGCACGTCGCGCTCGCGGAGGCCATCGATACCATCGAAGACGTGGGTGTCGACCGTATCGAGTCCCGAATCCGGACGCTCGTGTCCCATTTCACCGAACAGGTGCCAAGCGAGCGACTGCTGAGTCCAGTGTCACCCGAGTCCGGTCTCGTGACTGTCGGCGTCCCGAATCCGGAGGCGACGGTCGAACGGTTGGCCGATGCGGGTATTGTCGTCCGCTCGCTGCCAGAGCCCTCAGCAGTGCGAGCGTCGATACACGCAGTCAACACCGAGTCGGAAGTCGACCGGCTCGCGACTGAACTGAACGCGGACCTCTGACGGACGGAGTCAGCCGAACCGATCCGGCCGACGCTGGTGGGCGGCGACCAGTTCGAGGAAGTTGCCGAACACCGTCGTCGCATCACGGGCGGCCGCGACCGATTCGTCGGTAATCGTCGCCGTCACTGCCGCCCGCCGGTCGTCGGTGAGCTCCTTGTTACCGATGACCCACTCGGCCGTTTCGCGGTCGTACTCGGGATGGAACTGGACGCCGTAGCGCGTACCCAGACGGAACGCCTGTATCCCGTAATCGTTTCGCGCCAGTTCGGCACTGCCCGGCGGTAGTTCGGCGACTCTGTCCGAATGGGTCTGGAACGCGGTGAATGACGCGGGCATGTCGGCAAACAGCGGGTCGTCGCCCCGCCGGCGAACCGTTCGGTAGCCCAGTTCGTGTTCGCCCATGTCGACCACGCGGCCGCCGAGGGACTGCGCGAGGAACTGATGGCCCCAGCAAATCCCCAGCGTCGGCACGTCCGCTCGATGGACGTCCCGAATCCACGACGTGAGGTCGTGAATCCAGTCGAGGTCGTCGTACACCGACGTCTGTGAGCCGCTGACGACCACGCCGTCGTACCGTCGGTTTGGTCCGGTCGGGACAGGTGGAAACCGACCGTCGCTGACTTTGTACACCTGCGTCTCGGCGTCGAGCGACCGGCTCAGGTTGCGCTCTGCGGGCGTCTCACCGACTGATGCGTCGACGATTGCGATTGTTTGGTTCATTTGTTTACTCCAGCGGGAAATCTCACAGGGGCTGTCGCCGCTCAGACGAGCAGCTGGATGTCGGATTCGGCCATGTGCTGGAGTGCAGTGGCCGCGCCGACCCCAACGGTGACGTCGTCGTAGAAGTCGTCCTCGTCGTAGTCCATCAACTCGATGGTCATCTGGCAGGCCTGGAGTTCGACACCCTGGTCCAACGATAGCTCGATGAGTTCGTCGATCGTCGCCGTTCCGTTGTCGTCGATGCGCTTTTCCATCATACGTGTCGCCATCCGGTCCATGCCTGGCAGTGCCGCCAGCGCGTTCGGCATCGGCATGTTCGGATTTCCGACAGCCGACAGCTGGAGGTTCCCGGACTTTCCCTCGTGGAGGATGTCTAGCCCCCAGAAGGTGTGGAACACGACGACGTCCCAGCCGAAGGCGGCCGCGGTGCTGGCGAGGATGAGGGGCGGATACGCCATGTCGAAGGTTCCCTGAGTGGCGACGATGGTCATCTTCTTCTGTTCGTCGTCGGCTTCCAGGTCGGCGACGGTCTCCTCGAGCTCTTCGATTCGGGCCTGTAGCTCGGCCTCGGTCATCGAATCGCTGTCGCCCGCCGACGGTGTGTCCGTACTCATGTTAGGCCGTCTTCTCGACGTAGTGCTTGTACACGTTGCCGTCCTCAACCTGTTCGAGTAGTTCGACGCCAGTCGTTCCTTCAGCCCATCCCTCGATGTCGCTCATGCTGCCGCTGTCCGTGGCCAGCACCTCCAGTACCGACCCCTCGGCGAGGTTGTCGATGGCGTTCTTGGTCTTGACGACGGGCATAGGACACGATGCACCTTTCACGTCGAGCGTCTCCGTGATATCGAATGCTTCATTCATTGTTGGAAGGACTCCAGCTACTGTATTGGAGCTACTACACAATATTATCTCGGTGGTTAAAAGAATGTCGATTATTGTGCTATAATAGAACTTCTGTATACGGGGAGAGGGGAAAAATAACCCACTCAGAGCCCTTGAAGCGACAGTTATTGTTTCAATCGAACTATACTCAGATATTGATATTGTGTATATTGGGAATTTCTATACAAACTCTTTTATCCTTCAACCCTGTACCAATGAGTGTACTACATGAACGCTGAAGACTTCCCGACGCCGGACGCAGAAGTCGAATCTGTCCCACCCGAAACGCTGAAACAGCGAATCGACGGCGGAGAGTCGGTCACAATCCTCGACACGCGCATGTCGGGGGAATACGAGGAGTGGCATATCGACGGTGATAACGTCGACTCGTCCAACGTTCCGTACTTCCACTTCCTGGAGGATGACTTGGACGAGGGCGTGCTCGAAGAGGTTCCCGAGGACCGCGAGGTCACGGTCCTCTGTGCCAAGGGCGGTGCCAGCGAGTACGTCGCGGGCACGCTGGCAGAACGCGGCTACGACGTGCACCACCTCGAAGACGGGATGAACGGCTGGGCCCGCATTTACGACGCCGTCGAAGTCGCCGAGTACGACGGTCCCGGGACGCTGCTGCAGTACCAGCGCCCGTCCTCCGGGTGTCTTGGCTACTTCGTCTACGACGACGGCGAGGCCGCGGTCATTGACCCGCTTCGGGCCTTCACCGACCGCTACCTTGACAACGCCGATGAGCTGGGTGTCGACTTGAAATACGCACTCGACACACACATTCACGCGGACCACATCTCCGGGGTTCGTGACCTTGACGACGAGGGCGTCGAGGGTGTTATACCCGCGGCGTCCGTCGACCGCGGCGTCACCTACGCCGCCGACCTCGCCAACGCCGAGGACGGTGACGAGTTCCACGTCGGCGACGTGACCATCGAAACCGTCGCGACGCCCGGCCACACCACCGGGATGACCTCCTACCTCGTCGGTGACAGCCTGCTCGCCACCGGCGACGGGCTCTTTATCGAGAGCGTCGCCCGGCCGGACCTCGAAGAGGGCGACGAGGGCGCATCCGACGCCGCGCGCATGCTCTACGAGTCGCTGCAGGAGCGCGTGCTCACGCTGCCCGACGACACGCTCGTCGGAGGCGCGCACTTCAGCGACGCGGCTGAACCGGCCGACGACACCACCTACACCGCACCACTCGGCCAGCTCGTCGAGGAGATGGACGCGCTGACCATGGACGAGGACGACTTCGTCGAAACGATTCTGGCCGACATGCCGCCGCGGCCGGCCAACTACGAGGACATCATCGCGACGAACCTCGGACAGAACGCCGTCGACGACGACGAGGCGTTCACGCTGGAACTGGGTCCCAACAACTGCGCGGCGAGCCAGGAATCGCTCGCGGGTGACTGAACAGTAATGGTAGCTGATCCAGTCCCGCTGCAGTTGGCCGCCGAACTGTTCCCCAACGGCATCAGCCGGTACGCCATCGGCGGGCTCTTCGTCGGTCTCGGCGCGGCCGTAATCTACGTGGGCACCGGTATCAGCGCCGGCGCGAGCACGTTCCTTGAGTCGACGCTGTCGTACGTCTCCGGCCAGTCGCGGTTCCAGCAGTACGTGGCTTCACGGGACTGGCGGATCGTGTTCACGCTCGGTATTATCCTCGGGGCTGCGGTGTACGCGGTGGTCTATCAGGGCGGCGCGTGGACAACAGACGTCTCGTGGTGGCGACTCCTGTTGGGCGGCGTCTTCGTCGGCATCGGGACACGAGTCGGGAAGGGCTGCACTTCGGGCCACGGCGTTTGTGGCGTGGGGTCGGCCTCGAAAACGTCCATTGCGGGCGTGCTCGCCTTCCTGTTGGTGGCGATACTGACCGCACAGATCGTCGCCGCACTGGGGGTGACGCCGTAATGACGGGGTCCAGTGACCGCCATCCGCTGTTCATCCCGCTCGTGCTTGTCGGCGGACTCATCTTCGGCTTCGGGCTGGGCTACAGCCACATGGCCCGCCCCGAAGTGGTGTTGAACTTCCTCCAGTTCGAGGACTTCGGCCTGCTGTTCGTGATGTTTGGCGGCGCGGCCGTCACGGGGGTCGTGTTCTTCGTCATGCCGCACGTGCTGGACCGAGCGCCACTGACCGGCGATCGGTTCGAACGCCGGCTCAAGTCCTTCGACCGGAACGTGCTGGTCGGCGGCGCTGTCTTCGGCGTCGGCTGGGGGCTGTCAGGCATCTGTCCTGGTGCTGCCTACGCCAGCCTCGGGATCGGCAACGTGACGATCCTCTGGGCGCTGGCAGGGATGTTCCTTGGGGCGTACCTGCAGGGATGGTGGCGAAGCCGGGCAGCCGACAGCGTCGACCCCGCACCCACGGGTGCGGACTGAACACTACTCACGTCTGTCGCAATGGAACTCCAACTTCTCGCCCTCTTCCTGACCGCCGGTATCGCCAGCCTGTTTATGTCCTGGGTCATCGGTGCCGGCTCCAGCGGCGCGACACCTTTCGCGCCCGCCGTCGGTGCCAACGCTATCTCGACCATGAAGGCGGCCTTTGTCGTCGGCATCTTCGGGCTCGCCGGTGCGGTGACACAGGGGGCGAACGTCTCGGAGGCAGTCGGACGCGGCCTCGTCGGCGGTGTCACCCTCCCTGCAACGGGTGTCATTGTCGCACTACTGGCAGGCGCCGGACTCATGGCCGTCGGCATCTACACCGGCTACCCCATCGCGACGGCCTTTACTGTCACCGGCGCGGTAATCGGTGTTGGGATGGCCCTCGGTGGTTCGCCGGTCTGGGATAAGTACCAGCAAATCGGGGCCATCTGGGTGTTGACACCGGTCGTCGGCGGCGGCCTCGCCTACGCAATCGCCAGCGTGTTGCCGCGGCCGGACGTTCCGGAAGCGGCCACGATTCCGACGCTGGCTGCGTTGGTCGGTGTCGTGCTTGCCAACGTCGAGTTCGCGTTTCTCGGCCCCGGTGGCGCTCCAGGCTCGCTGACCGGCCTTGGACGGCGGCTGCTCGGCATCAATGGGCTCGTAGCGATAACCGTGCTCTCCGGTGTCGTCGCCCTCGCGGTGTGGGGCATGGTGTATCGAGATATCCGCCGCGACGAAGCCGGCGGGCTCAGGCACGTCCTGTTGGCGCTCGGTTCATTAGTCGCCTTTTCGGCCGGGGGCAGTCAGGTCGGACTCGCGGTCGGCCCGCTGCTCCCACTACTGGAGGAGGTCGGGATGCTCTCACCAGCGGTTGTCCTGCTGGGCGGCGGCCTCGGTATCCTCGTCGGATCCTGGACCGGCGCGCCTCGGATGATAAAGTCGCTCGCACAGGACTACTCTTCACTGGGGCCGCGGCGCTCTATCGCTGCACTCGTCCCTTCGTTCCTCATCGCCCAGCTCGCCGTCTTCCTCGGTGTGCCGGTGTCGTTCAACGAGATCGTGGTCAGCGCCATCATCGGAAGCGGCGCCGCGGTCGGAGGGAGTGAGGCTGTCGATCCGAGAAAAATTGCGCTTACGGTCGGCGCGTGGGCCGGGTCGTTCGCCCTCGCTCTGGCGGTTGGCTTCGGATCCATGACCGCGATGAGCGCGCTCTGACCGTCAGGCTGTCCGTAGCGGCGGGACGAGGTAGATGTCGAACCCAGCGTTCTCCATCACGTTCTGATAGCGCGCCAGCTTCTGTTCGCGCCGCTTGCTGAAGTTCATTCCCACGTGGACGTTCGATGGGATGACCGTGACGAGGTGGATGGTGTCGACACCGATGCGGCCGAGACAGTCCAGACACGTCTCGTTCTGTATCGCCGCTTCACTCGCCGCCGAGAGGGCTGTCGCATAGATGGCCCTCATATTCGACTGTACGTGGCCGACCATTAATATTGTTTTATATGTACAATATTAGTGTGCGAGAGAAGGGTAATAGACTGTAAAATGTTGGCTGCGCTTGTAGTCGTAACACGGGGTCCTGCCAGACTGATATCCACTCGGGAGCGCGTTGGAGAACGGCGCGCGCAACTTAATTACGCCCGATAAAGTGGTTTTAGAACGGCTAACGGAGCTTCCAGATATCTGTATAATGTATACAGATATTTCCGTGGGATAGCGGTGTGATACCCTGTAGTAATATTGTTTTTTCTACCCAAAACCGTTATCAGTACCCTCCGGCTAGGGTGGACTAATCAGAAAAGTATGATATGCACACGACAGCACAATTCAGGAGGCGGGTACCGATGGTAGACCTCGCGGCATTCGCATCGATGGGCGCAGGCGGTGCCGACGCAGCGATGCTCATCGGCGCAGTGCTCCTAGAGGCTGCGGTCCTCTACGTCGGCTACGGCGCGCTCGAACAGGCATTCGGAGACCGTGTGGTCACACAACTCAAAGGGGAGTGACGGATGGAGATACTGGGACTCAGTCTGGCGGTGTTCGTGCTGTTCATCGGGTTCGGTCTCCTCATCGGCGTCCTCTTCGGCTTTTTCGGGATGGGCGGCTCGTTTCTGGTCACGCCGGCACTGTTGGTGATGGGTTATCCTACACGGGTCGCCGTGGGGAGCGGACTCGCGTTCGTCTTCGGAACCTCGGTCATTGCGACGCTGAAACACCGCGACATGGGACAGGTAGACTACAAGCTGGGGATACTGATGATCGCGGGCACAACCGCCGGCATCGAAGTCGGGAAAGAGATTGTCCTCCACCTCGAGACCCTTGGGATGGCTGGCAGCATCATCAGCGTCACGTACGTTGTCCTGCTGGGCGGTATCGGCGCTTTCGTCACGTACGAGGCGCTGCGAGGTGGCGACAATGATGGTGGTATCGATCACGACGCCGCGGACGCGAAGGTTGACCCCGACGACATCCCGGACATCGCCAAGAAGATTCAGTCGTACAACGCCCCACCGATGATATCGCTACGTGGGGACGTTAGCGTCTCGCTGTGGCTGATACTAGCCGTCGCGTTCGTCACCGGACTGCTCTCAGGCTTCCTCGGTGTCGGGGGTGGGTTCATTCGTATGCCCGCATTGTTCTACCTCATCGGCGTGCCAGTTCCCATCGCCGTCGGGACAGACCTCTTCGAAATCGTCTTTTCGGGCGGTCTCGGGAGCTTCCTGTACGCACTGGACGGCGGTGTCGACCTCTCGATCGTCCTCCCGCTGCTTGCAGGGAGCGCCTTCGGTGCCCGTGTGGGCTCGGCCGCGACGAGTATCGTCGACGAAGACGACATCAAGATCTACTTCGGGCTGATGCTGCTCGGTGGCGCGCTAGCTGTTGCAGTTCGTGAAATCGGAAACGTCTACGGTATCGACGTGCTCAATACGGTCAGTCTGGTACTCATCCTCGGCTCCGCGCTACTGGTCAGCGGGGCCGTCGTCTACAGCAGCATAACTGCGCTCCGGGCGGACGGTCAGTCGTCCTCACCTACCTGAAGAAGTTGTCGCGCACAATTGTGTAAACCACACACAAATCTTTTTACTGCCAGCACACCTCTTTTCAACTATATCAATGCCAGACTCGATGAGCGAACAACTACAACAGGATATGCAGTGTGAGGGGCTGCTAGAGTGCTTCCACGGCCTCAAGGAACTCGACAAGGAGTGTTTCTGGGCGCTCGTCACTGCCGAGGAGCCACTCACCGTCGACGAGATAGCAGAAGCCGTCGACAGAGAACGGTCGACCGCCTACCGGGCAGTACAGCGCCTGCTCCAGACCGGCTTCATCCAGAAAGAACAGATCAACTACGACCACGGCGGCTACTACCACGTCTACCGGCCCACCGACCCCTCGAAGATTGCAGGAGAGATGCAACGGATGCTCAACGACTGGTATGCCAAGATGGGACAGCTCATCCAAGAGTTCGAGACGAAGTACGAGAACGAAACCGAGTCGCCCCCACAAATCGAAAGCTAACCCGGCTAACTTTTAGACTGCTCTTTGCGGGTTACTCGGTTCTCGTCGAACCGAGTTTCCAGATAGCGGGATGTCCGCATCCTAGCCGTTACCCGTTGTACCCATATGCAGCAGTCAGAACAGACTGCTCTGACAAACTCGCCTCCTCTTCGAAACGAGGCGGTTTCTAACCCCGCATCAGATTCATGACTTCGTCGGCGACGTCCGATTCGAGCGCGACGACGTACCGGCTGCCGGGTGTCAGCGTCGTGTCGGGCCGGGCGATTCGGTTGCCGTCGGCGTCGGAGACAATCAGCGTCCCTTCGGGAAAGCGCACGTCGGCCAGTTGTTTTCCTGCGGCCGGCGCCCCTTCGGTGACCCGGATAAGCATGATATCGAGTGTACCTGTCACGTCCGCCAACGTTTGTACGTCGCTGCCGAGAATCTCGTTTGCCGCCACTCGAGCACCCGCCCGCTCGGGGAACAGTACTGCGTCTACAAACCGAGTGTAGGACTCACCGGCCGCGCGGTCGATACGAGCCACCGTCCGGATGCTGGGAGACAGCTCCGTGGCGGCGAGACACACCGCGAGATTCAACCCGGTTTCGCCCGTGAGCGCGCCGATTACATCGGCCTGCTCAATACCGGCCTGTTCGATAATGTCGGGATTGGTCGCATCCCCTTCTATGACGGTCGCAATCCACTCGTCGGCGATATCCGAGACGAGTCTCTCGTCCTGTTCGATTATCGTTACGTCGTGACCGAGGTCAGCAAGTATTTCGGCTGTCTGGAAACCGACGCGTCCGCCACCGGCGATGATGATGTCGAGATCTCTGGTCATGTGTTTTAGTCTTCGGCCTCCGAGATGACTTCCGTCTCAGCATCTGTCGGTCTGTGGTCGGGTTGGGCTCGCAATCGCTCAAGTGCGACGTAGGTGACGCCACCAAGGAGGAGCCACACTACGCTGAGCACCAAGGCTAGAGGGTCCGTCCGAATCAGGTACTCGACGAGCACCGCGGCCAGAACGAGATTGAGCACGACGCCGATGACCGGCGGTGCCGGATAGAACGGCATCTCGTACGGACGGTTCATGTTCGGTCGCTCCCGCCGGAGCCTGATTACGGCGACGTTGACGATAATAAACGACAGCAGGAAGAACAGGCTGGCCATATTACCGGCGCTCTGTGTCGGTAGTGCCACCGACCCGAGCATCACTACTGCGCTGGCGAGGATTGCCACGAACGGCGTCCCGTATCGGTGGTGAATCTGGCCGAAGGAGGGCAACAGCTGTCCCTCTCGACCCATCGAAAACGCTACCCGCGAGGAGGCGATGACAACCGCGTTGAGGGCAGTCAGCGTCGAGAAGACTGCCCCGAAAACAATGAGCGCCCCGCCGTTCTGGATTATCGGCAGTCCAGTCGGCATAAACGACGTGGCCGCCGCGGCAATACCTGCCTCGCCGGCCTCAGCGAGTCCCTCTGCCCCGAGCGTACCAACAGCGACCGTTACGACAGCGAGATAGACAATCACGGTCGCAATCAGGCTCAGAAAGATCGCTTTCGGGATGTTCTCACGGGGATTCTGGACTTCTTCAGTGACAGTCGTGATGAGGTCGTATCCCTCAAAGGCGATGAACGTAAGCCCCATGGCCGGAAGGACAGCGACCGCGCCAGCTCCCTCGGGGAACAGCGGCTGGAACTCGGCCCCAGAAAACATTGGCGACGCGAGACCGAAGCCGACGAACACGAGCAAAATGGTCACCTTGATAATAGTGAATATCGTCTCGGCACTGCCACTCGCAGCCGTCGAGACAGCGTTAAGCGCCACCAATCCCAGAACGGCGACGAACGCCAGCATGAACGCGAGCGGTACCCCCGCGTCTACGACCGGCACCACGACAGCACCAACCTCGTCTGGCGGCGGGACGACGCCATAGACGTGCAACAGTTCAAGGAAGTTTGGCGCGAAGCCCAGTGCGTACAGCCCTCCCGCTATCATATAAGCGAACCAGAGCATCCAGCCCATCATAAACGAGGGGAGGTCTGCAAAGATTTCCCGGACAAAGGCGTAGCCGCCGCCGCTTTTCGGGATTGAGGCGGCCAGTTCCGCGTACGAGAGACCGGTAAATGCTGTGACGACACCGTTCAGTGTAAAGACGAGGATTGCTGCCGGGCCAGCAATCTCGGCGGCTAACCCCGTCAACACGAAGATGCCGGCACCAATCATCGCCCCCATACCGATCATCGTCGCGTCGAGCAACCCGAGTTCGGCCTCCGGTGATCGGGTCTGACTCCCACTCATTACTCAGAATCACCTTTTCGCTGGGCGTGCATCGTACGGGATGTAACCCATTTAGGTGAATAAACTACCATGGGTGAATCTTTCAGACTGGGAATGGTACAGGTATTTGATAATCCCCCTGGAGGGTGCTCCACCTCTCAAGATCCATGCTCCAACTGCGTAGGACCAACGGCAGATCGAAAATATATGAATATCGAAACTATTTTTGCAGTCTTCGAAAGCTGACAGCGGGCCTGCGACCGGGTTGACCAATAGAAGGCTTGCCTTCCGCCGGTCTGCTCAACCCGAGCGCCGAGCTCAGCTTTACAGAACAAAGTATGAACACGAGCTGAGTTCACCCAGGAGTGAAATCGTGGGGTTCACACGGTCACAGACAGTGTAGCCCACGGTTGGGTGTTCCGAACTCACGGTGGTTTGGTTTCGGACCGACTCAGTACAGCCCCCGGTGGAGATTAGAAGTGGCGGCTCTCCTCTAATCCTTAGCACATTAGTGCGTGATGGGTAAAGAATGCCAGAAACCGCTCACACCCCTACAGACAGTCAGTCACAGAAACAGACTCTACCCCCTCGAATCTGATCAACCGTCTCGTGGCTCATGTGCCGTCACACGATCCACTCGTATAAATAGATTATATGTAATATCGGCTTACTTAATAAGCTAATTCAGATCCAAAACTCGTCTTGCTGGCCAGTCACTGACTCAATAGGGCTAACTGTAGTCTTCATCTAAGCATCGATGCCCTCGTTGGAGAATCTACCGTCGATCTCGTCAGCTGGCATAGCGCCAGTATTCCTATCAATTGTCACTAGAAAGCGACAACCAATCCCTACTGCTAGATCGGAACTCGTCATTTGGGATCGGTGGCTCTGTTGAAATCCTCAGTCAGTGATACGTGCTGATCCGGCTGCGATCAATACAGCATATTCATACAGCACTAGCGGAACGGGTAACGATGTTCAACTGGGTGACTGTCTCTGTTTCTCATCGTCTCCGAGTAACCAATAAAGTGCCAAACCCAGTACTGCTTCAAGCGGGCCAAGGAGCACTGCTACGAGTAAAAAGAGGAAGTACACGAGCATACCGGATATGCTCTCAGTGAAAGGGCTGGTGTCCATATCTCCAAGTCCAGTTGGTTAGATGATAGAACTTGCGGGGCAATAGATTCGCAGTCATCAGCGAACAGCTGTTTCGAGAGAGGAGATATATGAAGAAGAGAAGCAACGGAGCCGGATCGGTATCTTTGGTGTCTGATTGACCTGAAGCTAATAGATCTCGTCTTGGTCCCTGGATTCGAGCGGACAGACGTATATTCGCAGGATTTCCCCTGGGGAAGCGGCCTCATGAGGGGGTTGCAGCTTTCACGTTTCCCAAAGGGCGGCGGCCTCCTCGAACCCACAGCACATTATTGGTTTAATGTGCAGTGTAACGGCTATACCACAAATCGCCATTTCCAAGCCTTCTACACCGCTTCTACCCCAATATCCAGAATTATAAACTGTATAGCGCTATAGGAATTTGTGAACGTTGGAAGTTCACAGTTTCGGAGGATGAGATATTTCTGGGCCAAATTGCTGTCGTCTCGGATTATTTCCCTACGATCAACCGCCGATATCGAACCTTCAACTCCGACTCTGTTAGATAGATGTGAGAAAAACCGTGCATTCTAGCGATGTCTAACAGCGTAGCTACTGGTGAGCTGCGGACTCAGTGGGGGTTCAGCCCGTCAGTCAGGCGGGATCAACGCCGAGACAACAATCTCAACACACTCACCTGCGGTTAGGACCGGCGCGTACTCCATCTCGCTGTCGACACCCGCTTTCAGCAGGAAGTCGGTCAGCCGCCAGATATTGTAGAGTAGTACTGCGAACACGAAGTAGAACAGACGCACGCGGTAGTCCTTCGACGACGTCTTCGCCAGGAAGTCGTGCTTGATGGATTTGTACTCGCTTTCGATCTGCCAGCGGCGGCTGTACCGCCGACAGAACGACTCGGCTTCCTCCGGTCCGACTCGGAGATTCGTGGCGAAGACAGTCGTTCCCTCGCCTTTTGTCGACGGGACGTACAGAAACTGCATTGAGTGCTCTCCCGACTCAACGTGTACAGAGGCCGATTCGACGGCTACGTCTTCTCCATCACTCTCCATCGTCTCGATCACCTCCTTCTCCGTACTGGTGATTCGCTTCGGGATGAGATAGTTCACACCGAGATTGGACAACGTCTGAAAGACACGCATCGAGTCGAACTCGCGGTCGCAGAGCACTGTCTCGATTGGAACGTGCTGCTTAGCTCGCCGAACCAACCGACGGACGACACGGTGGATCTGATTGGGCGGGTTCCCGTCCCACGCTGAACTCTCTCGGACAGGTTCGACGGCCAGAATGAGTGGGACATTGAGCCCAACGATCGACAGGGTAGCGAATTTGAAGGCTCGCTCCTTATGACTGAGCCCGCTGACCATCGCCATTCCCTCGACATCGCCATAGTACGGGACGGTCGTGATGTCGATTGCAGCTGTCACCGGCCGACGGAACGATGCTTCGGATTCGATGACCGAGAGCAGTCGATCGGCCACTGCATCGAATCCATCGATCAGCTCCCCTGGCGCAAACTGTTTGATCGTTCTAAGATGCGTATCGCCGTGTGGACTGCTGTCCGAGCCGTGTCGATACTGAAACCGAGCCGCTCCTTGCGGCGTCCCGCAGTTGACCATTCCCATGAACGTCTGCAATTCGAAGAACTGCGTGTCTTCGTAGGTCGTGTTCGCAGCGCGACCGGAATCAAACTCATCGAAGCCGTGATCACGAGCGAGTCGAGTCGTCCGGTAGATTTGCTTGTCGGAGAATTCACACCCAGCCGTCTCATCATCAGTGGAGGGGTCCACTTCGTCGACGATCTCTGCTTTCGGCCGGACAGCGGGAGCTGAAAACTCGCGGTCGTGAGATTGTTTAATGACGAAGTGCGAAGCAATCTGGACGAACTCCCGAACGCCGTCGTCGAAGCGTTTCCGCCACGTTCGGGACAACACGGATTCATCGGGGATGTGTTCCAAATCGAGTGGTCCGGCGAGTTCTTGGTACCGAGCCAGCGCTCGATAGCTCTCACCTGTTGCCTCTCGGTAGATGAGGAGCCGAACCATTCCGAGAAAGGAGTGTGGAGCAGGATGCCACTCTGGATAGCTATCGTTGAGGTATTCCGTCTGGATTGAACTATCTGCAACGCTCAATAGCAGGGAGTCACCTTCTCGCAGCTGCTCAGTGATTTCGATTCCTGTGTTGTAGGCGTCGGTCATCCGGCAGGCACGGTCAGAAAGCGGGTCCAGTGACTCCCCCATTAATTCTCGATAAGATTGGTTCGACAAAAGTGGCCGCGGAAACGTCTGTTCTGTGGCGCTACCCGCGGATTTAGATACTGCTCGTTTACACGACGATCTCGGACTACTAGAAAAGCGAATATTACTATTCTTCCCATTGTTATCAATAATAGCTAATTCGACATAGAGTATTAATACCTTCATCTCGGAACTTCTGGTATGAGCTATCGGAAGGTGAATTACGAGGACGTCGAACAGGTTTCAGATGCGAAGCATTTCCTGAGTGAACCGCTCGGCTGTCGACAGGTCGGCGTGACCTTCTCCCGATGTCCACCAGGATGGAACAGCGAACCACACGACCATGTCGATGACGAGCACGAGGAAGTCTACGTGTTGGTCAGTGGGACTGCCGAAGTTCGAGTTGATCAAGAATCGGTTCCTGTTGAAGAGGGAGATGCTGTCTGGATTGCGCCCGAGGCAACGAGGCAGATCAGGAACGGTGAGGAGGAAAGTGCCTTCGTCCTGATTAGCGCCCCCGAATTCGATTCCTCCGGGAGTTCAGATGATGCTTGGAACCTCACTGGATTCCAGGGATAGATCCAGACGATAGACATCTGATACTCGGCTATCTTTACTCTTGAGGCCCTCTCCTAACGGTATCTCTCACCCTTTACTCCTGAATACACGAGCTAACCAGGCGGTCACCTGCTTCCGTGACGTGGTCTCATTGTTGTCGAGTTCCCAGCTGGCAGCACTCGCAGCGTCCGCGAAAGCGAAATACTCCCAGTGCTGCTGAGGAAGGTAATCTGGACGGTCAGGAGCCTCTCCGACCAGAACGTGTCTCTCGGTCGTGACCCGGCTAGAGAGGTGCTGGAAGTTCGAGGTGGTCGGCGCTATCTGGAAGTCTCGACGAATGAGGTGCTTGGCACTAAAGGCGTGAGCGGCGCAGGAATCGATCGAGACGAGACCGACGTTCTGCGCCCATCGGCGTGCATCGACGACAACCGCCTGTGGCTCACGAACCTGCTGAAGCGCCGCAAGCTCGAACGCGAGCGTCATGGTGTCGGTGGTCATCGATTAGAAGAGGACGGCACCACCCCATCCGATGAGTAGCGAGAAACCGATGGCAGCTGCTGCCTGCCGGAGCAGCATCCGACCAGCGTACCTCGGGGAGAGCTCCTTCGCGACCGTAATCGCCGTCACCAGGCACGGAAGTAGCACCCCGGCTAGGTAGACGGCGGTCAGTACCTGTATGGGGCTCATTGCGGACAGCGTCGCACTGAGGCCATCCGACTGTAACAGGAGCAGACCGTCCTTCCGGATCGACCCCATCACGACGACAAGTGCTGTCTCACCGGGGAGGTTGAACAGTCCCATCACTGGTCCGAGAGCTTCACCCATCACATCCAGGACTCCAAAGTAGGCCAGCAGTGATGCGACGAGGACGATCCCGGCGAAGACAGGGAGCGCCTTCAGGAAGAAACTCCGAACCACGGTTCTGGTCTCGCGCCACACAGACTGCCAGTTCGGCCACTGGAGGAACGCACGGTTTTCGGTGGCGAGTGACGCTGTTCGCGCACGCTCGGGTGCGATCAGGCGCGCATAGACGAGTGTCGTGACCGTGAGAATCCCGACGTACGGGAGAACGAGCCACGGCATCTCGACGGCTGCGAACACAGCGAGCGTCGCGGGGAACTGATACGAGCAGGCCGAGCCGAACCCAATCGCCGAGACTGTCGTCCGACGCGTACAGTCCGAACATCCTCGAGTGCTGGTGACCGCCGGGACGTTACAACCGAATCCCATGACCACTCGAACGAGATCCCGACCGGTGAGACCCACGCGCCGAAGGTGTGGGTGGAGTGACGCCGTGATTCGCGTAACGAGCCCGCTCTTCTTGTAGGCGGCCATGAAGACCGCAAAGATGAGAATCGTCGGCCCAGCCCAGACGAACAGGAACGGCCCCATCGAGAGCAGGCCGTAGTCTCCACCCAACACTGCAGCGAGGGGTCCTGGAAGATCGTTGGCCCACTGGACTGCGGGTTCCAGGAGGGAACTCACTCGGGGAGAGAGTTCGGCAGCCACAGCGTTTGCGAAGTGAACTGCGACCGCGGCTGGCAACAGGAGCAAGACGATACTGACGAACGGACCGAGAAGCGGATGTTCGATAATCGTCTCCGGCGGGTCGAGATGAATCCCCGTCTGTCGGTGAACCCGCCCCGGGAACTCGTCGACGTCGCGGAGCGCGTTGACGAGCTGCTTGTGGTCGGTTCCGTCGATTGCAGTGCCGCCGCCGTCAGTTGCGACGCGGGAGACGTTTCGCGCGTCCACTGGAGCGAGCGGAACTCCGAGATCGTCGGCGAGCGCGTTCAGTTCAGTGCGTGCTTCGGTCGAATTCTCCACTTTGTCCCAGAACGTCACTGCGATGGCGCCGACCTTTCCCTGCACCAGCGGCAGCAGGTCTTCGAGATCGTCGTCGATGTTCGTCGCGCGAACGACGAGTAACACGGTCTCGGTCTCTTCGACGGCGCTGATCGCCGTCCGAGTGGTCTCGGTGTCCGTCCCGAGCAGGATGCCGGGTGTGTCGACGAGGACGAACTCGTCTGACTCGTATCGCTCGATATCGACGGTCGTTCCGCGAAAGTTCCCGGTCGTCGGCGTCGTCCCGGAGAGGCCAGCGACGAGTTCCGATTTCCCGACGCTCTCCTTGCCGACGACCACGACGGTTTCCTTCCCGTCGTTCTCGGTCGATGGGACGTTGTCAGTGACGTTCCGTGCGTCAGTCATATTTTTTGAACCCCATCTTCGGAGCCAGTTCCCGGAACGATTGCCGGCAGAGCCAGATGTCGTACTTACCGACGAGACCCTGTTCGCGTCCCGTCATCCGGCAGACGTGTCGGTCGTCGTCTCTCGAATCGTTCGACTGCTCAGTTCCACTGTCTTTCTGCGGAGTATCTCGTGTCATGATTAGCAGTCGCACATGTCGGGTTCGCAGCAGGACAAGTCCTCGAGGAACATGCCCTTCTCACGGTACTCGTCGAGGGGAGTGCGGTCGACGTCGAGTCTGGAGGCGATTTCGTCAGCCACGACGGCGAAGCGCTGTCTGAATTTGTAGATGAAGCAGAACTGCTGGCCGTTGTGCGCGACCTTTGGACCGGCGAGAAACAGGCCGGGAGTGATGGTCGACTCGTCCCGTTCGGTCAACTGGGGCTGGCCATTCTCAAACTCGAAGTATTCGTCGACGAGGCCGAGTCCGCTCTCGAATCCAGTCGCGAGCACTGGCCGATTCCGTGTCCTAAACGACGCGCCGTCGGTCCCGAGTACGTCGAACGTCCCCTCCTCGACGTCGACGCGCTCGACTCGGATTCCGTCTTCGAGGGCGATCGGTGCGTCGTGTTCGAATGCGTCCTGCAACCGCTGGCTCGTGTATGGGGAGAGTACTTCGCTCGGATCCGGTCCCCGGAACTGCCACGGCCCGTCCTCGTCGACGACGAGCACTTCGTGACCCAGGTCGGCAAGTGCAAGTGCCGCGTCGATACCGCTCTCGTACCCGCCGACGACGACGATGGGGTCCTCGACGCACTCGTCGGCGAACGCACTCCAGGATTCGACTCGGGAGTTGTGGACGCAGTGGTTCGCGCCGGGGAACGGATCGTCGTTCGGTTGCCCGAACTGCCCGGCTGCCTAGATGACGAATCGACTGTGGATGACGCCAGTAGACGTGTGGAGTATGAATCCGTCGTCGTGTCGCTGTACCGATTCCACCTCGACACCGGTTCGGACGGGTAAGTCGTGAAACTCGACGACTCCTTGGAGATATTCGGCGTACTCTCCGCCGGTCGGGTGTTCACGGTCGAGTGCAAATGCGGGTGAGGTGTCAGTGGTGACGGCGTTGAGGTCGCGGCAGCCGAAGCTGTTGCTGGGAAACGATGGCGTGATGAGGCGCATCTCTTCTGGCCACTGTTGGAACGACGCCCCGACTTCGCCTCGCTCGAGGATGGCGTAGGAGTCGAGACCCAGATCCGCGAGGACGGCCCCAAGACCGACGCCTGCGGCACCTGCCCCGACAATCGCTACGTCGAGCGACTCGTGTTTACGGGCTTCTTCGAATGTCACTGTTAACAATATAGGGTAGTGGATAGCCAATTATAAATAATATACTCTCTAGTCTTAATAACAGATGAGTCGAGAGACGATTCCCGTCACCGTGCTGAGCGGCAACCTCGGCGCGGGCAAGACGACCGTGCTGAACAACCTCCTGAACACGCGAACGGACCTGGACGTCGCGGTCCTCGTCAACGACATGGGCGAGGTGAACGTCGACGCCGAGCGCGTCGCCGAACACTCGGACATCTCGGAGGACGACGAGGACCTGATCGAACTGTCGAACGGCTGTATCTGCTGTGAGCTACGCGGCGACCTGCTGGACGCACTCGCGAAGCTCGCACAAGCCCGTGAGTTCGACTACCTGGTCATCGAGTCGACTGGCGTCGCCGAACCGTTGCCCGTCGCCCAGACGCTCACCATGGGATTCGACCAGGGAGACCTCGACTCCACGGAGTTCTACGAGGAGACCGGCATCGAGGTGATGGACTACTACGAACTCGACACGACGGTCACCGTGGTCGATTCCCACCAGTTCTGGACGACGTTCGATTCGAAGGAATCGCTGATGGACGGCGACACCGAGAAGGACCTTGGAAGCCTCTTGGTCGAACAGATCGAGTTCTGTGACGTTCTCCTGTTGAACAAGTGTGACCTCGTCGACGAGGAGACGCTCGACGAGATCGAAGAGATGATCGAAGTGCTGCAACCGCGCGCGGAGATCATCCGGACCGAACACGGTGTCGTCGACCCGGACACGATCATCGATACTGGTCCGTTCGATTTCGAAGCAGCGAGTCAGTCCGCGGGCTGGATGCAAGAACTGCAGGAACCCCACGAGTCTGCCGAGGAGGAGCACGGCGTCACTTCGTTCGTTTTCGAGTCCCGCCGACCGTTCCACCCCGAACGATTCGCCGAGTTGCTGGACGAGTTTCCGACGAATGTGGTCCGGTCGAAGGGCCACTTCTGGCTCGCGGGGCGTGAGGATATGGCACTGGGGATCGACATCGCTGGACAGTCGATCCGACTCGAACCTGCAGGGCGCTGGATCGCAGCGCTTCCCGAGGACGAACAGGCCCAGTACCTCGAAGCGTCGCCGGAACTGGAAGCCAACTGGCATCCCGAGTACGGCGACCGCTCGTCACGACTCGTCCTCATCGGTACCGACATGGACCACGATGCGCTCCGAACGGATCTCGATGCAGCTACACTGACCGACAGGGAGATGGATGCCGACTGGAATGCATTCGAGGACCGCTTCCCGACGTTCGACTTCGAAACGGCGGACGAACAGACGGAAGCGACAGATGCTGACGACGCGGAAGAAGTGGGGTTGGCTGATTGACCATGCCGAGCAAACGAACCCTATTCCAGCAGTCCGTCGCAAAGTCTGCCTCCCGTGAGACGCGCCGAGAGGCGGTCAGTGAGCTGAGACGGATAGGTGCCGTCGACCAACTCAGCACACTCACGCAGACCAACGGCATCGCTGGCCCTCTCCGGCGAGCGGCTGTTAGGGAACTCAAAGCACTCGGCGCGACGGAGGCGCTCGAAACGATTTCCGAGAGCCGGGCGGTCGACCCCGCCATCAGAGAGCAAGCACAGCTATGAGTTCTGAACCGAAGTCCCCCTCGACGGAGACGCCGACCGAGGATCTACAACGCCACGTGGATCGTCAGCGAATCGGGTTCGTTGGACCCGAAGGCGCTGGTAAAACGACCGTCGCCACGATGGTCTCGAATCGACTCTCCGAACGGACCGACGTTGCAATCGTCGGGGAAGCCGCAACGTTTTTCGAACAGCCGTCGGCCTCGCCTGAGAACGTCGGTCCGCTGGGCGTCCACTGGACAGTCGTCGATCACTCCCCGGGAACGGATTCTCTCGAAACTGCCGGTGACGCACTCGATACTGTCTTCGTCGTCGTGACACCAGCGATGCTGGACCGTGTGGCTGCCTACGAGCGCGTGATAGACCAGGTCGACTCCGACGTGTTTCTCGTCGTCAATCGCTTCGAGGAGCGCTACCGTGACAGACTCAGGGATTTCGACGGTCCCGAACTCGCGGAATACTTCTACGAAGACACCACCCTCGCAGCGGCGATATCTGATGAAACGGTTCCAAAGTTAGGAGAGTGGACGACTGAGGCGATACTGTTGGAGTCGCTCCAGCCCGAACGGCTTGACACCGCCGAAGCGATGGCGACCCTCGACCGTGGTCACCAATCGATTGTCAATGTCGAGGTTGAGAGTGACGCATCGGCTCTGGCAGTGGCTCGATCGTTCCGCGAAAAGGGCTACGCTGCAGACTTCTTCCGGTGTAACTGCCGCTGTCACGACGGACACGTCCTCGCCCGTGCACGACCACCCAGGACCTGACTCCGTTTGCCTATATCCTCTCCTCGATTTCTTTTCCTACTGCGTCGTCCGTCCAACGAACAGTCGAATCAATGGTCGAGGCCCACTCCCGATCAGACTATGCGACGTATTAACTCTATAGTCGTTATTAACAACTCTTATTACTATTCGCTCTAGGATTGCTAATCACGATGCAACAGACGCTTTCACGACGCCAGTTACTCGGTGGCCTTGCAGTTGGCGCGACGGCTACTGCTGCCGGCTGTCAGTCGGTGTTCGCCGGCGATGGAGCCGACAAAGAGTCGTTCACGGTCGCTCTGGCCCGAGATCCGACGGAGGAGAAGTGGGATGCCTACGGCGGGATAACCCCGTACTACACGCATGTGTATGAGCCACTCGTGGACACGACGGACGAGATGGAGACCGCACCGTTGCTGGCCACCGAGTGGGAGGCCGTCGACGAGACGACCTGGGAGTTTTCGCTTCGGGAGGGCGTTACGTTTCACAACGGTGACGCCCTAACCGCCGAGGCCGTCGTCCGCTCGTTCGACCGGGTGTTCGAACAGTTCTCGTGGGTCCCGGGTTGGATTGGGGTCGAACCGGACGGCGTCACAGCGGTAGACGACACTACCGTTCAGTTCCAAACGACGGAGCCGTTCCCCGCGTTCCCGGGGACGATCTCTCACCACTACTTCGGTATCCAACACCCCGACGCGTCCGAGTCACCGGTCGGAACAGGTCCCTTCCGAGTCGCGAACGTCGAGGAGGAACAGTCGATCACACTCACTCCGTACGAGAACTACCGAGACGGAAGGGCGAACCCCTCGGAACTCACCTTCGAGTGGGTCAAAGACCCCAATACGCGCGTTCTGTCGCTACAGGACGAATCGATCGACGTCGCACAGAAAGTCCCGAAGAGTCAGGCTGCAACCGTCGGGGATGCGACCGGGACAGCGATCGAAACCAATCTAACCCCCAGTGCGGGGCTCGTCGCTGTCAACCTCTACGAGTCACCGACCGACGACGAACGGTTGCGCAAAGCCCTCAACTGGGCCGTCGATCAGGAGCAGATCGTCGAGAACGTCCTGAACGGGATCGGTGAGCCGGCGCGAGGCCCGTTTTCGTCGATCATCCCGTGGGCGATCCACGATGAGCTTCCGACGTATGGCCCGGACAGGGACCGGGCACAGGAGCTGGTGGAGGAATCCAAATACAGGGGTGAACCGCTGTCGATCCTCGTCAACAGCGAGAACACCGACGACGCCACGATCGCACAGGTGCTCTCAGGCTGGTTTGAGGAGATCGGTGTCACGAGCGAGATCCGACAGGTCGACCCCGCGTCGTTCTACGACACGTTCACGTCAGGCGAGGCGAACCTGACGCTCGTCAGCTTCGGGTCGAACAGTGCCGCCTGTGATTACCTTGTCAGGGCGATGTTCCACTCGGAGGGGAGTGACAATCGGAAGCTCCACGAACAGAACGGGACTGGCGTCTACAACCCCGGCGCCGAAGTCGACCGCCTCATCGAACAAGGGTACCGGGCCGAGACGACTGCAGCGAAGCGCGAGCACTACGGCGACGTTCAGCAACGGGTCGTCGATACCGGCGCGGTCGTCCCCCTGTACTACAACGAGTCCGTCTTCGGTCGACAGGCCGATGTTTCCGGCATCGACTGGCATCCGGTCGACAACATGATCGAATGGTCCGATATTTCCCGTAGCGACTGATATGAACGCCAACGAGAACGGGAGTAATTCGGTTTCTCGTCCGATGGAGGCCCGTTACCATCTGGAGGAGGGCACTGACGAGCGATGAATGGGCGGGATCTGTTCAAGCGGCTCCTCACGATGGGGGTCGTCCTGTTCGGCGTTTCAATCCTTACCTACGGGATGATCTTCGTTACCCCCGGAGATCCGGCGCGAACGATCCTCGCACAACAAATGGGTGGACAGAGCCCATCTCAAGAAGCGGTCGAACAGTTCCGTGCAGCTGAAGGACTCAACGACCCGTTCCCGGTCCAGTACGCCCACTGGATGGGAGAAGTACTGCGAGGTGACCTCGGCCAGTCGTATTACAGCGACCAGGCGGTCTCTGCGATGATCACACAGCGAATCCCCAACACACTCGTCCTTGCCGGCGCGTCGATGCTCGTCGCCATAGCTATCGCGATTCCGGCCGGAATCGCGAGTGCGGTCGACCCGGGCAGCCGAAACGACTACGCCGCACAGATGGGTGCGCTCGTCGGCGTCTCGATGCCGAACTTCTGGCTGGGCTACTTGCTCATCATCGTCTGTTCGCTCTGGCTCGACCTCTTCCCCGTCGCCGGCACTGGTGGTCTCGAATATCTCGTTCTCCCGGCGCTGACGCTGGGGTCCGGGATGGCCGCGGTTATCGCCCGGCTGGTTCGAACGGCGATGCTCGACGTGCTCGACGAAGCGTACGTCCAAACAGCTCGATCGAAAGGATTGCGCGAGCGGATCGTGGTCTACAAGCACGCGCTCCGGAACGCGCTCGTCCCCGTCGTGACCATCGTCGGTCTCCAGTTGAGTTACGTCCTCAACGGCGCAGTCGTCGTCGAGGTCGTGTTCCAGCGTCCGGGACTCGGGACGCTACTGGTCGATGCCATCTTCGCACGCGATTATCCGGTCGTGCAGGGCGTGACGTTACTAATCGGTGTCATCTTCGTGCTGACGAACTTCGCGGTCGACCTGACGTACAGCCGGCTCGATCCCCGGATCGATCTCGGGGGTGAATTGACGTGAGCGAGCAGCCAGCCGGAGCGGCAACACAGACGGAGATCGACCGACGGAGAGAGTGGCTAGAAGTGATCCCATCGGATCGCCTCGCACGGGTCGGTCTGGGTATCGTGCTCGGACTGCTCACACTCGCGATATTCGGTCCGATGGTATCGCCGTACGACCCGGTCACGCAGGACCTGTCCAACCGGCTCGAATCGCCGTCGCTCTCCCATCCGCTCGGCACCGACCAGCTCGGGCGCGACGTCCTCACGCGACTCCTCCACGGTGCGAGGCTGTCGTTCGGTATCGCTGTGGCCGTGACGAGCGTGCGACTCGTCGTCGGTACGGCGGTGGGTCTGGTCGCGGGATACGCCGGCGGATGGGTCGACGAGGCGCTGATGCGACTCGTCGACACGCTGTTGGCGTTTCCCGGAATCGTGCTCGCGCTCGTCATCGCCGGGATTCTCGGTCCGAGCCTCGTGAACGTGATGCTCGCACTAGCGGTCGTCGGCTGGGCGTCGTACGCCAGGCTGGTTCGAAGCAAAGTCCTCTCGCTCCGGGAGCGCGAGTTCGTGACCGCCGCCAGACTGCTCGGCAGATCCAGAACGCACGTCGTCATCCGCCACCTGATTCCGAACGTCATCGCACCGGTGGTCGTTCTCGCGACGCTCGATATCGGTGGCGTGATTCTCGGGACGGCCGGACTGTCTTTCCTCGGCCTGGGTGCGCAACCGCCCACGCCGGAGTGGGGAACGATGCTGGCATCGGGGCGAAACTACCTCCGGCAGGCGTGGTGGCTCGTCAACGCCCCCGGCATCTGTATCATGCTCGCCGTGCTCGGGTTCAACCTCCTCGGAGACAGTCTCAGGGACCAGCTCTCGCCGACACAGTCAGCACAGATGGAACAACTATGAGCGATCCACTGCTTCGCGTCGAAGACTTGCATACCCGGTTCGACACCGACCGCGGAACGGTCCACGCGGTAGACGGGGTATCGTTGACCGTCGACCGAGGCGAAGTCGTCGGCGTCCTCGGCGAGAGCGGCAGCGGCAAGTCCGTCACTGCCCGGTCGATCTGTCGGCTCGAAGACCCGGGACGGATCGTCAGCGGGTCGATCGCCTTCGACGGGACCGAGCTGACGACTGCCGACGAGTCGACCGTCCAGCGGATCCGCGGGAACGACGTCTCGATGGTCTTCCAGGACCCGACGGAGACGCTGAATCCGGTGTTCCCGATCGGCGAACAGATCGCCGAGGCGGTCCGGATACACGAAACCGAGGACCGGCAAGGGTTGTTGGATTTCCTCGGTCTACCCCCGTTTCGGGACCAGACGGCCTGGGAGAGCGCACGCGAGCGCGCCGTCGAGTTGATGGATCGGATGGACATCCCGAATCCAGAATCGCGCTCCTCGGCGTTCCCGCACGAGTTTTCGGGTGGACTCCGTCAGCGCGCGGTTCTCGCAGTCGCGCTCGCGAGCGAACCCGAGCTGCTGATCGCCGACGAACCGACGACGGCGCTCGACACCACGACGCAGGCAGATATTCTCGGGCGGCTGCGATCGCTGAGCGACGACCGGGACATCGGTGTCCTCCTCATCTCTCACGATCTCGGCGTGATCGCCCAGACGTGTGACCGCGTCGTCGTGATGTACGGTGGCCGGGTCATGGAGGCCGGCCCGGTCGAGCGGATACTGACCGCGCCGGAACATCCGTACACCAGAGCGCTGCTCGAGTGTTCGGTCCGGAACAGCAGCCGGGACGAGCGGGTTCGGTCACTCGACGGCCGCCCACCCGACTCCGTCGGGGGGCACGAAGGGTGTCCGTTCGCCGACCGTTGTCGGCACGCGACCGCGACGTGTCGTGAGGGCCCTATTCTGATGACCGAACGCGCCGCAGACCATCGGCTGGCTTGCCCGGAAGCGCCCCTCTTTGCCGCGCAAGCGTCATCTCGTGGGCAAGAGGCGCCGATGGTCGATGGAGGACGACAGCATGACACGGAGTGACCGAACCGCGGACGAAATGCTCCCGGTGATCGAGTTACGGAACGTCTCGAAGGCGTTCTCGAGAGCGGACTCGCTCCTCGATCGACTGTGGGGCGGCGACGAACCGCAACGAGCGGTCTGTGACGTGTCACTGGCCGTCCACAGCGGAGAGACCGTCGGGCTCGTCGGTGAGAGCGGCTGTGGAAAGTCCACGCTCGCGAAGACCCTCACCGGTCAGCTCACGCCGGACCAGGGTCAGGTTCGTCTGAATGGCACTCGTGTCGGCGGAATCTCGGAGCGGTCCACTGCCCAGCGTCGACAGACCGGTGTCGTGTTTCAGCACGCACGCGGAAGTTTCGACCCGCGGTGGACGGTCGGTCGGTCGCTCTCCGAGGCACACACCGACACCGAAACGGAGGCGGCAGTGGCAACTGGGATGGACAGCGTCGACGAACTGTTGCGGAGCGTCGATCTTGACCCGAGAATCGCCGACCGGTATCCCCGAGCGCTATCGGGCGGGCAGATTCAGCGCGTCGCCCTGGCCCGAGCCCTGGCCCACGACCCGGAAGTGATCGTCCTTGACGAGCCGGTTTCCGGTCTCGACGTGGCCACGCAGTCGACGGTGCTCAATCTGCTGGCGGATGTACAGCGCAGATTCGGTGTCGGATATCTCTTCGTCTCCCACGACCTCGCCGTCGTCCGATACCTCGCGGACAGAGTCGCGGTTATGTACGCCGGGGAAATAGTGGAAGCGGGCGATGTGAGCGGTCTATTCCAGCATCCGAATCACCCGTACACCGAGGCGTTAGTCCGCGCGATTCCCAGTGACGATCCCCGAGACGGCCCGCCGACGCCGCTCGACGGTGACCCGCCGGACCCGGCGGACCGACCGACCGGGTGTCCGTTCCATCCGCGCTGTCCGGCCGCAACGACGGAATGTGCCGAAAATCATCCCGACTTCGAGATGGTCGAACCGACGCGTGTTCGCTGTCTTCACGCTCCCGAGGCCACGGGCGAGAGCGGCGCCGACCGGTCTCGGGAGTAGAACGCAACTGTCAGATTCACTGAAAACGATGACTGAGAACTACGACGTAGCGATTGTTGGCGGCGGTCCAGCGGGCTGTTCGGCCGGAGTGTTCTGTAGCCGGGCCGGGCTCGACACCGTCGTCGTATCGAACGGCCGTTCGACGCTCCAGAAATGTGCGTTCGTCGAGAACTACCTCGGCTTTCCGGCAGGGGTCGAACCCCAGTCGTTGTTGGAGCTGGTCAAACGACACGCTCGCGAGGCGGGCTGTACAATGATTGAGGAGTCGGTTGCTTCTGCAGCGGTCGCGGAGAGCGGCTTCGTTCTCACGCTCGACCAAGGGTCGATCACCACCGATCGACTACTTGCGGCTTCCTGGTCCGATGGCGACTATCTCGAAGCGCTGGACGTCGAGACGGTGCCCGAATCCGGTTGTGGTTCCGTTTCCGTGGTTCCGACCGACGACAGAGGGGAGACCAACGTCGACGGCGTGTACGCCGCTGGCCGGATCACCGACACCCACCACCAGGCGATCGTCAACGCAGGCGACGGTGCCCGCGTGGCACTCGAGATCGTCGAAGAAGTCGACCCCGAATTCTACAACGATTGGGTCGCACCCGAAGGCTACTACGAACAATACGACCGCGAGGTGCCGGTCGGCGTCGAAGAGATCGACCATAGCGAACGACGACACCGTGTCGAGTACGCAAACGAATATATGCGAACGTTCTTCGGGTCGAGGTAAACTACAAGCCGACGCCGACGCATTCTCTCGGAACGTATTATGTAGAACCGTCTGGTGGGCGGTTAGTTATTCTGGTGAGCGAATTAATACTGCGTAGCAATTCTACTGACTTCATTTTTAATAACCCTTTTAGTGACTCAGGGCCTCAGTTGTTAATGTAATGTCGTACACCTGCTCCAGTTGCGATGCACAGTTCCAGAGCGCTGCTGGCGTGACCCAGCACGTCGCGCTTCACCACAACACGTGTGCCGAGTGCGACGAGAAGTTCGAGGAGACCGACGCGCTGCGCGACCACATCCACGAGAACCACTGAGCGAATAGCTCGCCGAGAGTTCGCTGGAACTCCCCTTCTCTGTCAGGGCCAATCGTCATCAACTGTTGACGCACTCTCAAGCCGCCAGTCCGCAGCCGTTGCAGCGTCGGTCAGTGATTGGAAGGACCACTCAGGCACTGTCTCTACGATCCCGTCGGTCTCGTCCGTCCCGACGAACACGTACCGTTCCGTCTCGAAGTGATTTCGAAGACTCGAGAGTGCCTCTTCGATTGAACGCGGACCCGATAAGAAGTCCTGGGGGTATCCCGCCTCTCGTACTCGCCGTCGTTCGACGAAGGACGACTCCGAGGAGACGATCCCGATGTAGCTGGTCCACGTTGCGGCGTCTTCGAATGCTCGTTTCGGTCGTGCGAGCTTCTCGAGTGCCTGTAACGAGAAGGCGAGCGTGAGGTCGTTCGAAGGCATCTTAGGACCTTCCTCTGGGGGCCGACGGTACTCCCCGTGAACCGGCCCCGGCTCCTGATGCGAGGAGCCGTTCTGCGACTCGACGAGCACCGACGATATTCCGGGCGAAAGGACCGACGCTGGGTTCTGCGAGCGCTCCCGAAACGTACACCGCAGAACGGCTGCCATCGGTCCCTCGCCACGCGAGCGTCCGGTCGTCGAGGACGGGAAAGCCGCCAGCCCCGCGCTCGAGTGACAACGACTCGGCGACGGATCCGACTAATGGATGCTCTGGGACTGGATCGAGTCCGGTCGCGAGGACAACTTGTGCATTCGTTGCGGTCGTGCCGTCGTCGAACCGCACCAGTAATCCCTCGTCTGTCGCGTATGCAGACGCGATCTCGCCGCGTCGGAGTTCGAGGTCGTCACAGTCACGGGCTTCGTCCAGTCGACGTTCGACGTACGGCGGAATCGTCGCGTCGTTGCGGGCGGCCCGAATCCGGTCAAGACGGGCCTTCGACCCCGGCGGGAGCGTGTGAATCTCCTGTTCGATGTGTCGCCAGTTGATCCAGTACGGGTCGGCTTCGGTCAGTTCGATATCGAGGTCGTGACGCGAAAGGAGTGTCACGTCTGTGTGTTCCGAGAGGCAGCAGGCAAGTTGCCCAGCGGTGATACCGCCCCCAACGACGAACGTCGGCCCCGAAAATTCCGCTGCTGTCGTCGGGTCGAACTCGTCGTACCAGACGTGAACGAGCGGGGCGTCGTCCGGGAGTGACGTCCCCCACGTGGGGAGCGTTCGCGAGCCACCGAGTCCGATGGCTAACACGACGTGGCGAGCTTCGAGCGACCCAGCATCCGTCTGTACTTCGAGTCGATCGCCTGCCCCAGTCCTGGTAACTCCCGTCGCCCTCGACTGGAGGTGACACTCGTGGATACCACGCCGGTCAATGACGTTTCGAGCGTGGTCGAGAAAGAGTTCCAGCGTCGGTCGATTTGGATAGTTTTCCGTCGAGACGAGTTCGGCCTCCCGACCTGCCCCCTCCGCGAACGATTCAAGCGAGAACGGCTCTGTGCCGATATGGTGGACGAACGTCGACCGGAGCGTTCGCATTCCGCACTGACGAGCCTTGGTCTCGAACGACGCGAGTAACTGCTCGCGAGGTTCGACGAGACAGAGGTCCTGGTGTCTGTACGCTCCCTCGGTGAGGAGATAGTTCGCCAGGCACGTTCCGTGAATACCGCCACCGATGATCACGTACTCGTAGGACTTTGGCCCGCTCATCGTGTGATCGGTGTCCAGTCCGTCGACGGTCACTCTCGCTCGCCTCCGTCGGCTTCGAGTCCTTCTCGGGTCTGTCCGGGCCGTTGGCTTCGGAGCCGTTGAACGGTTGGGAGACGATGCGCCAGCCCCTGGAAGCCGAGGGCGACAGCGTACACAGCAATCGCCGCGACGACAATCGAGCCACCGGCCGCAATTCCATAGACGTACGATAGTGTCACACCGGCTATCGCCGCGAACTCGGCAGCAAGGACCGCCAACCAGATAGACTGCTTGAAACTCCCGGCGACCTGCGCCGCGGCGGCGACCGGAACGACAAGCATCGCAGCGACCAGAATGACGCCCATGATCTGCATCGCGCTAACGACGACCATCGCCGTGAGCACGACCATGAGGCGTTTGTACAGGCGGACATTCAGTCGCGCCGCGCGGGCGGCCGTCGCATCGAACGTGACGTACAGGAGTGGCCGATACGCCAGCGTGACGAGGCTGCCGACGAGGACGCTCATCAACACGAGAATCCCGACGTTCTCCGTCGAGACGGTCGCCAGACTGCCGAAGAGGTAGGCGTCGATGCCGACCGCAATGCCACCGTCGGTTGCAGTGATGAGGATACTGCCGACGGCGAACCCGCCCGTCAGGACGATCGCCAGCGAGGTGTCGCTGTACGCCCCGGCGTGTTCGACGAGTAACTCCACGAGCAGCGCCGTGACGACTGCGACCACGAACGCGGTGAGCAGCGGGGACAGCGTGAGCGAGAGGGCCGAATTGAGGAACAGTCCGACGGCGACGCCGGCGAAGGCTGTGTGTGCGAGGGTGTCGCCGATCATCGCCATCTCTCGATGGACGAGGAACGTCCCGACGATCGGGCCGATGACAGCGATACATACCGCAGCGAGGTAGGCTCGCTGCATGTAGGGATATCCAAGCATCGGTGTGCCGAGCAGGTCGGCCAACACGTCCATTCCGGGACCGAAGATGTGGTCGAGGAACCACTCGACGCCGTCGATGAGTATGCCACCGATCCATAGGACAGCGGTCACTTCGTCGAACGGCACGCCTGCGTCAAGTGAGGAGGATTGCATCATGGTCAGTGGTCGTGGTGGAGGACGTGCTGATCGGTCCCGTACGCTTGCGCGAGGGCGTCCGTTTCGACGAACGTACTGGGGTCACCGTCGAAGTACAGTTCGCGGTTGAGACACGCGATATCCGTCGCGTAGGTGGTGACGACCCCGATGTCGTGTTCGATGAGGATGACGGTCAGCCCGGTCGCATTCAGGTCGTGCAGGAGGCTGTAGAACTCCTCTCTGGATTCGGCATCGACGCCGACCGTCGGTTCGTCGAGTGCGAGCAGGTCGGCCTCCGAGGCGAGCGCACGGGCGATGAAGACCCGTTGTCGTTGGCCACCGGACAGTCGGCCGACTCGACGAGACGCGATATCTGTGATTCCGACCTGTTCCAGCGCCTCCTCGACCGCTCGCCGGTCCGCTGTCGAGAATCGGCCGAAGAGCCGCCGCGGGTACCGCCCCATCTCGACAACTTCTCGAACCGTGACCGGCATATCGCGCGCCGCCTTCGTCGCGTCCTGTGCGACGTATCCGATTCGCTCACCGGCGTCGAACTCGTGGGCGGGTTCGCCGAACAGCGAAACCGTTCCACTGTCGGGCCGTCGGAGACCGAGCATCAGGTCGAGCAGCGTGCTCTTGCCGCTGCCGTTCGGCCCGACCAGTCCGAGGAAGGATCCGGGTTCGACGTCGATCGACACCGACTCGAGAACCGGGATCTCTCCGTAGCCGAATGTGACGTCGTCGACGCTGATGAGAGGGTCTCCCGCCCGTTCCCTCTCCGTCGTTGCTGTCGTCATCGGTAGTCGTCGAGGTCGACGAACGAGTTCCCGTACGCCGTAATCCAGGTCGTCGTCCGATACGGAACAGCCACGTCCGGCGGATAGATCGTACAGACGGGTCTCTCCGCAGGGCCGACAACCAGTGCCATCAATCCCGAACGAGGGCTCTCGGACGGACCGGGCTCGGCGTTCCCGTCCCACTCCGGTTCCGTGTCGCCAGACGTGGTGTCGCTCATTCTGCGTCGAGGGCCTGCTTCAGCGTCTCGAGATTGATGTTTTCCATGATCTCGACATAGCCCCAGTCCTCGTCGGCCCACTCCTGGGTCTGTCCGGGAATCGGCGTCAGCGGCAGGACTTCGGTGGCGTCGGTTTCTTCGACGAGCTGGTTCGCCGCGGTCTGGGATTCGAGCGGATCCGCGCAGACGTACTGGAGGTCGTGCTCGGCAATGATCTCTTGGGCCCGCTCGATATCCTTCGGCGTCGGCTGGTCGTCCGGTGACAGTCCCGTCAGCGTCTGTACTTCGAATCCGTAGCGCTGGCCGAGATACTGGAAGGCGTTGTGACCCGCGACAAACACGACGTCTTTCGAGGCGCCCTCCAGCGCGGACTGGAACGACTCGTCGAGTTCGTCTAGACGATTACGGTACGACTCGGCGTTCTCGGCGTAGGCACTGGCATTGTCGCTGTCGACGTCGACGAACCCGCTCCGGATGTTGTCGACCGCCTGCTTCGCTCGCTCCGGGTCTAGCCAGAAGTGCGGGTCCGTTCCGCCGGAGTGGTCGTGGTTGTGTCCCTCCTCGCCTTCGTGTTCGTTTTCTCCCTCGTGCTCGCCTTCGTGTTCCTCTCCACTCTCATGGTCGTGTTCACCTTCGTGCTCGCCATCGCCCTCGTGTCCGTATTCGCCGGCAGTCTCGGTCACTTCGGGTTCGATGGCCGACCCACTGCTGTTGGTGAGCGTCGCGTCGAACTCCGCGGGAGCGTGCTGGGCGAAGAGTACGTAGTGGCCCTCCGTTTCGATATCGAGGGAGAACGTCGTCTCGCCGGAATCCGCGAACTGGAGGTGGTAGAGTGACTCACTGGACGGCGTGAGGGTCTCTCCGCCTTCTACCGGTGTGTGCGTGTCGTGGTCGCCGTAGAGGGTGGTTGCGGTCTCCTCGACGTGGTGAATGCCGTGGTCGCCGCCCTCTTCGGTTGCGATAACGGCTAGCTGCATCTTCGGATCAGGGCCCTCGTGGAACGTGTACGTGTAGGTGCCAGCTTCGAGGTGGTAGAGACCAACCCACTCCCACGGGACCGATTCGCCGTGGTGCTCCTCGTGGTCTCCCTCTTCGTGTTCGTCGTGGCCGTGTTCTCCTTCGCCGTCGTGGCCTTCCTCGTGGCCTTCCTCGTGTTCCCCCTCGTGGTCTTCTTCGTGACCGTGGTCGTGTCCGCCTTCGATGAGGTCGATACCAGCACCAGCAGCGACGATGTCGACATCGGCGTCGTCGTCACGGAGACTCGTCACGAGGTCGTCAGCCCAAGGCTGGAATCCCTCCATCCCGTAGAGGAAGAGATCCGATTCGAGGATCGTTCCCTGTATTTTGGAGCCAGGCTCCCACCCGTGGCCGTGTTGGCCGATCGGGACGAGCGTCTCTGCGGTCGCAGTGTCGCCTGCAACCTGACTGGCCAAGTCCCCGAATACGAAGAACGAAGACTGGGCTTCCGGCCCGGCTCCACCTGAATCATTAGAGCTGGCGTCGTTCGAGAGACAGCCAGCGAGGGAGCCGATGGTGGTGAATCCGATTCCAGTTGCGACGAGTCGTCGTCGGGTGTATCGAGGCATCTGTTGTTAACACTGATAGACTAGATAATAAGAGCTATGATTTTGTGCGGTAGAGTTAATAATCTCTATCTAGGTGAGGGAGGGACTTACTAACCGATGCCGGAATAACTAACGTGGGCTCTGGAATTGCTAATCGTTGCTACCTCAGATTCCGTATTACATAAGTCCGAGAAGCGTGCTAACAGGCATTTAGTAGCTGTGGCACCCAGATACGGTTGCAATGTGCCACTGCTTCAGCGAGTTGACCGAGATGAGTGACGAACAGCGAGCGGAGGTTCTCGAAGAACACTCGATGGAAGAACTCCGCACGGAATACTCCACCGAAGAACTAGAAACCCTCGGCGTCATCGCCTGAGGACACTTCACGTTGGTCCTACCCCGGACGACCGACAGCGTCCGCCCATCACGCAGACCCGGTCGCCTCCCGTTTCTCTGCGTACGCGAGCGTGTAGTAGTCTCGATCAGTTACCTCACCGGGATCGTTCGTAACGAGGGCCTCTTCCGAATCCATGAAGAGTCGCCGTCCGAACGTCACCTCGTACCCTGCTTCAGTCATCTTTTCGTAGGTCGTCGGTGCGTCAGTCACTTTGAACAGGATCAACCGATTCGGACCGATCGGTGCTTCGCCGTCGGTCGCCTCGCGTAGCGTCAGTTCAGCGCCAGCGTCGATGTCGACCCCGAGGACCGAAGCGAACGCCGTCACACTGCTGACACCAGGAACGACTTCGATGTCGATGCTGGGATGCTGCTCGCGAAGCGTCCGACGCAGGTGCCCGAACGTCGAGTAGATACAGGGATCGCCGAGCGTGACGAACGCCGCGTCGGCCTCTCGCGCTTTCGGCGCGACTTCCGCGGCCGCCGTCTCCCACGCTGCCTGGAGTTCTTTGGGATCGGTCGTCATCGGGAACTCGAGGTCACTCAGTTTCGATTCGGAAACGTACTCGGCTGCGACGCGCCGTGACAGTCGTCCCGGTGAGTAGACGACGTCGACCGATTCGAGTCGTCGTTTGCCGCGAACCGTGAGCAGGTCCGCCGAACCCGGTCCCAGCCCGATTCCGTAGAGCGTCATCGGTTACGTGTCCTCCTCGTGGCTCTCGATACCGTCCTGAACCACTTTCTCCGCGAGCACAGCACACGGGACGCGCATCGGCGTCAGCTCGATTCCCAAGAGATCGAGGGCGTCCTCACGGTCGAGGTCACGAACCTCCGAGAGCGTCATTCCTGGGAGTTCTTCGGCGAGCAGGCTCGCACTCGCAATGCTGATCGCACAGCCTTCTCCAGTAAACGTGACCTCTTCGATCGTCTCACCGTCCTTGGCGAGTCTGAGATCAAACGTGAGTTCGTCGCCACAGGAGGTATTCTCGCCAGTGTGCGAGAAGGTAACCGGCGAGAGGCGGCCCCACCTTCGAGGGTTACGGTAGTGATCCAGGATTACCTCCTGATACATTTTAGAACCCTGCATCTATTCGACCTTGTGTCGGGTTGCGAGTCCGGCAAGATGCGGGGCTTCCTCGCTGATAATCTCCGCCGTGGCGAGCTCGACGGCGTTCACACTTCCCGGGAGCACGAACACTGGCACGTCGCGGGCGATGCCCGCTGTCGCACGGGTTGAGACGATACGCGTTCGTACCTCCTCCCACGAGAGCCATCGGAACGCTTCGCCGAAGCCCGGCAGTTCGCGGTCGAAGAGTTCGCTCACCGCGTCCGGAGTGACGTCGTCGACGGTGACTCCCGTTCCGCCTGTGGTCACGACGAGGTCGACATCCGGTCGATCCAGGCAGTCGCTCACTGTGGTCTTGATCCGGACGTAGTCGTCCGGAACCATCCGGCGTGACGTGACGACGTGGCCCGCTTCGACGAGGATACTCGCAATGGCGTCGCCACTGGGGTCGGGTGGCGTCTTTTCGACGCCGTCTCCGCGGGACGAGGACACGGTTACGATGGCCACGCCCAGCGGGTCGATACAGTCGTGGCCGTCGGCATCAGTCGTCCGTCGGTCCGCTGCTGGAGGAAGTTCGCGGTCATTCCGGATCACGATAGGTCACCTACCACGAGGCGTTGTTCCATCGGGGGCTGCGACCACTCCATCGTCCCCGGGAACGGATTCTCGAACGCCTCCCAGTCGTCTTCCATCCCGGTCTCCGAAACGAGGCAGTCGTCGAGCGTATCGGCGATGCTGGATTCGTCCATCCCAGCCCCGATGAAGACGAGTTTCACTTCGCGGTCACCCCACTGTTCGTCCCAGTGGAGGTCCGACCGCGATTCGCGGTAGGACTCGCGCTGGAACTCGGGGAGTGTGACTGCCCACCGCCCGTTGACCTCGACGTGGGTCTGTGTTCCCGCCTGGCTCAGGTCGAGGGCGTAGCGCTCGCGGCCAGCGACCCACAGGTGGCCCTTGGCTCTGACGACGGAATCGGGGAACGAACGGAGCCACTCGCTGAAGCGTTCGGGGTGGAACGGCCGGTGGCGCTCGTAGACGAACGAGTCGACACCGAATTCCTCTGGTGGGTGACGATGGTCGTGCGCTTCGTCGTGGCTATGGTCGTGGTCGTCGCCATGTTCGTGACTGTGGTCGTCCGCCTCCGTCTGGCTCTCGTGGTGGTCGTCTGAATCGACGTCTGTGCTGTCTCCGTGATCGGTCGAGAGTGCCTGTTTCCACCGGGCGGAGTCACTCGCCTCGTCTTGATCGAACCGACCCGTTCCGAGAACTCGTTCCGGGTCGACGGTGCTTTCGGTCGTTCGGACGACGTCGACCCCGGGATGGAGTGTTCGGACGACGCGTTCGACCGCTTCGCGCTCTGTCTCGGAAACGAGATCGCACTTGTTGAGGACGAGTACGTCGCAGAACTCGACTTGCTCGGCGAGGAGGTCCGACAGCGGTCGGGCGTCGTCGTCTGTCGACTTGAGTGGGCGGCCATCGACGAACGCCTGATGGAACTGTGCGGCGTCGACCACCGTGACGGTCGTATCGAGAGCGTACAGTGCCGACGCACGTGCGGGCGAGATGAACCGCTGGGCGATGGGGACTGGATCGCTGATACCCGAGGCTTCGATGACCAGATAGTCGAACTCCTCGTCGAACGCGAGGCGTCTCAGTTCCTGATCGAGTTCGTTCTGCAGCCCACAGCAGATACAGCCGTTCGAGAGCTCCGTGACACCGCCGTCTTCCATCGAGAGTTCGGAGCCATTCTCGATGAGGTCGGCGTCGACATTCACCTCGCCGACGTCGTTGACCAGAACGGCGATATCGTACTCCTCGCCCCCGATGGTAAGGAGGTGGTTGAGCAGGGTCGTCTTTCCGGCGCCGAGCCCGCCACTGAGGATCGTGACCGGGGGTTGCTCGTCGACGGCCATCAGTCGTCAGCCAGTGCGAGTTCGCGCTGTTCGTCGGCGGTGAACGGATCCGGATACTCGTTCCAGTCCTCCTCCATTTCTGCGTCTGAGAGGACACAATCTTCCAGTCGCTCGGTTAGTGTCTCCTGATCGAATTCGCGGCCGATGAACACGAGTTCTGATCCGCGGTCGCCCCACTGGTCGTCCCAGTCCTCTTTGATGCCGGGTCGGGCGGTGAAGTAGCGCTCCTGTTGGGCCTTTGGGAGCGTGGCGATCCACGTCCCTTTCGGACCGGCCCGGACCGACTGGCCTGCTTTGTCGAGCCCCATCGCGATGTCTTCGCGACCGGCGGACCAGAAAAAGCCTTTTGCGCGAACGATACCGTCGGGAAGATCAGCAAAGAGACGAGCGATCCGCTCGGGATGGAACGGTCGGTCGGCGTCGAAGACGAAGGACGTGACGCCGTGTTCATCGGCGGCTGACTCGTGGTGATGTCCGTGCTGGAGTTCACGCTTCCACCCGGCGGACTGGCTTGCTTCCTCGAAGTCGAATCGACCCGTGTTCAGGATCTCCTCGGGATCGACGGCGCCGTGTTCGGTCCGGATGATCTTCGCTCGCGGCTGGAGCGTCTTCAGGACGGCCTCCATCTCCTCGAGTTCGTCGTCCGGGACGAGGTCGCACTTGTTCAACAGGAGAACGTCGCAGAACTCGATCTGGTCCATGAGGGCTTCCTCGGGGACACGATTGCCCTGCGGCTCCATTTCATCGTCAGTGAGCACCTGTCCGGAGTCGAAACCCTGCCAGAAGCTGTGTGCGTCGACGACACTGACCATCGTGTCGAGTTCGTAGACCCCCGTAGGGTCGAACTCCGCGTCCTCAAATCCGCGGGCGAACGTCTGGGCGACCGGAATCGGTTCGCTGATTCCAGACGATTCCACGAGGAGGTATTCGAAGTCTCGCTCTTCGGCCAATCGTCCCACTTCGTCGAGCATATCGCCACGGAGCCGACAGCAGATACACCCGTTCGACAGCTCGATGATCTCGTCGTCGTTCTGGGTGAGATCCGACTCGCGTTCGACGAGGTCGGCGTCGACGTTCACTTCGCCCATATCGTTGACTAAGATGGCAGCGTTCAGTTCCTGCTCGCTACTGAGAATGTGGTTGAGCGTCGTCGTCTTGCCGGCACCGAGGCTTCCGCTGAGAATTGTCACCGGGATTGGGTCGTTGTTGAACGGCATACGCGGGTTATGAATCTACTATACTAAAATACTAATTATTACGGTACAGTTCCCACAGTCATAACAGATACTAATAACTCAGAATAGAATTTTAGTACATGAGCGTCGTTAGCATCTCGATGCCCGAAGCGTTACTCGAACGCATCGACGAGTTCGCCGACGAACACGGGTACAGTGGTCGAAGCGAGGTCGTTCGCGAAGGCACACGGACGCTACTCGAAGAGTTTCAGGGGCAAAATATCGACGGACAGAAACAGATGTGTACAGTATCGGTGGTCTTCGAGTACTGTCAACCCGCCGTCCAACAGCGTCTCACGGGAGTACGCCACGAATACGATGCTATCGTCTCCGCGACTACCCATGCACACGTCCAGGACCAGTACTGTATGGAGTTATTCGTCCTTGAAGGGACCACGGAGGCACTATCTGGCTTCGTCAATACCGTCCGGGCAGTACCGGATGTCCAAGCGGTGGATTACTCGATTACCTCATTCGGAAGAGATCCCATTGATCAGCACATCGAGTCGTGAAGGCAAGTTGAAATCCACAGGAACGGATAGGCGCCGCGTGCTTGTATTCAGTGAGATAGGGCAGCAGCAGTTCGGACAGAGGGTGCAGTTATCTGCATGGGCGGCATCTGCGTCCATATGCCCGAAGAGGTCCTGTTCAAATCGGAAAGCGACCAGAGTCGAGAGGAAATCGCAGCGTATCTTCGCCGTGTAGCCGATAAATTGGAACAAGGAGACGGAATCACTCTGAAAGCGGGATCCGATTCCGTGACAATGGAGCCGCCAGCTCGCCCGACGTTCGAGGTCAAAGCCGAACGTGAGGGGCCGACAGATGGACCCGGTGAATTGAGTATCGAGTTCGAACTCGAATGGGACGAGAACGGCGCTGATGGAGATCGTGAGAGCAGTCAGCTGGAAATCGAGTGAGAACCAGCCGTGAGTACAGCCTAGTGCTCCGCGAGGAGCATCAGTTTGACCCGACTCACCGCATCGAAATCGCGCAAGCGATAGGTGAGGTCCCGGACACGCGGTGCCGGTCCGCTGCAGAAGAGTGTCTCGAGACACCATTCTCCTTCATGGATATGATTCGTGGTCGTGATGACGTCCTGAAACTGATGTTGTACGTCGTGAATCTCTTCGATAACCGCTTCGTGTTCGTAATCGAACGCGATGATAACGACGACGTCGCCTTCGATATCCTCCAGTCTGGTGTGTACCTCGATATACTCCTGCATCGCTTCGCGGACACCACGCGAACGTGAATCTAATCCCTCTGCCTGCCACGTCTCATCGAACTCGGAGAGGAGGTCGTCGGGGATGTTGAAGCTCGTGCGCATTAGGTGTTAATCTGTACCCCACACTTATGAGTTGTTAGCAATTGAATCTGCTAGATTATGATAGTGGCCGACGGTGGGTGAATCATTTTTCCGGTGTTCGAACACACCGTGCTGTAACGATATGGCGGCGAAAAGACAGTCTTCAGGGTGATACAGGCCTGTTGGTTCGTATTGCTTTCACTCGTCGAGTCGCAACGGCGAGTATTGTCGCCAGTATCGTCAGCGCAACAGCGCCCGCAGCTGCAATCTCGTGTGCCGGGGAGACGTGCTGGACGGTGCCGTTCACAATCGGTTCGACCGGCAACAGGGTGTGATGCGGTGTCCCGACAATCGGGACGAAGTAGTCGACAAGATCGTTGAATCCGTACCAGATTACGGCAACGAGAATCGCTCGACCCGGAAAGTCACTGTAGCGATGGATGAGGAACGCTTGGACGACCATCCCCAAGTGTGAGACGAACAGGAAGGCGTACATCACGTTCGAGGCGAGTTCTCGTCCGAACAGTGGAACGACCTGCGGTGGTGGCGTCACCGTCGCGAGAAACGCGTCTGCGAACACCGTCAGGACGTACGGCGTCCAGAGGCCGAGTTTGATACAACCGAAAAACGCCAACACGTTCAGGTACTCGTTCGACCGGCCGAGTTTGTACAGCGCCAGCGAGCAGGCGATGAACAGCGTAGCCGTCGGACTGTCCGGGACGACCGGCCACGCGACGACCGGCTCGAGCTGGAACTGGGGGATGTAGTACCAGAAGCCGAATGCCGTTCCCGCGAGGTTGATCGCGACGATTACCCACGCGTACTGCAGGGCAACGGTCTCTATCCGCCGAGGAAGTGGCGCGAGATACCGAGGAGGCGCTCAGTCGTGTCCGCGCCCATCTGGAGAGGGTGTCTGTGTGGCTCCCAGGTTGTCGGCTTCTGTGAGGAGCGCCACCAGATCCGCTTCAGTCACTGGCTGTTCGGTCGCCCCCAGCCCTGCATCGCGAGCCACACGAACCGCACTCGGCGGGTGAAGGTTCGCGTCCGCCAACAGCTCGTCGTCGTAGAACACCGCTCGGGGCGTTCCGCTTCCAACGACGTTGCCGTCGGCCATCACACAGACTCGATCTGCGACTTCAGCGGCAAATTCGAGGTCGTGCGTCGACAGGACGACGCTGATACCGTCCTCGTGAATCTGCTCGATTCGCTCGGCGACCAGTTGGGACCGCTCGGGGTCGAGCCCTGCGAGCGGTTCGTCCAGCACGACCACGCTCGGTTCGAGGACGAGCACGCCGGCGAGGCCGACGAGGCGTTTCTCGCCGCCGCTTAGATAGTGAGGAATCCGGTCTTCGAGGTGGCCCGCGTCGACAGTCGCGAGCGCCTCACGAGCGCGCGCTCTCGCTTCATCACCGGGGACGCCGTAGTTCTGGAGGCCGAACATCACGTCATCGAGGACCGTGGGCGCGACGAGTTGCGTATCGGCGTCCTGGAAGACGAAGCCAACTTCTCTCCGTGCGTGTGCCTTGTTGTCTTCGGTGATCGGCGTGCCGTCGACGACGAGTTCGCCGTCGTCGGGAACGAGCGTCGCGTTCAGGTGTTCGAGTAGCGTCGACTTCCCGGCACCGTTGCCGCCGACGAGTGCGACGACTTCGTCGGGGTACACCGAGAAGTCGACATCGTGCATGCCGACCGTCCCGTCGGGGTAGGTGTGGGCCTCACACTGAAGATCGACGAGCGGTGAATCGTCTCGACTCACAGTCTCACCCCGTAGACCGCGACCGCTGCGTAGCCGACGACGGCAACATACGAACCGACCACGATGAATAGTTCGTGGATCGGTGGCCGCGAGACGTCGCCGTACAGCGTGATGTCGCCGTTGTAGCCACGGGCTTCCATCGACTTGACGAGTCGTTCTGACTGCTCGATTGCCGACAGCATCGTCATGCCGAGGATTCTCGCGTACAGCCGTTTGTTCGACCAGAACTCCGAGAAGTTCGCACCCCGAGAGAGCGCGGCTTTCACTAGATCCTCAAGCGTCTCGATCATGACGAACGTGAACCGATAGGTGAGCAGCGCGATCTGGTCAATCGGCCGTGGGAGCAACCGCCCGAGCATGTACGCCACGTCGGTGTATTTAGTCGTCATCGACGCCATCAGGGCGAACGTGACGACCGTGAGTGATCGACAGCTGAGCTCCCCGAAGAGCACGAGCCCTGCCCACGTGACAGAAAGTTCACCGAGCGGCGTCGAGAGTGCGCCACCGATCGGCGTTCCCGGTTCGAGAAACGCCAGCGGCCCGGCGACCGAGACGATGAATAGCATCGGGAGCGTGTACCAGCCAGCGAGTCGTCGGTATGGCAGTCCCGCGAGTCCATAGACCACCAGTACGGCTCCGTATAGTCCGGCCAGGAGCGCAAGGCGGTCGAACACCGTGACGGCGAGGACGAGTGCACCGACGACACCGACCTTCGTCCATGGATTGACGCGGTGTAACGGTCCGTCTCGCCGTTCGGCGAACGCCGTGATGAGCCGCGGATCGGGAACGTGGTTCGAGAGTGTCGTCACGGTTACCGAGCTGGGCGTTCTCCGTCCTCGAAGCCACCGTAGCGGTCGACGTAGACGTACAGTCCGATACCGAGGACAACCAGTACGAGGACGATCGCGCCGAATTCGAGCATCATTCCGCCCTTCCGAATGGGGCCGGCCACCACGATACCGCGGCCGAAGTCGACAAGCGAACCGCCACCCTCCTGCACACCGCGCTGGAGGGCTTTCGCTGAGCGTTTGGCCCACGGCAGTGCGCCGCCGGTTGCGGTGAAGCCCCAGTAGCCGGCTGCGAGGAAGGCTGCGAACAGTCCGAGGAGGCCGCCGTACTGCTTCCAGCGCTGCATCAGGCCGTCACCCCGGTCGGCTCCTCCTGGGTGTCACGGTCGGCGAGGCCGACGAGGTCGGGGCGGACGGACGCGAGGAACTGGACGATGAAGCCCGTCAGGATCCCCTCGATGACGGCGACGCCGAGGTTGAGCCCGACGAGACCAGCGACGGCAATCGTCAGATCACCACGGGGGAGCGCGCTTCCGTTCACGCCGCTGACGACGATGATCGCTCCCATCAGGAACGCGCCCGCCGAGAGGCCGAGCGTCGCGGCACTGGCGCTGGCGGGGAAGACGTCCCAGTCCATCCCCATCAGCGTCTTGAACGCGTAGTAGGCGACGATGGCTTCGCTCGCGTTGACGAGCGTATTCGCCCCGAGGAGGCCGACTGCACCGTGGCCGAGCGCTGCCGAAAAAATATTGACGACCAGTGCGATGAGCGCTCCGAGCAGCGGGCCAGCAAGAATCCCCACGAGGCCAGTGAGGTTCATGTGGATGCCACCCCACACGGGGATGTTCAACTGGAAGATCGCGAAGCTCGCGGCCGCTCCGATGCCCGCGAGCGCTATCTGGTGTGTCTTGATGCCGCCCTTCCGAACTCGGTAGACGACGGCACTGATCAGTCCGGCGCCAAGCAGCGTCCAGAGTACCAGTGCCCATAGCGGGAACGAGCCTTCTCCGAGGTGAATGTGTGCCATCTCTGTTTTGCCAATTTTGGTAGCGATTATAATAAAGTTGCTGTACTAGCCCACAGTAGATAACAATCATAGCGTAGAATGGCGGTTCGTCTTGATAGAGAAGGGAGCTAACTTCCGTCGCCGCAAGTGATTTCGAACCTATTACTCGCGGATCTGTTCGTTCATGGCATCGACAGGTACGACCGTGTATTCGACTGAAACTGACTCGTCTGCTCCTCGAACGGTTCCGATGAATCGCAGGACGTCGTCGTACGCGGCTTCGATGACGAACGTCTCGACACAGCCGGCGTTGCCTTCGAGGCAGGTGTGGGAGTTCGACCGGATTGACGCTTCGAATTCGTGGCGGATATCCATCATCCGGCGTTCGATCTCCGGCTCGTCGTATCCGAAGACAGCCGTAACTGTCGCCAATACCCGCCGATCCTCGTCGTCTGTCTCTTGGTACTCTTCGAGCAGCGACTGGCACGCTTCGCGGATGACCTCACTTCGTCCGGTGTAGCCGTGTTCTTCCGCAAACGTATCGAGATCGTCCCGGAGTCGCTCCGTCATCGAGGAGCTCACGATGGGCATATATTAAAAATTGTCTCGAAGATAATAGAGATAGCGGTCTAGTAAATCGCTGTTAATAATCTTGCTGTAAGAGCGTATCAGTGGCTAGTGTCGACAGGACTTCCGAGCGCATCCCTAATTCGCGCGACGTGGTCCACGAAGTCACGAGAGGTCCGTTCACGTGGGCGCTCTAAGTCAATAGAGAACGTCGACTGCACGGTTCCCGGGTCGGCATCCATGACGACCACGCGATCAGCGAGGGTCACTGCCTCGTCGATGTCGTGGGTGACGAACACGACGGTCTGTCCGGTTTGCGTCCAGATATCGAGCAATTCGGCATGCAAGCGGTCGCGCGTCCGAGCGTCAACACTACCGAACGGTTCGTCCATCAAGAGGATCTCTGGATCGGGGGCGAGCGCGCGAGCGATACCGACGCGCTGTTTCATGCCGCCGGACAGCTCCTTCGGGTACGCGTCCTCGAAGCCGTCGAGCCCTACCAGGTCGATTAACTCCCGGACCCGTCCCTCGCAGTCGGGACAGTCACAGGCGGGCCGGTCAAGGCCAAACCGGATATTCCCGCGGACGGTTCGCCACGGGAACAGCGCGTACTCCTGAAAGACCATCCCCCTGTCCAGCCCAGGACCGGTAACCGGATCTCCACCGACCAGTATCGACCCACCATCCGGATCGTCAAGCCCGGCGATTGCTCGCAACAGCGTCGTCTTCCCACACCCCGAGGGACCGACGACACAGCAGAACTCGCCCTCCGACACCGAGAACGAGACGTCATCGAGCGCCTGCGTCGACTCGTATGACCGGCTGACGTTCTGGATAGTGATCTTCTCACGTGAGTCTCGACCGGTAGACGAGTCCGAACTCAGCGCCATGCGAGGACCCTCCGTTCGAGTAGTCGGAACCCGACGTCCATACAGAGGAACGCCAGGCTGATGAGGAACATGTAGGCGACGCTGGTCGCCATCGCGAGATTGTTCGAGGCGTTGATAATCTCGTAGCCGACGCCTGGTGCGCCGAACAGCTCGGCACCGACGACGATCATCCAGCAGCGACCAATGCTCGTCCGGAACCCAGTCAGCACTTGGGGTGCCGCACTCGGGAGCGCGACGAGTTTCAGCATCGAGAGGTCGCGCTCGACGCCGAGCGTCGATGCGGCATCGGTCAGTTCGGTCGAAACGCCCTCCACGCCACCGTAGGCGCCGTAGAAGTTGATCCAGAACGCGCCGACGAAGACGATGAACGCCGCGCCAGTGTGGTGGATGCCGAACCAGACGATGGCGAAGACGACCCACGCCAGCGGCGGGATCGGTCGCAGTACTCGGACGAGTGGTCGCAGCCAGTCGTCGAGCACACCGTTCCAGCCCATCGCAAGGCCGAGACTGATGCCACAGAGCGCGCCGAGGAGGAGGCCGGGAACGTAGTGGAACAGCGTCTGTGCGAGGTGTGCGAGCCCAGTCGGTAGTACGAGACTCGACCCCAGAACGGGAACGACAATCGCCGTTGAGGTCGCAAACAGGTCGATAAACGCGTGTACTGATTCGAGGGGGCCCGGCACCAGATACGACGGCTGGGTCGTCATCGCGCCAACCCACCAGACGAGCAGGAACACGACGAGACCGCCCAAGCCGCGGAGATACCGCCGCAGATCCCCCTCGAAGCTGCCGGCGACCACCGCGTTAGAACTGGTGTCGGTACGTGTACTCATTCCTGAATGGCGTCGTAGGGGTCGAACGCGAACAGATTTTCAGTCGCGACCGGATCCTCGATGTTGCCGACGTTGGCGACGAACTCGCCCATCGTCGCGGCCTGGTCGGTGATCGCGTGCGGGTTCGAGATGAATTCGGATGCCTTCGAGTCTATGGCGGCCGTCGCGAGGTCCTCGCTCACGTCGGAGCCGATGACCGTGGCGGCGTGGGCGGCGGCCGCATCCGGTGAGTCCGCCGTGAACTCGGTCGCTGCGACGTGCTGTTCGACCAGCGATTGGGCGACGGCGCTGTCGTCGAGCACGTGCTGGTTCGCGAAAAGCACCGTCACCGGGTGGGCTTCCAGTATATCTCCAGACCAGGCGAGTTCGCCGAAACCGTCATCTTGGCCGATGACCGTCGCGAACGGCTCCTGGATGATCGTCGCGTCGATATCGCCCGACTGGATCGTCTGGACCGCCTTCGCTGGCGGGACTTTTGACTTGTTGATTGCGGACTCCACCTCCCCCACGTTCAAGTCTTCCTGGATCCAGTATCGGAGGAGGATGTCGGGGACACTCCCGTCCGGTGGGGCACCGAACCGGACCTTGCGGCCGCGCTCTTCCTCGAAGCGCTCGAACATGGCTGGGCCTTCCTGTTCGTAGAAATCGACGAGTTCGGTCGTCCCCATGATCTTGAAGCCATTTCTCGAGTTCGCCGCGAGGATACCGGCGTTGGTCCCTTTGTCAACGAGGACCATTGCAGGAGTGATCCCGAAAAGCGCAGCGTCGACGTCCCCACTCGCGAACGCCTTGACAACACTGGGGCCGGAGCTGAACCGCTCTATTGAGACATCTGCCGGAACGTCCTCGTAGTACCCCTCTTGCTCCATCACGTAGTGTTGCATGTTCGGGTAAATCGGGACGTACGCGACCGTGACGGAATCAAGTGATGCACCTCCCTGACCGAGACAGCCAGCAATTCCCGTCGCAGCAATCGTGGATGCGCCTGCCTTCTGGAGTAGACTTCGGCGCGAGATTTGAACCATCAGTATTGCTAACTCTAGAAGTAGTTCTAATAATACCTGTGATTCTAGCAAAAGTAGTTAATACTGATAGAGGATAGATTTCGGAGATGTTGCAGAGTTAGCGTGAATTCAGCGGGAATCCCGCGAGCGACCGCAGGGAGCGAGTGGAACGAGCGGAAGGAAGTGGACTCGCCGGAAGGGGCAGAACAGTATCAGTTCATATCGGCCAGCGGGCCAAAGTCGTCGACGGGTAGCACTGAGTAGTCGATTGTGAGCGTGTCCTTCGTCGCTCGGATCTTCCCGACGAACGTCGAGATCTCTTCGAGCGACCCTTCGAGTACGAACAGTTCCATGCAATGATGGCCGCCGACGTGGCTGTGGAAGTTCGATGCGACGATGTCCTCGTGCTCGTGGCGGAGGTGCATCATCTTCTCCTCGACGCTCGTCGTTTCGTAGTCGAAAACCACCGTGACGACGCCCATCAAGTCTCGATCTTCAAGTTTCTTATCCTCGAACTCACCGAGGAGATTCCGGCTTGCTTCACGAAGTACCTCACTGCGGCCAGTATAGCCGTGGTCGTCGGCGAACTGGTCGATTCGGTTAAGCAATTCCTCCGGCATCGAAACGCTGACCACACTCATATAACAATATGGACTACAAGAAATATTAAGGATTATCATTTTCAGCTGCGGCATTACAGTGATTATGGATATGCCCTCTCAGGATAGTGGGATACCGGCACTCTAAGAGACACCGAGTTACTTCGAAATTGTCGAGTGTTGCTGAAGCGAATATCAGGGTTAGTCGGAAGCTTGTGACGTATCTTGTTGGAGCGGAGAAGACAGAAGGTACGCATCAAATCCATCTTCCGAAGTTGTGGTTCTGCGCGAGGTCATTCGTCGCCGAGTTCCGAGAGCCGAGCCTGGATTTCCTCGGCATCCGCCTCAGAGAGCGCCTCAACACCGAACTGAACGAGTAGCGGGTAGAAGTGGCGGTTCTTCTTGAACTCGTCCTGGCCCGCCTTGCGGAGCTTTAGCTGGGACTCGAGGTAGGTATCCTCCATCTCGTCGAGGACATCGTCGGGAATGTAGATCGTCCGCCCATTCCACTCGTCCTTGATGTTCGTCTTCGTTTTGCTCGTTTCGTTCGTTTCACTCGTTGAAGTCGATTCGGTCGTTTCGGTCGATGAACTGGTTTCCACCGTTTCACTCACCTCACTCGTTTCGCTGGATTCGACCTCATCGTCCTCCTCCTCGTAGTTGCCCTCGATGCCGGAAGCATCACCCCAGCCATCGCTCATGCTTCCACCTCCTCAGGAGCAGTCTTGTCAAACGTCTCGTCGAACAGGTCGGCAATCTCGTTGAACAGGTCGCGTGCATCCTCGACGCGCTGGTTCTCCTTGCCGAAGCCAAAGACGGACACCCCCTCGCCGATCGACTGGGAGAGGTCGGTCCGCTTCGGGATCTCGAACACCGGGAGGGAGTACGCCGACTTGATCTCCTCGATGGTGTCGCGGTGTTCAGCGTTCTGCTCGACACGGTTACAGACAATTGCGAGCCGATTGATGTCTCCGTACGCCTGTTCGAGGGAGCTCAGCTGCTTTGCGAAAATCTGGAGGCTGTTGGCGTTGAGCTTCTCGGGAATGACGGGGATGACGACGTTGCCGGTCGCGACGAGGGCGTTGTCGGTGAGGACGTTCAGTGATGGCGGCGTGTCGACGATGATGTAGTCGTAGTCCTTCTCGAGCTCGTCGAGTGTCATCTCCAACCGCTCGCGACTCTTCGGCGCCTCAAGCAGCGTCTGGATGTTCTTGTTGTTCGCGAGTTTCTCGCTGGCGGGAAGGATGTCGAATTCCTCGTGCTCGACGATGATGTCGTTCACCGACTCCATCTGGTCGAAGTCAAGGACGTCGAACAGCGTCGTACGGTCGGTATCGTAGTACAGGTCGTTGTAGCCAAGCGAGCAGGTGAGCCCGCCGTGATAATCGATATCGACCAGGAGGACGTCGTGGCCTCGGGCGGCGAGTGCGCCGCCAGTATGAATGACGTCGGTTGTTTTCCCCGCGCCCCCTTTCTGATTCGCCACCGTGATTCGTGCGGTATTGGTGTCGGTCATTATCTTCGTTTCGCTCGTTATGTTCGTTTCGTTCGTTTTGGTCGTTTAGTTCGGTGCGTTCGGTGAGGGTGTTTCACTCGGTGAGAGGATTACTACAATGTTAAAACCAACTGTTCGTTCCACTCGTTGAGTATAATTCGTTCATTCCTATCACATCATTCATTTCGCTCGTTTTGTTCGTTACGTTCACCGAACACTCTCTGTTTCAGCGTCGGACCAGCTCGTTCCGGTAAATTCGTTCATTACGCGAAACACTCTCGATGCGTTCGTTTCGTTCGTTCTGTTCGTTTCTCAGAGACTCCCACCCAGGGTTCGTCCAGATCTATCGCGAGGTGAGCGTATTGGCGAAAACGGGGCTTAATCTACCAAATCCACCATTGACCGTAGTTCAGATTCAATCTCCGTCATCTGATCCGGCACCCAATGGAATCGCTCCTCTATCCCCTTGTCAGTAAACCGGAGTGAAGCTCGTACGTCACGGTTCCGGTCATGTTGGAGGAGGGCGAGAGCGTACGCGAGCATCTGTGGTCGATAGTGCTCCGCGAGTTCATCCGATGTCGTAGCTGAGAGGTCGTTGGTCTTGTAGTCGATAATGTGGAATGCGTCCGGCGTGACGAGCAGCCGGTCGATATCACCGACAATCCGCGACTCATCGATTCGAGCGACAACAGAGTATTCGTCGTAAATATTCTGAAGCTGGGTATCGGACTCGATGTGATCAACAAATTCGACTGCATCTGCAGCGTGGTTGACAGCATCACGGAGGTCCGATTCTGTCGGCTCCTCACCAGCCATCTGACTCAAACGACGGATCAGGGTGGTCCACTCGTCTCTCGGTGGACGAAGTTCGTTGATCCGGTGGACGACCGTCCCAAACGTCGTTGGACTCAGGCCGGCCGACTCCTCACGCTGAGAGTAACTGTGACCGTCTGGAGACGCATCCGCCACCGCATTCACGAGGGTCGTAGCCGCGATCCGTTTCGCCGGCGCTAACGACGGCGGTGACGGAATCGATATCTCCGGCGCTGAATCAACAGCGTCGTCGTCGGTGTACCAGTCTACTGGGCGCGGCGGTCTGCGAACAGTATAGCTGGCTCCATCTATCTCAGCACGGGCCTGTCCGTCACGAACCGCCTCGCCGACGAGTGCTCCGTCGAGGAGGGCTGGCTGTAACCAGTCGCGCCACCGGTCTGCGTCGTCGAAGGCTGCAGGCTCGCCGAGTTCGATTGTATCGGACTCGTCGACACCGATGTCGTGCGTGCCGCAGAGAAGGAGGTGATCCCGCGTTCGTGTACACGCTACGTAGAGGAGGCGTTTCGACTCCGCCCGCTCCTGTGGACGTGACCGTCGGTCGGCGTACTCGTGGACGGCCGTCTTCTCGATGGAGAACGCATCGCCCGGATTCGGCCCGCCGACCGCCGGCACCGGCGGCGCGTCATCAGTTCCGTCCACGAGTCGAACGTAGCCATGGTCGTCGACGGACCGACCGAAGTTGAGATCACTCCCGAGATCGGGGACGGTGACGATCGGGAACTCAAGTCCCTTCGCGGAATGGATCGTCATAATCCGGACGCCCTCGGCGTCACCCGGAATATCTGCCTCCCCTCACGAGGGTCGATCTCGGCTTGGCGGTCGATCCGGTGGAGCAACCCGGCAGCTGTGTGAACACCATTCTCGCTCCAAGTACGGACCTGGTCGCGGAACTTCTCGACGTTCGCGACGGCCTGTCGACCGCGTTCATCTGCACTCACACTTGCCAGATACCCGGTGTCGTCGATCACCCGGGACAGCAGGCGGTTCCACGGGAGGACGCCATCTTCGGACGGCGTCGCACAGCCGCTGAGAGTCCGCCACGTTGTGAGGAGGTCGAACGCGTCCGCGAGCTGTGGATCGTCCGTCTCGGCGAGCGCGTCCCACACTGAATCAGCCTCTGCGACCGCCGGTGCGAGGCGATCATCCGCGAATCCGAACAGCGGCGACCGAAGCACCCCGTAGAGGGAGACGTCGTCCTGTGGATCACCGAGTACTCGAAGCAGGTTCGTGAGCGCCTGGACCTCAGGCGTATCGTAGAACCCGACGCCACCGACGACAGTGTAGGGGATGTCGTACTCCTCAAGGGCGCGCTGATACCGATCCAAATGGGTTCGCCGGCGGAGGAGGATTGCCGTGTCGTCCGGCGTAGCGTCGCGATGGACACCTGTATCGGGGTCTTGGACTGTCGGCGGATCGTCGAACAGGTGGGTCAGTCGAGCAGCGAGCGCTTGCGCCTCGGCCTCGATAGTGTGGTCCAGCGCGCCTTCGGCGACCGGATGGTCGTCGCCGAAGAGCTCCGCTGCCGTATCGGCGTCGTCTGGGACAGCAAGATACTCGACACTCCCGGTCAGTCCCTCGATGTCCTCAACACGGTCGCGCTGCGTACTCAGTCCCTGAGGTGGCGCTTCGTAGGGTTCGTGGGTATCACCTTCTGGTTGGAACAGGTACTCGAAGAGCTCGTTCAGGAATGATAACGGCTCGTCCAGCGTCCGGAAATTCCCGGAGAGTTCGAGGGCGGTCGGACTCTCGGCATCGCTGTCGGGAACGTCGTCAACCCCACGAGCCTCGTTGACGGTCTGGAGTTCTCTGCGCGCATCCCCGAACGTCGTCACGTCGGCCCCACGGAATCCGTAGATGCTCTGTTTCTCGTCGCCGACCAGGAAGACGTTCGACGCCGCCTGCTCGTCAACGCCCGTGAGGAGCTTGACCAACTCCCACTGACGCGGGTCCGTGTCCTGAAACTCGTCGACCATCACGGCCGCAAACTGCTCTCGGAGCCGCTCCGTGACGGCATCGTTCGCTCGCAGGAACTCAAGCGTTGTCTCGATCACGTCGGGGAAGTCGAGCGTATCGCGTCGCTCCTTCTCGTCGGTGTAGGTTGCGAGGACGTCGTCGAAGACCCGCATCAGAGCCAGCGCGTAGTGAGCGCTATTCGCTTCCAGCTCCCCCGGCGTCGTCTCGACTGCATCCGCGTGCGGTTCGACGGCCGCGATGACCGCGTCGATAGCGTCCTTCAGGTCGTCGTAGACGTCACCGTACTCACCCCAATCGTCCCGGTCACCGACGACGTACCCCGAACTGCTGTACAGGCCACCGTTCTTCTTCTCACAGGCCTCGTAGAGGTCGAGGATTGCCCGTTGACAGTCGCGAGGATCACTTTCCTCCGGGTCGGCCGAGAGTGTGGTCGCGACTTCGGTGAAGGTCCGGTAGGCTCGAAGACCGTCTTCGTCGGCGATAGCGCCCTCGCGGTCGACACGGCCCGCAACCGTGCGTAGCTGCTCAAGGAGTCCGTCCGCATACAGCGTCTGTCGAGCGTCGGCAACGTCGAGATCACAAACGACCTCCCAGCAGATATCGACGTAGTCGTCGACTTCGGCGTCACGCCACGCCTCGAGGACAGCCTCGCTCTGTGGGCGCTCATCGAGTAGTCCAGTGAGTACATCGACCAACTGGTCGCGACTCCAGAGCTGGGCAAGGAGCTCCACGTCGTCATCGTCCTGGTTGCGTTCGAGGAACTCCGTCACGACTTCGCGTTGGAGTGTCGCGGCGCCGTCTTCGTCGAGCACGTCGAAGCCGAGCGGGACCGGAGCCTCGACGGCCCGTTCTCGCAAGAGCCGGGTACAGAACGCGTGAATGGTGTGGACATAGCCGTCCTCCAGATCGTCGAGGACGTTTCGCCAGCGGTGGTAGGCCTCTGGTGAGTCGACAGCCTCGAGCCGATCGTACACCTCCTCCCGAACGCGCTCGGTCAGTTCGGCAGCAGCCTTTCGTGTGAAGGTGATCGTGACGATGTTCTCCGGCGTGAGTGACGGGTTCTCGGCCAGTATCGTGACGTACCGCTCGGTGAGCGTTGTCGTCTTCCCTGTCCCGGCGCCGGCAGTGATCGCGACGTTCCGGCCCTGGACGAGCGCGTCCTCCTGTTCCTCCGTGAGCTGAATCTCCTCGGGTTCCTCAGTCATCGCTCATCACCGTCTCGATGTCCTCGTCGTCGCGAACACGCAGCGGAACGTACGCTGCGTCGTCCTTGTGAACCGCGTCGACGAACTCCCGCTTGCGGTGATGGCGGACATCGCACGCCCGACGGTAGTCACAGTATCGGCAGTTCGCTCCGCTGGCCGAGAGAAGCGTCGTGTGGAACCGTCCGTTGCTGATCGCCTCGTCGATCTGGCCCAACCACTCCGGAACGACATCGTTCAGGAACCGGCGGAGTTCGACCTCTGAATCGAACTTCGATTCGACGCCGCGTGGAACCTTGAGGTCGTTTGGCGGTCGCACCTGATAGTACGTCGCCGAGAGCGAGCCCTCCGCGAACAGGTCACCGTCGACGACGTTGGCCGCAGCAAGCAGATAGATAGGGAGCTGGAACTTCGTGCCGCCGGTCGTCTTCGTCATATACGGTGCTCGCCCAGTCTTGTAGTCGTAGAGCGTGAGCGTCGGTTGTTCGCCATTCCGATTCACGTCAACGCGGTCGATGTAACCCCGAATCGAGACAGTCGAGCCGTCCGGTCGCTCAACTGTGAACGGCCCAGCATCCGAGTCGGGAAGTCCCTCGCCGAACGGGGCCTCGAACAAGTGTGGGCGGTCAGCGCCGTCCCGCGAGAGTTCGTTGTCGAGGAAGGTAGCGAACAACCCCTGTTCCGGTGCGTCGTGAGGTTTGCTCCCGGCCTCGTACGGAGCACTCTCGCCGTCACCCAGGCCCGCGAACAGCTCCGCCTTCCACCGTTCGTAGAACAGGCCGTCGTACTCAAAGTCAGCATCCCGGAGTTCTTCGACAGCAATCTCGCGAAGGTGTATCGCCAGGTCGTTCCGGTCGAACTCGGTGAGGTCGACATCATCTTCGGTTTCGTCCTGTAGATCCGCGAAGAACCGTTCGAGGACGTCGTGGACGTACGATCCGGTTTCGAGGGGCGTAGGGACGACCTCGACGTCGTCGGGATCCTCGATTCCGAGCACTTCGTCGGCGTAGAACTTGAACCCACACTCGACGTATCGCTCGATCCGACTCGCGCTGTAGGGTTCTCGTTCCGACGGAGGATAGACCTCAGCTACGGTCTCGGGTTCTAACACGCCGTCGTGTTCGGAGAGGCCAGCCGTTCCCCTGTTGTCCGCACAGTGGAGTCCCCGATCCGTGCGCTTGGTCTGCTCGGGGGAGAGGTCACCTCGGTCGCCGGCGTGGCTGACTGCCGCACGCCGGTTCGTTGTTGCGGCGACGTGCCGCTGAAGGTCTTCGCGGGAGCCCACGCGGTCATCGACGCCGTCTTCGGGTTCGATACCTGTTACGCGCTGGAGTTCGTCGAGCACCGGCGACCGGACGACGGCGGATTCGTCATCGCCCGTCTCTTGTGTGGTGATCGTGAGTTCGTCGACGTTCGCGAGGAGCGTCGCGAAGAGATAGCGCCCCCGGAGGCGCTCGTCGCCAGTGTCGAACCGCGGATGGGCGTCGGTCATCTCCTCGAAGAAGGCCGGGCGTTCCGGCGTTACCGGGAAATGCTCGCTCGTCAGGCCCACGAGGAACACCTTCTCGAACGAGCGCATCCGGGCGTCGAGCAGCCCCATCACCTCAACGTGACCGCCAGCAGCGCGCTGTGGAACCCGAATCGGCACGCCATCGAACGCACGGGTGAACAGTGCCAACGGAGAGAGGTCGCTATTGACTGCCGCCAGCGACTCGAACGAGGAGAGGACCTCGTCCACGAGGTCGTAGGCTCGCTGTTCGACGGCTTGCTCGGCGCCGCTGGCGTAATCCTCCGTCGCCGCCTCCAGGTCGAACCGTTCGTCCAACAGTCGTCGGAGCGTCTCGGTCGCATCCTCAACGTCGCCTGTTTGGAGCGTCTCTAGCGTGGCCAGCAGCTCCTCGATCAGTGCCGCCGCCTGGTCGTCGACGTCATCGAGCAGGGGTGATACAGAAACCGTGTCGCGCCGGCGAGCAGCTGCCGTGACGGCGTTGGCTTGGTCGGTGTCGACGACGTTGACCAATGGATTCGCTAACAGGGACGTGAGGTCCTCGGCCCGCGGGTCCGGTTCAGCGAGGTTTAGGAGGTCGTGTACAACGCTTCCGGTGAACGTCCGGTTCAGCTGTGAGGCGGCAGTCGTGACGTGCGGGATGTCGAACGTATCGAACGTGTCCTCGACGTACCCCGAATAGGCCTCGGTCCCCGGGACGACGACGGCCAGGTCGTCGGGGTCGCGACCACTGGCTAACTCAGTCCGGAGTTCACGAGCGACGAAGCGAACCTCGCGCTCGGGCGTCGGGAGTTCACGCCATCGCAGAGTGTCTGGAGCAGGGACAGTGTCCGGGTCCGGGCGGTAGAGCGCCTCGGTAATCGTTCCGAAGGCCCGCCCTGACTCGTTGAGGGGTTCGAGTTCTACTGCCTCAAAGTCCAGCGCTTCGTAGACATCCAGCGCATCTTCCGCAACGGCGTCGACTCCGCTCCGGCCATCCTGGTGGAGCGGCAGCAGTGCGATCATCGGAAGTTCGTCGGCGAGGCGTTCGATGAGGCGGCGTTCGACAGGACGGAACTCGTGATATCCGGAGAGGAGGACGACATCCAGTTCCGGGGAGAATGTTGAGAGTGACTGCTCCGTCGTCGCGACGGCGTCGAACATCTCTCCCCGAGTACAGACCCACTCGTCGACGTTGTCAGCGTGGAGATTCCGGTAGTGTCGGTACGCGTCGACAGTGGCTTTCGCAATACGGTCATCGAGAGCGGAGCCCTTGAATTCCGCTACGAGCGCGTCAGCGGTCCCGACGCCGGCGTCGTCGAAGAGTGAGAAGCGGCTACTGAACGAGTCAGCGAGAGCGGCAGAGGCCGGTTCGCCGGCGAGTGCACCATCTCCATCTGTTTCGGCTGTGGTTCTGTCAAGCGCGTACTCCGCCAGCCGGCGGTTCAGCTGCCCGGAGAGGGGTTGAACCGGACCGTGGAGATGCTCATACCACTCCCGAACGACCGCATCGAGCGTCTCGGCACGAAGACGGAGGGGTTCGTGGGATGCGGCCCAGCGGTCCTCGACCATACTCCGGCGAGCGTCGTTCCGCGTTATGTAGAGGATACTCCCCAGCGAATCGGTTGCAATGTCATCAGCCCGCTGAAATGCCCGTTGTTCCAATTGGGCGTGTTTCGGACCGGTGAGAAGCGTTGAATCCATCGAACACTCCCTACCAAGATATCGGTCTCACTTCACTCTTGGCGAGACTGACAGCTTAGGAGCACCATAATTTGCTCACGGAGATATAAAAGGAATCTAGAATTCCCTCAACGAGCGCTATTCACCAGATCACCGGCTCGGAGGTCTCTTGCCGCGTTCAGTCTATCTGAATCGCCTTGCTAGCGGCGTCAAGTGGATCTGTGTAGAAGACAAGCTGAAGCTGATCGAGAAGCTCGTCCGGTATCTTCGCCATATCCTCCTTGTTTTTGGCTGGCAGTAACACTGTCTTAGCCCCGGAATCTGCTGCTAATTGTAGCTTGTCGACCAGAGAACTCACGGCGACCAACTCCCCCATCAAACTCATAGCACCCAGAACAACTGCCTGAGAGCGGACAGGCCGGCCAAGAATACCTGAAACAATCCCTACAAGCAAGCCGACACTCGTCTCGCCGCCCTCGTTTGCGTCGGAGGGATTGAGCACTTGAACATTAATGTTGTACTCTTCCAGCGTCTCATCGCGGCGGAGTTCTCGCATATTTGCCTGGAGATAATCGCACGCCGTTTCGAACGATTCTTTCATGTCACTTCCCGGAGTCCCCGAGATATTCGTCTTACCTGATCCTGGGAGTGCCTGTGTTTCAATTCGGAATGGTGCGTGGCGACCCTCGCTGTTCCCGATTGTGTAAACCGTCCCAGGTTGCTGTGTTCCTGGGGGAATGAGTGTCTCATCGGCCTCCTCCGGAACCGGCACGTAGATTTCCTCTTTCGTCTCAAGATCGAGGTACGAGAACTCCACTGCTCGATATTCCATTCCTCCCATCCGCTTCAGTTGCTCCTTCACCCTTCTCCGGCCCTCCATTGCGAATTCCAGGTATTCGCGGAGTTCTTCCTTGGTGTACTCCCCATGCGGGTGAAGTAATTTGAGCAGACCAGAGACGGTTTTCCGGACAGCCCTTTCGTCTCGTTGGTTCAGGTGATCGCCGAATGCAAACTCCTCGTTGATCACGTCGCTGTAGGATTCCTTTCGGAGTTCGCGCACGAATTCGGCGAAGTAGTCCACGATAAATCCGAACTGGTCACCGAAGAACTCGGAGCGCATCTTCGGAACTTCCCATCCGGGAAGATAGTAGTGGAAGCGGTCGATAAGGGCGAGATCCTGCATATCCTCGGGGAACGGTTCAAAGAGATGGGAGCTCTTGAGAACGCCTTCGACGTCGAGGTCGATGTTTCCGACGTAGACCATCGAAGCCTGTGCAGTGAGCTCTTCAGTTCCGCGGGAGAAGCTCCCGGACTCCATGTAGTCCTTGAGCATCTGGACTGCTTCGGAGTCGCTGAACTGGAGCCCACCGACTTCGTCGAAGGCGACGACGTCCCAGCGGCCGACGAGGCCAATCCGACCGGTGTTGAGATTCAGGAAGAGCTTTGCAACGGTCGTCTTACCGCCGGAGATGAGGATGGAGTGCGGGCTAATCTCCCGATACAGGTAGCTCTTCCCGGTTCCACGGGGACCCAGCTCGACATAGTTGTAGTTCGACTCAACGAGCGGAATACATCGAGTGAGGAAGAGGAACTTCTCGCGCTCCGAAAATGCGGAAGGATCGTATCCAATGCTTTGGAGCAGGAGGTCAAGCCATTCGTCGCGCGTGAATTCACGGCGACGGTCCTTCAGCTGGTCGAGGTCGAGATTCGAAACCTGAATCGGTTTGAACGAGTCGATTCCGAACAGGCTCTTCGGACTGTTTGCGTTATCGGGGAGGTATTCCAGGTCGATGATAGCCCACACACCGCCGCCGAGGAGCTTGGGATGTTTACTGACGAGATGCTCGTTGATCTCCACATCGCTCAGGCCGAGATTCACGAACGATCCGATGTAGGCATCCTGTTGCTCGTCGAGTCGGACGTTCACCTTGTCGATGACCCGGTAGCGCCCTCGTTCGCGCACTTCGCTTTTTACGAATTCGGCTTCGTCAGGCCTGACGAAGTGCTTCGACAGAATCTCTTTGACCTTTTCGAGTCCCTCCTCAAGTGATTCCTCATCATCCGTGGCGCAGTACTGCCCGATAAGGTACTCCAGAACGTAGGTGGGTACGTTCGCGCCAGATTTGATGTCCTGAACGAGATCCTTCCGGACGACGCGTCCGGGAAAGACGTCGAGTGCTTTCTGGTCGACGTCCTCAGTAGTCATTGTAAAGGAGGAACAGAGCCGGGGGCATATTGGTGTCGGTAAAACTGGGCCAATCCATTATCGACGACTGCTTCGAATCTACTCTCGGGCCGACCGGCACAAATCGTTGAGAACGGGCAGTGGTTAGACGTCGAATCCCATATCGTCATCCCCGAAGAGCAGATCGAGATTCACCGTCTGCTTGCTTATCGTCTCTCTGGTGTCCGTATCTATGACCTCGAATTGGACCGTGTCCTCTCCGGAGATCGCGCCTTGTTTGAGCCTGACTCTGGTGGTATTGGTTCCCGGCGAGATCTCCATCGAAGCAGGGTCTGCAACGGGCTCACCGTCGATGTTCGCACGAACTTCCAGAGTCGGTGCTGGGTCGAAGGCAACTTGACCGCTTTTGGCCTCGATTTCCACAGGGACAATGGAGTTCGTGATCGGATCGGGGATGGAAACGTCGTAAGTGATCGACGCGCTTTCCTCGATTCCTTCGGTCGTTACGGTGAGACACGGGACAAGCAGCTCTTGGAGAGAAATCCCGCCGTGGAAGTAGCGCATGTTCCCACCCTGTGCCTTGAAGCACGCGACACTTCGGGGGAACAGCAACTTCAGGTCGGGGGCATCGATTCCGAGGTCAGAAAGCGCATCGGGGTCGATCTCGATGAACTCGTCCGTATCGACGAGTGGAGTATCGCTGTCGGCAGCGGCGAACCGTCGCTTTACGATGGAGGCGAGGTCAGGGGATTCGACCTTGAGATCGTCAGATAGTCGGTCTGTGTAGAGGAACCCGTGATCGCTTGTGATGACGAATCGGGTGTATCCGGCTTGCTTGAGTCGCTGGACTGTACGTTCGACGTCGTCGACGTGCGAGGCGACTTGGCTGAACGCTTCGTCGTCGTCGAGATTCTCACCGAGTTTGTCTATCGTCCCGGAGTAGACGACGCGAGGAACTGGCTCGGACTCGGTCAGCTGCTCCAGCGAGATGTCGCTCACCTCGTCCATGTCTACGACTTCGAAGCCCGCGTTGCTGAGCCGTTCAATGCGGTCCGATTTGCCGTTCATCTCCTCGCCACCGCTGGTCACGACGAGGTCGTCATCGTCCAGAGAGAGTCCGAGTTCTCCGGGGAGGTGTGCTGCCATCCCAACTTCGGTAATCGACGGCAGCGCTGCACTGACAGCGCTCAGGTTCTGTTCGAAGTCGGTCTGGCGGCCGAGATTCTCCTTGATCGCTTCGGCGAGTTCGTAGCGCAGGCCGTCACAGATGATGATCGCCGTTCCGTTATCCAAGTCAGCGAACTCCTCGTAGAACGAGGCCTGGGGGGTTCCGAGCGTCGGATCGTCACTCAGGATATCGGCGAGCGGGCGATTGACGCCCTGGAGGAAGGACATGTAGTGTCTGGTGACCCGCCGTTTCACCACCGGTTCCTTCGGGTAGACGAACGTGGTCTTCCGGGTTGCATCGATATATCGCCGATAGGACGCGTCGATCTGCCACCAGCCGTCGTCGCCCGTGTAGGCCTGGGCGAGTTCTTCTGACGTGAGGGTCTTCGCCTCGTCCGCGTCGACGGTTCCAATCTGCTGGAGGGTTTCGATGGCCCGGGCAGGGACGGACCAATCGACGAGGTCCTCGTTGCTCCAGAAGCTGTTCTGGCGGCTCGTGACGGTCTGTTCGAGATCGGCGGCGATGTCGGGGAGATCAGCGTACGTCTCTTCGGCGAGTCGTTCCATCACGAGCCGGATGAGGCCCATGTCGATACCTTTGAACGCAGTAGCGTCCCAGTGGGCGCGTTCCGATTCCACGACGGTCTCCGCAAGGTCGTAGTCTTCCTCGATTCGTTCGGCGTAGCGCCGGAACTCGGCAGGGGCGTACTGCTGCCACTCGTCACAGAACGTCGCAGCTGCGCGGGTATCGTCCGCCGCGAGTTCGTCGTACCGGGACGTCGGTGCTCGGCTGGCCACCTCGCCGAAGAGAAGCTGAGTCGCTAGCTCTTTCGGGTCGAGCCCCGCCGTGACACCGTACTCCTCTCGGAGCTGGGCGTCCCAGGCGTCTGCCATCGCGTTGTCCTCAATTGTCTCACGATACTCTTCCGGGTTCGAGAGGTAGGCCCGTACCCACTCGTCCGTCTCCGGGCCAGCAGTGTCGAAGAGAACACAGAAGAACGCCAGGCGCTGAACCTCGCGGTTCTGGCCCCAGTCCTCGTAGGCATCGGGTATCTCCTCGTCGTGCTCGACGAGGAACTGCGTCACGGGCGTGTCGTCGATGTCCTGGCCTACACGGTACTGTCGCCCGAGTGCGTGGATGTCGCGGAACCACTCGGCCTCGTTCCTTGATTCAGGGATGTAGAACAGCCAGTTCTTCTCGTAGTTCGGGTCTTCTTCGTAGAGGCGGCGCTTCAGTTCGAAGTAGCTGCCATCGTAGCGCGCGAGCGTAACGTTGTCGAGGGCAGCTTCGACCTCGTCGAGGACGCCCTTGTACTTCTCCTGGGCGTCGTACCACACCCAGACCGGGTGTCGGTCGAACTTCTGCCGGAGTTCCGTGATAATGCTGTCCGCGAGATCTCCCATTAAAACTCCTTTCCTACGATAGGCTGAAGGTTGTTTCGGGTAGTCTTTCGTGCTTCGATTGGTGTCCATCCCTTATTCACATTACACCAGAGCATCTAAATCTCCCTTTAAGCTCTGAAATGCCTCCTCTGCCGCATCAATGTCCTTTGCTCCAGTGACGACCACTTTACCGGACGCAAATATCAATATCACTACTGGGTGGTCGTCAGGCCGAAAAACGAGACCTGGGAACTGTTCAGGCTCATACTCTGTATACTCTAATCCCAGACCAATTGCGAGCGCGTTTAGGTTCTGAACCTGGTCTAATTCTCCTGTACATACGTAATTCTGCATAGAGAACCATTTATCATCTGGTGTATCCAGTACTCCCCTGTCAGAAAGAAGTTCCAAGAAACGTCTTCTACAGTGGTAGGCTTCCTCTTCGGACGTTGATCCTGTAATAATATATTTTCCAGTTCTATAAACCGTAATCAGTGGCTCCACATCTTCGAGCCTTACATAGGCACCTGGGTACTTATCTGGATCAAACTCAACTTCCTCGAAATCGGCTGTTAGTCGATTTAGATCAATCTCTATCCCCAAATCACCCGACCCTACTGCGTTAACTACCTCTAAATCCATATTGGAGAAACGGCCGACTTTACCTCATCGAGAGTAACTGGACTTCAGTTTGGGAAGCCCAGTTTCGAGGACTTCGTACTGATCCCATTCCTTGAGGTTCTCCCAAATACCCTTCTCAACGTCAACTGTGACGCCGTCGTCAATCATTTTATCTATGGTTTCACGGAATTGTTCGAGATCATCAAGTTCGGTCTGGACCTCCTCCTGTCTATTCAGGAGATCTTTGTCTGGATTTTCCCGGTTTGTCTGAGCGTTTAAGGTTTCGAGTTCATTTTCGAGCTCGTTGATCCGCGGATCAAGATACTGTCCTCGGAGCTTCGGAAGGGTATTTTCATCTATTCCGTGGTAATAAAGGAAGCAACTGAACTCCTCAGCAGGGCTTTCGATTTGCCAATAAATCGGAATACGCTGCCCTCGGCGACGATATTCTTTGCAGTGGTGATATCGGAAGAACCGATTCTGAATCCAGTCAGCCACCTCTCGCCCCAAATGGTCATTAAATCGAGGTCGCCATTCATCGTCTCCCGTTAAATGCTGAACCACTTCATCTACATACCAACCGATATTCTCTTCATAACTATCACCAATTGGAACAATTTCACTATCGGGTGCCGGAAGCTGGTCGAAGGTATTCCAGTGACCAAGCGCATGTCCTATTGCAAACGAAAGCTGATCCTCAGCATATATCTCTTTACGCTCTTCATCATATGATTCACGGCGAAGATCTGCAATCGTAAATGGGGAGACGCCGAGTTCTTTTGAAGCTTCTTGTAGATCATCACCAGAGAAGGATTCAAACGCCCCCCTAAGTTTTTGATATTCTTCATCTGTTACGACCGTTGGCTCCACACCAATTTGATCGACTAGCTCCGGAACTGGCTGGTCAGACGTCAGTACGTAATCTTTTCCGATCACTCGTTCACTCTCCTGGTAAATTTGCTCTCTCGTGTCGTTAGATATTTCGTAATAGTCGAAAACTGCTTCTGAGATCTTATGCCGAATAACCAGCAAAGCCGAATCAAGAAGATCTTCTTTGAAGAGATATTCACTCATTGACTCACTTCTGAACTTCTCACCTCCGTGATAAACTGGAGCAGTTTCTAAATAGGATTGCCGTTCTTCCTGCACTTCAATAGCAATTTCTGATAGACGTTCGATTTCATCGTTCCGCCAACTAGTGTCGATAGGGATACGTTCAACGTCACCAATCTGAATGTTCAGGCCCGGATTCAGACCCTCAATAACGAATTCCGCCAGTGATGAATTGAGATAGCCAAGAATGTGAAGTATTCGGTCATTCTCGTGTGGCCCAATAAATGGGCTCCCGTCACTCGGAATCCAATTAGCTGGGAGGTGACGAACGACAAGATCGCCAAACCTTCGGTATGTCATTCCTTCATCAAAGTATCTGTCCTCGCTGGGGACGATACTATCATCGGTTGATTTGATTTCTGCTCCGTTATTTTCCCACAATGCTTTCATATTTGAGGCTTCGAAGAATGGCTCTCCCTCGCCGCTCATTACATACCTGTTCCAAGAATTATCGTTCGGGTCAACTTCCCAGTCATACCGAACAAAACGGTCGTCATTTCCGGTGTCAAGTCCCCTCAAGACATCAGCAGTATCTTTTAGATTCCCATACTTAATGAATAGGTCCAAGACTTCTTTCCCAAACCAATAGATAAATGGAGATCGATCAATTTCCAGGAATGCTGACTGGTTAGCGAAGTACTGTCGCTCTGAACTGTCTCCTACCCTAAGGTCCGTTATTGTATTGTTTAATGCTGCTGGCCTATCGTCTGCTCCTATTAAACGAATAAAACGGGACCGGCGGTTGTGCTTGGAGTTAGAAATCAGTGTACAGACATTCATGTAAGCTTCATCTCGGTTAGTAAGATGAACGACATCAACGAACTCCGAGTTCTCTAGAAGTTTTGGCCGAAGGCCCCGGAAGCTGTAATTGAACATAAATGTCTCTGGGGTGATCATAGACGCTAGTCCATCAGGGGCGAGAAACTCTGTGTTCCGCTCAATGAATGCAGCATAGGTATCCCTGCTGCTTTTGTAAGTGTCCTTAAGGAACTGAGTCAGGTCATCGCCCATTTTACCGCTATCAAGATATGGGGGGTTAGAGACGACAACACTGTAGTCCGCAACGAGTAGATCCACTAATTCAACTGTCTTTTCCACTTCTTCTGCAAACATCTCCTCAACGGGGTCGTTATGATCCAAAGCTTCAGTCGCCAGTTCCCTAACTGAGTCAAGGAGTCGATTCTTTACTTCTTCCCACGTTTCTTCGCCACCTTCACTAGTAACAAATGAGCTTTGAGTCGCAAGCCCTCCCTCTGACGTGAATTGAGACTGGCCTGATTCTTGAATTGAGTCACGGTGCTCATCAAGAATCGATTCAATCCGATCCTCAATACGGATGAGACTGCCGAACTCTCGGATGTTATCGAAGCTTCGCCAGAGTTGCTCTAGTATTTCTTCTTCGAGCTCCGACTCTGTTCGTTCAAGTACCTCCTGCTTCCTATCTCCGTTAATAAGTACCGCGTCGGCTGAAGCGATGTTCAGCTGTGGGATTGCAACTTCTGGTGATTGCTCTTTGGCCTTCAAATAAAGCGAGAGCGCGGCGATTTGCGCAGCCCCTGAATCGATATCGATACCATAGAGGTTGTTTCTGAGAATTTCCCGCGGTATGTATTTCTCTGGGACTTCCCCTCCTCCAGATACATTTGATAAAGGATGTCAAAAGAATAAAACAGCATATGACCGCTGCCACAGGCGGGGTCAAGAACCGTAATTTCCTCAACTGACTTTTCTTCCCGGTTAATTAGTGAGTCTTGGGGGGGTGCAAGGTAGAAGCAATTCTCCTCACTGTCGATATTCGTCCGCTCCCCTTTCATTTCAAGCCACGTCCGCCCAAGAGAATTATCAACCATCCATTCGACAATATAACGTGGCGTGAAAAGCTGGGTCTTTGTTGCTATATCGGTACCTGAGACTTTGTAATTCTCTTCGTCGATGCGTTCGTCGATATCCTCACGCTCCTCCTCACCGAAATACTGGTACACCCAGCCCAGAGCTTCGTCGCTCTCCCAGGCTTCGTCGTCAATTGCGTCCAATTCGTCGAGAACCTCTTCTCGAACCTGCGCATCGAGGTCAATAGCGGTGTGTTCGGATTCCTCGAAGATCATCCGAATCTCCGCACCGATCTCCTGGTACGCTAGGTCAAGTGCGGCACCAAAACCGTCGTCTTGCGCGTTGGTGAGTTCACCAGCGATTTCGGCCACGGTGTGGTGCATGTACGACCGGTTGCCGTACTCCGGCCGTTCAGTGATGGTCTCCTCGACGAGACCACGAACCTCGATGGTTTTTAGCGCGACGAATCGGTTGAGATAGGTCTTCGTGGCTTCGCGGACGTAGTTAGTGATCGACCGTTCCAGGTTTCCATCCGTGGATTCGAGTTCTCGTTCGATGGCTGCGTCTATTCTATCGCGGGTGTGGAGTTCCTCGGCAGAGAGATGCGTCAGCTGATCCTGTGGAAGTTTCTTGTCCTCATAGATGCCGTACTTTTCGAGCTGGCGGCGAAGCTCGTCTTCGAGCGTGTGGCGTGTGCTGATGATAGTGCTTCGGATGGTTGAGCGTTGATCCGACGAGAGACCAGGTTGACCGTGTGTCGTGGACATGGATATTAGAGGGTCGCGTACTGCCACGAAACGGGCGGGACGGCAGTACGCTGTGTCGTGATTCCCGCCCGCGATGACATACCACCGACAAGCAGTTGGCGTCTCTTATAGTATTGGGTCACGGGCTCGTTCCGTCACCGTCTCGACACAGGTCGAGAGATTCAGCGCAGAGGGTTAGTTCGAGAAGTTACCCTACCGGAACCGGATCTCGACGTCTCCCTCTTGGTCAAGGAGTTCTTCGACCTTCTCTCGGAGGTCGGTGATTGGCTTCTCGATGTCGTCAACCTCAGTCACGACGGTGTTCCCGAAGATGTCGGACGTGTCCACTTTCTTGCGGGTCTTCCCATCGTCGTCATCATCCTCGATGTCGTCGATTTCGTTCTTTGCTGCGCTCTCGTACGCATCGACAGTCTGGATGTGCTCGATAAGGCGTGTGAGCGAAGGTGTGGGGTTGATGTGGTCCTTGCTGGAGATGTCCAGATCGACCGATCCCTCGCCCTGGCGCTCCGTCAAGTCCGATATTGCCGACTCCAGGTCATTGTCGTCGATGTCGTCACCTGCGTACGCACGGACGTTTTCGATGGACGCAGTGTAGGTCTCATAGCGCTGTTCGTACAGTTCCTCGTACGTCGAGGCGAAGGCCTCCGCTGCAGTCCGATAATCGGTCTTGACGTCGTTCCACTGCTCAATGACACCCTCGGTGTCCAGCGTGTTCTTGACGCGGTCAGCAGCGTCACGAGCTTCGTCGCTTATGTGAACGATGTCGTGATCAGCTGCTTCATCCACGAGTGTTTCCCACTCTCCAGAGATGAAGTCCTGAATCGTTTCGTACTCCTTCAGGTGGTTCTCGCCACCCGTTTCGCCACAGAACTCGGCAACTGCTTTTGCCGTTTTAGCGAGGTTCTCCAGTTCGTCCTCGAACTCGGCGAACTTCTTGATGCGCTTGGCGGAGGTGGGCTGCTGGAGGAGGTTGTTGAGTCTGTTCTGGAAGTCCTCGACGTCGTCGGCCAGCGGGAAGCCTACTCGCCGCAATTGCGAAAGCAGGGTGCTCGTGGTAGACTCCCATGTATTCGCTTCCTCGCGGATCCCCTCATCGACTGCTTGGTCGGTGGATTGGACTTTGCGGTCGAACAGCCGGTCGAGGAGTTGCTTTGCGTCCTCTCGCGTTTCGACGTCAACAGTCTCCCGCTCGTCGAAGGAGGTGTTCTTGAACTTCGTAACCTGGGTGAACAGCTCCTGTGCGCCGTCCTCCGTATACGTGCTGTACGTTCGCTCCTTGTACGTCGGGATGATAGCACCGTGTCGGAAGAGGACGGCAGCGGCGAGTCTGACGACGTTTCTGCTCCAGCCGTATGGCGGCTGTGCGAAGTGGCTGATTAGGTCGTCTCCAGTACGGTCTTGACCGGCTTTTTCGCGGCTCTGGATTTCGTCTTCGACTTCAGACGCGATGTATGCTTCCGCAAGAAGGTCTCCGTCCTGAATGACACCCAGTTCGGTGAGGGCTGCGGGAGTTGACGACTTATCAAGGTCACCGAATATGTCCTTGATATGACGGTCCTTCACTGAAGCAGAACCGTGGTTGAACTTGTGGAAGACCTTCGGGATGGCGTTGTCTGTCTTCCGTGATACGAGCGAACTGAGTGAGGTGTTGGTCGCGTCGAACTCCTCGGTATCGCCGTTGTAGATCAGTACGCCGCGTTGGAAGCTGCGTTTGAACTCGCGCTCGACTTCGCTGCGGAGGCGCTGGAGGTCCTCTTGCTTCTGTCCGAGTGCTTCCTGTTCTTCCTGGCTGAGTTCGTTCCCGCGCTTCTCTTTGACGACGGTGTTGATCTGGTAGATCGATTTCAGCTTGTCGTAGATGGTGTGTTGCTTCTCGTCGTCGGCGATCCAGTAGAGGGAATCGTCCTCACTGAAGCTCTGCGTCTTCAGACCGTCCGGGTCGAGGTCCTCGTATCGCTGGTAGATCGGCGAGTAGGTCTTCAGGTCGATGTAGCCCTTAGACGTGATCTCCTCACCGTCGATGTTCAAGTTCAGCTGGAACGTCTTCCCCTCGTAGTTGACGCGAGAGGTTTCGTCGAGGATGTCGTTCAGGAAGCGCTTGGACGACCGGCGGATGTCGCCAGGACCGACTTCGATCCCCTTAATCTCGTTTTCGAGCTCACGTTCAGTTTCGCGGAGGAACCGGTATCCTTCTTCGCTCCGGCCGACAAAGCCGGCGTCGACGAGCGCGTCAAGCGTATCCTCCACCTCGCCCTCCAACTCCTGGGTTGGCCCGAGTTCACGCTGGAGTGACGTGGCAATGTTGTCCGCTGTGTTCGGAATCCAGGGGAGCTGCTGGAGGAGGTAGAGAGATTTGAGGACGCGCCGTGCGGTCTCCGTGTCGGCGTCCTTCGGTTTCGCCTCGCGGATGGATTTGACGTCACTGCTGGGAATGTCGTTGCTGATCTCGTCGAAGATCATGTCCAGCGTGACCAGCGCCCCAAGTTCCTCGTTGTAGAGGTACTCCTCGTCTTTAAGGACGCTCTGTGTGACGTCAATCAGCGTCCGCTCACTCCCGGCCAACTGATCGTCGGAGCCTTTTCCGAGTGACTTGAAAATTTCCGGAAGGATGTCGAGCTGGTAGGGAAGGAACGGGTAACAGTCGATGAAGTTGTCCCGAGTAATCGGTTTCAGACTTTGGCAGATTCGAGTTTATACTTTGCCGAGAGGAACCCTTCATGCTCGTCGTAAAGATCACCGATTGTACCCCTGTACTCCCCTTTTTACTGAGAACACGGTCGCGGACGACTTTATCCAGGTTCTCGGAGGTGAGGTCGAACCGATGTGGGAAGCGGTCGATGACCTTCGATTCCTCGGCTTCCTTTTCCAGCACGCCGGGAATCAGCTGTTGGAGCTGCTCCTGAGACGTGACTCCGAGGAAGATTTTCCCCTTGCCCTTCTGTCCGAATTCCTCGACGATGCTCTGTAGCTCCAAGAGGAGTTGTCCGTCGTCGCCGATGAATTGGGAGATCTCGTCGATGAAGACGAAGTACCGACAGTTGTCTCCCGTCTCCTCCTCCCGTTTCTCGACGTAGTCCACGATGTCCTCAGCGAGCGTCGAAGGGTTGATCAGGACGTTATCCTGAACGTCATCAATCGCCCGAGCCGCATCGTCTTCGTCGTCGAATTCGTCGGTTGCCTCGACCAAGGCAGTCTCCATGTCCGACCGGACGAACATAGCGTCCTTGCGGGCCTCCGTCCAGTCTTTCCCGGTGTTCGTCTCGATGGCGTTGACGAAGTCGTCGTAGACTCCCCTAGATTCGAGTTCCTGCTCCATTTGGGCGACCCAGGGCATCGACGCGTAGCCACGTGAGGTGTTGAACTCCCGGTGAATGATCTCCGTGATTGACTCGCTCCCGGAGGCATCAGCTTTCGCGCCGATCTGAAACATCAGCACCTCCGAGTCGAATTTCTGCGTCACGGAGCCGACCGCACCGTCGAGCATTTCGTTGCCCTCGATGCGATCCCGGAACATATCGGCCGCCTGGGTATCGTCGAATTCGCGGTTTTCCAGGACGTGCCCGAGGATCTTCATGAAGTGGCTCTTCCCGGAACCGAAGAACCCCGAGACCCACATGCCGACGTCTTCCGTCTGTGCGTGTTCGGTGTCGATGACGGCCTCTAATGCGTCCGAAAAGTGCCGTTCGAGCTGCGGTGTGAGGATGTACTCTTCAAGCTCTTTCTTGACGACACTCGGGTCGTCGTTGTCGACCTTGACGACGCGGTCGATTTTCCGATTGATCGACCGGTAGAAGATTTCGTGTATCTGGTGTGATGTAGTAGTGTCACTCATGTCCGATCACCCTTGCGCGGTAATATGTTCCTTCAGATTCATCGAGGAATCTTAAGCTCTTGTCATCGACTGTCGCCGGGTAACAGAATACGATTGGGGTCTCGTCCGGCGTATTCGTTTCTAATTGTCCCATCAGAGTGGACGCGCTTGCAAACGGATAGAGAATACCCATCCGGTAGACGATGACAGTATCTGCTGTCTCTGCCTGTTCGGCGATTGCTGAAGCCAGCTTCCCCATCTCACCGTCGTCCAGCAGCGACGATTTCAGGCCGTCGAGTAGCTGCTCTTTGTCTCGGCGTTCGAGGTCAATGACGTTATCCAGAATCCCGCGTTCTTCGAGGATCGTGAAGACCAGATCACGCATATCGATTGCTGCGACGTTCTGGTCGTGATATTCCAGTTTCTCGATGAGGTTTCGAACCTCTTCATCGACCTCAATTTCGTCGCCCGGGTCGTACGTGAATACGATGAATGGGACCCCCGCTCGCTTCCCGACCTCGTCACGGTCATCTCGAACGAGCCGTTCGACCTCTTCGAGCCGTTCCTGGAACTCAGAAGGCATCGATGAGATCCTCCATACTGTCGTGCTTTCTCACGAGTCGTTGTGTAGAGCCACGTTTCTCATAATTTACGTACTGCGGGGAGATATCTCGAATCCGTCGCTGTACTTCCGACTCGTTCATAAGGAACAGTTTCCAGTCGTCGTGTTCAATAATCTCTGATGCCGAGTTCACGTCTTTCTGGAATAGTCGATACACCACGTACGCGATAGTCTCATCAGGGATGTATGTGACTGCAAATTCCTTCCGTTGGGTTCCCTCTAAGAGACCGAAGTTGCGGAGGGCGGTGAGGTACTTCGTAGCGGCCTCGTTTATTGTTGACTCAGAGCGATCCCGCAGGTCGGCGTAGTTCTCCTGAATCGATTCGATGAACTCTACGATGTCGACTGCTTGGACGGAGAGCGTTCCACGCTCAAATTCGGGGTAGAGGAAATCGGTGGTAACGAGTCGGATGAACGGATCTTGGGCGAACTCGTAGTAGAGACACCAGTCGATAACGTCACTACGGACCTCCGAGGTTATCACCTGCATCAGCGGGGTCTCGGTGTACTCCTCTTTGTCGGGGATGTGTCGACGCGTAACCTCCCGAAGAATGTTCGTTCTATATTCGTCAGTATTCTTGTTCAGGATATTCCCCTCGACGACACGGCGTTCCAGCTCCTCGTAGGAACCACATTCGACGTAGGTTTGGAGAATCCGTTTCGTCTCGTCGATGTACGTGCTGTGATGGGCGATTTTCGGGTCGAGGCTCTCTTCGTTCTCTACCTCTTCTCCATCCTCTGGTTCGACGGGTTCGTTACTCATACGAACTCATCACGCGTTCTCTGATTTAAGTTCTGACTCAAGGGTGTAGTACGGCACCTGAAGCTGGTCGGTGCACTGCCCGTAGCCCCGGAGGAGAGTGGTGAGGATTCTCCATTTGTCGGGCTCAATCTCATCTTGCGTATAACTTCTCTCGCCAACCAGATATGATTCACCCGTCCCTGGATTCTGCTGAGGCTCAGTGGTGTCTGAACTGGAGATATTCGACGCAGTTGCGGTAATAATACTGTCTGTCCAGCCCTCTTCCAGCGGCTGGACCGACAGGTCTTCGAGTGCTTCAAACGTCAGTTCGTCGTTGCTCTCCAGTTCCTCGATTGCAGCGGTAAGGCGTGATTCTATCTGGGGCCCAAAGGAGAAAAGCGAGATTGAGTCATCAGCAACTCGATCCGATTCTGCTTTGCGGCCGACTTTCAATGCGAGAGTGATTCGGGATTTCAGCCGTGTTTTTGGGGTTACTTCAGACAGCCGGGTGCGACCAGTCCCAGACAGAACCCGTGACTCCCACCAATCCTGATTACTCGATTCACCGACCCGTTCTACTATAAGGCGGGAAGCGACAAGATCCAGAAAGAAGTCATCGGCCATACCTGCTTTCTCAAGCGTTTCTCTGGTCGAGGCGAACACGTCAGCGACGTCAGCAGGGGTCATATGTGCACTCACAATAGGGGAGGGTTTAGAACCAGCGTCTCTGGTTACTCTTGGTTTCCGTAGGAGTTTAATCGCCGAGCGGGGATGAGTCCAAGATACCACCGATACACTATGGAAAATACAAGCAAAGGGGATCGGGTCCGAATAGATATCCCCGACGAAACCGATCCAGACCACCAATATCACGGAGAACACGGCGTAATTGTGAATATCTTCTCGGACGACGCCGGCAAGGAAACAGGAGATTCACGGGATTCACGACTCTATCGAATCCAGCTCGAATCAGGAGAAACGGTTGATGTTCGATGGCGAGCTATCCGTCCCCCAATTAAATAGCTGACTTCGAACAATCTGACTCAGTTAACGGGGTCTCAAGTATTCCGGAAATATACTACTTCCACAAAAGAATCGCGTCACTGCGTAGGGTTGTGTTTTATAATGAACACCGAATAGGGGTTTCCGGAAACAACCCGGTCACGCTTTTACGGTTAGGGCAAAACCAGTCTATCAAGCAACGATGATCCGCGATGCTCGCGTTCTCCGCGCCGGATTCGTCCCTCGGGAAGTTGAGCATCGCGACGCGGAAGTTAACCACCTCTCTAGCGTCCTCGAGCCCATCACGAACGGAGAACCCGCCGACACCGCTATCGTCACCGGACCCAGCGGAACGGGGAAGACGTGTATCTCGAAGTTCGTCACGGAACGACTGCGCGAGGAGGTCCTCGACGTCGAGGCCATCTACGTCAACTGCTGGCGTAACTACACCCGATTTCGGACGCTCTACCAGATTCTCGACGACCTCGGCGCGACCATCGACATCCACCGGCAGTCGACGCCGCACGACGAACTTGTTGATCGCCTCCAGCAGCACGACGGCCCGCGAACCGTCGTCATCCTCGACGAGGTCGACCAGCTCGAAGACCCCAGCGTCATCTACGACCTCCACAGCCTCCCGCAGTTCGCAATCATCTGCATCGCGAACAAGGAAGAGGAGCTGTTCAGCCGCGTCGACGACCGCCTCGTGAGCCGACTGCGCTCCAGCGAGCACGTCCGGATGGACAAGTACCACGACGAGCAGCTGTACGACATCCTGAGTGCTCGGGCAAAGTGGGGGCTCGACGAGGACGTCATCACCGACGACCAGCTCTACCGGATGGCCGACGCGGCCGCCGGCGACGCCCGCCTCGCAATCGGCATCCTTCGAACGGCCGCCGGCAAGGCAGATCGCGAGAATCACGAGCGTATCACCGACGACATTCTCCTGGACGCCGCCGAGGATGCTCGGGCCCAGATCAAGCAGAAGAGCCTCGACTCGCTCACGCCGCACCAGCGCGTCGTCTACGACGTCGTTCGCGAGCACGGCCCGGTCGGGCCGAGCGAAATTCACGAGCGCTATACCGAGGACGTCGATGATCCGCGGACGAAGCGGACTATCCGCACGTACCTCTCGAAGATGGAGCAGTACAACCTCCTCGAGGCGGAAGGGACGAGTCGAGACCGAGAGTACTCGCTCGTCGATTCGGCAGCGGCGTCGCCGATGCAGTGACCGTTACGCCGTCAACTATCCCGAACTGAACTCGCCGAGGCCTGATTGCTCGTGGTCCAGCGGCTCGATGACCTGGGGATCGTCGTTGCCGGGGTTGTTAACTCGCGTCGAGATCTCGTAAGCGTCTAGATCGTCCTTCGGATACGGCTGGCACAGTTCTTTGCGGGTGTCCGGATCTGCGGCGAGCCAGTCAGATTCCGCGTCCTGTGGAAGGACGAGCGGCATCCGGTCGTGGATTGAGTTCATCAGGTCGTTCGGCTCCGTTGTGAGAATTGTCACGCACGAAATCGTCTCGTCGTCGCCCTCCCAGACGTCCCAGAGCCCGGCCATCGCAAACGCGGGGTCGTCCTCCCGGTGAATCCGGTAGGGTTGTTTCGACCCGCCGTTCGGTGATTTCCACTCGTAGAACCCCGACGAGAGGACAAGACAGGGACGTGATTCCCACGCCCGCTCGAAGACGCGTTTCTCGCCGGCAGTCTCGGAGCGAGCGTTGATGATGCCCTCCTCGTGCTCATCCGCCCAGAACGGAATCAGCCCCCAGTGGTAGGCGTCGATCTCGTCGGAGGCCTCGTTCGTGATGATGTAGAGGTCCTCACCTGGCGCGATGTTGTATTGGGGTGTATACCCGCCGTCAGCGACGACCTCCGCATCGAAACGGGCCTCGAGGTCGGCCCGATCGATGAAAAGCGAGTTTCGACCACACATACATCCTGATCCAACTGGGAGAGTCTTCAACGTATTTGAAAATGTGAAGGGCTGGTTCTGAGGCCCCTTCGTTTGATGGTAGATTTGGGATGATTGGCAAGTACAGAGGTTCTATACAACAGAGGAGGCGTCTATGGAAAACAGATAAACGGTACTTCTCTACTGACAACCTACAAAACTATTTCACCATTACATCCGATTGGTGTAAGCATGAAACGGGTGTTCTTCGACAAGATAGATTCTGTGGGTACATTCCCAGATAACAGAATCAAGATGGATATCATCTTCCAGGATAGTAACGGGAATGAGTATGTCTGGACGCCGAAGTGGGAAGAGGTGATGAGTATATACGCTGAGTCAGAGAGAGTAGAGGAAATGAATCTGGCAGGCGGAGAGTGGTTGGAGGAGTTGAAGGAAAAGAAGCAGTTCAGTGACGAGGTGCTGGATGAACTGGCAGAGGTTATCGCTGACGGACGTAGTACGGATGAGATAGCTGATTTCTTCGAGATAGTTGGATTTGACGCGGATGAAATGAGGTACAATTTAAGCCATGATGATCCGTTGCGGAGTAAGGCTGAGGGCCATAGTAATCGCGTTTATATTGCTAAAGAGAAGTTGCAAGAGTTGAACAGCGAGGATTACCGATATGTTGTGCAGATTGTTCAGAAGGCCGCGGATCCTAAGCAGTATATCGGCGAGCAGAAGAAGCATCAAGAAGTGGTAGAGAAGTTGAATACGGCTTTAGAGTTTGAAAATCTCCGTGTTACGGAGGATGGGCGGGTTCTTCCGATAGAAAAGGACGGTTGAATCCTTCCCCTTCGTGTGTGTAAGACTCGCAAGCTTACGTACCGGCTATTGGTATGTGGCCAAGAGGATTTCTACAGAGCCGAAAAGCCTCTGAATCGTGCGATTAGAGCTCGGTCGGTGGCAGAAGACCACAGAGAACAGGTGCTTGGTCAAGAAGTGCGTCGAAGAGCCGTTCAGTCGGTCGATACAGTGCGTGGTGTTCATCAACAGAATAAGGCGTTTTCTCATCATCTGTGTGTGAGAGAAACCCGCTTTCCAGGAATGGGGCAAGGGTACTATCCAGCGCAGTTCCGGAACGGCCAGATTCGACTTCGAGTGTGTGTCGAGAGAATTCAGAAAGGAACCGTGTACAGCAACTCAGGACGTGAGCACGTCGATCAGCGAATAGTTCGTTGAGCGCAGTACGATGGGTGCGTGTCCAATACTCATCGAGTTTGACGTATGTGCGAACGATCGGGGATAGCTCGTTCAAGGAACCAGTAGCATGGACGATGCCAAGGTCGTTGAGCGCATGTTGGTCTTTGGTGTCCAAAGACTCGCCGAGGGGATGGAGAACAGTTTGAAGCGCCTCGTGGTACCGCGAAGTGAGGAATTCCCCGGCAACAACGTGGGCGTTCACGATATTTCGAGTTGGGTGCATCGACTCGTGGTGGTCGGGGTTTCGGTGGTCGACGTGGGTTCGTGGATAGCTCATAGAGCACCTCTTCCAACGTGGCGTTGAGCATTAACATTCCGAGCAGTCAGGCTCGAGACTGCAGCAGGTAGGTTTAACCAACACACCGCTGTCAATACGGCCGGGTGTTGGTTAACACGAAGTACGCTCGATTCAGGAACTATTCTCGGAAATAGGATCCAAACGGAGACAACTCGGGACTGTACCGGGATTGGAGGGGATCACATCGAGTTTCCTGAAACGCGGAAGCGACACGCCGCGGCTTATCGGGAACGTAGACAACTAGTCGAGTATGGGAGAACACTCAACGTCGAACCGATTGGCGGTGGACCAGCCAACTCGGGGAGCTGACCGCAATCGGTCCCTCGCTGACCAGGCCGATCCGGCTACGGACGGGATGTTGTTGCCGTCACTCGGCGACGGCATCACCCTGCTCGACGTCGAGGGAGGCCGCGGCGTCCCGATCCTGCACTCGCTCGTGCTCGACCATCTCCTCCTGCACGACGGACCCGCCTTCTGGGTCGACGCAAACGGCCACGCGACGACGACGACACTCGCTCAGATCGCGCCCAGTCAACGGTTGCTCAACCGAATCCACGTCGCACGCGGATTCACTGCCTACCAGCACTACGGCGCCGTCTGTGATCTCCCGACGGCAGTGAACAAGTCGATCCAGATGTCCACCACCGACGCCAGGGCGGCCGGTCGAGGGGAACCGAGTCGTGACGAGGACACGTCGCCCCACACACCCGCCCTCATCGTCGCGCCGGCCGTCGATGCCCAGTACCGCGCCGAAGATACCCTTGGCGAGACCCACGCGAAAACCCTCCAAGCCCGCGTCCTTGCCCGGTTAGCGACCTACGCCGAGGGGTACGACATCCCGGTGCTCGTTACGCGAAACGAACGAAACGAATTCACCGAATCGATCGCGACGGTCGCCGACCACCACCTGGAGTGTGAGCAAACCCGGATGGGGCCACGGGTCGTCGGCGAGGACTTCGAGACGCTCGTCTATCCCGTCGACGACGGCGCGTACTACCAGACGACGTTCGCGTACTGGCGGCAGCTGCTCGCGGCACGCGCCACGCAGGTCGGCGTGGAACCGACGACGCCGGCGCCGTCGACGCCGACTCCGGAAGGCGTCGGAACGGGCGTCACCGCTGACGGTGAGACGGTGGCGACCACCACGGACCCCTTGCTTGATGCGTGGACGGCGACCGGGACAGGAGGCCGATAGCGATGGGGCGCACGAACCCGACGTACCGGGATACGCTCCGGGCCATCGAAGAGCGCTGGGCGGAGTTCCGCCGGGCACTGCGGCGTCGCGACCAACCACGTTTCGACCGGCTGTTCGAGTACGCCCGCAAGCACGCCGACGCGAGCGGGCTGTTGAACCACCAGAACCCGCTGCTGCCGGCGCTGCTCAGCATCGATCTCGAACAGGAGGAGCGCCTCGACGACCACGAAGAGCGCCTCGAGGAGCTCGAAGCCGCGGTCGCAGCACGCGATGACCAGGAGAGTGCCCCACCGGACGCGAACCCGTGACGATGCCGTTCAGTATCGACTTTCTGGACGACGGCCGCGTCCTAGAGTGGGAGGCAACCGCCGACGGCGCCGTCGCGACCGAGCGCGATGACTACACCCCACGCTTCTACGTGGCCGGTCGCGACCCTGATGCCGACCTCGACCTCACGACACTCGAGTCGGTGTACGACCAGCACCCGGACGTCGTCGCGACCGAGATGGTTACGCGACGGCCGGGCTTTCGACGAGACGAGGAGGCCGTTCTCACGGTCGACGTCGCCCACATCGACCGCATCACTCCACCCGCCCGGCAAGCGCGCCAGTTGTCGGCCTATCCAGTCGGGGATCTCGCCTGCTTCAACGTCGACTTCTCGCGAGAGTTCCGATACTGTCTGGAGACCGGCGCCGATCCGACGCCGGCGAGCGAACTGTCGACGCTCCGGCTCAGTGTTCCGGTGACCGAAACGAGCAACGACGTCTACGAGGAACTGTCCGTCGGCGGCGACACCGTCACCGGCTCGCCGACGGATATCCTGACCGCCGTCCAAGGGGCACTCGAAGCGCACGATCCGGACGTCCTGGTCTGCTCAACCAGCGAGATCGTCCCGACCCTGTACGAGATGGCGACGGCTGCCGGCGTCGACGACTTCTCGCTGAGTCGGTGGCCGGACATCGACTACCAGCAGCTCGCGAGCCGGTCGACGTACTCGAGCTACGGCCGCGTCGGCCACTCGCCGGCGCGGTACAACGTCCCCGGGCGGGCAATCATCGACGAGTCGAACACGTTCTTCTACGGGGAGACCAACCTCGACGGCGTCCTCGACCTCGTGTCGCGCTCGAACAAGCCCGTTCAGGAGCTCGTGTGGGCGTCGATCGGGAACGTGCTCACGGCGATCCAGATCTGCGAGGCCCACGACCGCGACGTCCTCGTGCCATGGAACTCCTGGCGTCACGAGTTCTACAAGCCGATGGGGACGCTCCACGACGCCGACCGTGGCGGCTTCATTTTCGCGCCCGAGGTCGGGTTTCACGAGAACGTCCATGAACTCGACTTCTCCTCGTTGTACCCGAACATCATCTGTACCCGGAACGTATCGCCGGACGTCATCCGGTGTGACTGCCACAGCGACCGCGACGACGTCCCCGGCCTCGGGTACTCGATCTGCGACGACCGGGGCTACCTCGTCGACGTCCTCCAGCCGATCATCGACGCCCGCGACGAGATCAAGGCGGCCATCCGTCACGAGAAGGAACGGGACGACCCCGACAAGGACCGACTGGCAGAACTAGAGGGGCGGTCGGGAGCGCTGAAGTGGATCCTCGTCGCCTGCTTCGGCTATCAAGGGTTCAGCAACGCGAAGTTCGGCCGCATCGAGTGCCACGAAACGATCAACGCGTTCGCTCGCGAGATTCTGCTGACGTCGAAACAGCGACTGGAAGCTGGCGGCTGGCGCGTCGTCCACGGCATCGTCGACTCCATCTGGGTGACCCCGGACCCCGACATCGACAACGATGACCGCGAGGACCTCGGGACGCTCGCGACGGAGATCACGGAACGCGTCGAGATTCGGCTCGAACACGAGGCCCACTACGACTGGGTGGCGTTCGTGCCGCAGCGCGAGAGCGACGCCGGCGCGCTGACGAAGTACTTCGGCAAGGTCGCCGGCGACGACGACTTCAAGATCAGAGGCATCGAAGCCCGGCAGCGCTCGACCCCGCCGTTCATCGAGAACGTCCAGCGGGACTGTCTCGAACGGCTCGACGCGACTCGATCTCCGGACGCCGTACTCGACTGTCTCCAGGACGCGATCAAATGCCTCCACGCTGGAACGGTGCCGGTTGAGCAGCTCGTCGAACGGAATCGTGTCTCCAAGCCGCTGGAAGGGTACACGCAGAACACACAGAACGTGGCGGCGCTGAAGCGGGCTCGGGACCAGGACCTCGCCATCTACCCAGGACAGGATATCGAGTACGTGGTCGTCGACGACGAGAAGAGTTCTCGAGGGCGGGTCGCGTTGGCCCACGAAGAGATAGAGTCGTACGATGCGTCGTACTACGAGACGCAACTCGTCAGAGCTGTCGAGAGTGTGCTGGCACCGCTTGGCTGGGATCGGACAGAAGTTCGACGCGAGATCGCGGAAACTCGGGAAACGGACTTGACCGCCTTCACCGAGATTGGAAGAAGTTAACCAACACTATCGAGATATCGGGAGAGTTGTTGGTTATACTGAGCGCTCTTATGCAAAGCTGCGGAAAGACCGTATTGTTACACTGAACCGGCGCTAATGTGGCGATATGGTTTCTGCTCAGCCAGCGTTCGGAGCGATGTTTCGAGAGCTGATCGAGCTGGGCGTCGTCGAGATCGACACAGAACCGCTCGATGCCCGTATCAAGCGGCGACTCAAGGAATTCTGGGAGAATACGTCCTGTCCACGGTGCGGCCACCAGAGCATCGTGACGTGGGAGAGTATCGACCGAACCTGGTGCCGTGACTGCAATTTCAAGCCGGTTTTCACCTACGGAACCCCGTTCCACGAGAAGCACCTCTCCTGCGGCGAGGTGCTTCTCGCGTTCACGCTGTACGCCGATACGTTACTGAGTCTCAACCAGATCGCGCCGTTCTTCGGTCGAGCCTATAGAACCGTCTATACAGCCATTCGAGACGTGGAAGCCGCAGTTCAGCGCGGCTTCCCCGTCGTCTGGAAGCTACTCGACCAGACCATCGATGGACCGACGCAAGTCGACGAATCCGGCGAGGTTTGTTCGGGCTACAAAGGCCAAGAGCCGCCGCGGAACAGCCGTTCACGCGGCTGCTCGTCCCAAACAGGCCGATCACGCTGGCGAGGTCGTCACGGTGATCAGCTGACGCTCGTCGCGGCGTGCCGCGACTCGCTTCGCGTGATTCGCAGCCAACTGGGCATCGACTACAGCGGTGATCTTGAACCGGTGATTTAGGAGGTTGAAGACCTCTCACAGCCGCTGGGAGAGGTCTGGACCGACGGACTCCAGGCATACCGACAGATGGAGTTTGACCACCTAACGGTCGTCCACAAAGAGCGGTATGTTTCGCCCGAGGGCGTTCATATTAACCAGGCTGAGTGCCTGTTTTCGCTCGTCCAGCCGTGGTTGCGGAAGTTTCGCGGCCTGTCCAAGCAGGGCTTGGAGCAGGCCGCTCACACCTTTGGCATCGTTCGGTCACTCAACCTAGCGGGTGAATCCGCCGAGCCAATCGTTGAGTGTCTCGTTATCGGGGCTTTCCGCGATTCTACATAAGAGCGAGTAAAGGTTCGACCTAATCACTATCAAACATGCTCTCCACGCTACTCCTCTGAAACGTGCTTCACAAGTGTGTTTCACGATTCTTCGTAGTGGGCGTGGTAGTCTGCGAGATACGACCGGAGTTCCTCCTCGTCCGGGGTTCTGTCGTATCGGACAAAGTACCCGGCGATAGCGTTTCCGAGTACGAGTGACGCTCCGGCTGATAGGCCTTCAGCGAGACCGAGCACGTAACCACTCTTGAAGTGATCGTCGACGTTGCGGACGCGACGCGGACTCGGGATCTGCGGAGTACTGACAGTCAGTACTCCGTCAGCACTGGCAAGCGTCGCGCCTTTTAGTGAATGCATGACGAATTGTGAAACGCCGAGTTGCTTTCGGAGCCGCTGCACGGACGATTTCGTTCCGGAGTCGGGAACAAGTGTGTCGCAGAGTTGTCGAGTCTGATCGCGATTCGCAGTAACGACGACGGATACATGTTCATCAAGCTTCTTAAGGGCATCACACCCCCATTCGATTGTTTCACTCGAGAGCTCTGAAACTTGGCCAGTTGATAGATGAACGAACGAGGGTGGCGATTCGAGTTGGGGCCAAAGTTCTTCAGCCATCCCTTCGAGAATATCGGGAAGATCGGGTGTCGCCCACCATGTACCGAGAGCGACGGCTGCAGTCTCATCGAAACTGTCGACCAGTTTCGAGCGATCGCTCTGTTCCGTGAGAGTCGACCAGTTTAGCGGATCGGTGTTCGGTTCCGTCAGCAGGAAATTCCTGTTTTTGAACCGGACATAGTCCGTTGAGGTCGTCGGTCCGACGCTGATTATCGTCTGATCATTGAACGCCGATTCGAACTCCGGGTGGATCGGACTCCCGAACCGACCGACGAGCGTCAAATCGTACCCCAGACCGTTGAACACGTTGCCGAGGTGAGAGGCGTGGCCGCCCGGTTCGGTTTCAGTTTCTCTCCAGAGGGCACGTGGCGAACTCTCGCTGGCCTCGTACTTTACGAGCGACTCTCGGAACCGCTCGAACTGCGAGATGTGATTGTAGCGGTCACCGGAGGGTTCAATAAATTCGCGCATGCGGTCCACGAACGCATCGAACCCGATTGCGATGGAGGCGTCGCCTAATTCTGTGGGGAGCTCCGAACGACATTGTTTAAGATAGCGTGCTGTCTCGTTGGTTGGGTCGTTGCTGTCATGGCCATCGTACTCCCTGATGACGATTCGTTCAGCCGCGTAGTCCACTTTACGAGCCCCGATACCCCCGACACTGGCGAGTGTCGGTTGAACAGTATCGGCGTCAAGGTGTAGCGAAAGTGTGAGAGATGCCCTGATGTCGTATTCGGTAAAATAATAACTGGTGAGCGTCCCAGCCCGTTCGACGGCTTCACCGCTTTCCGTATCGTAACCCTCGAATTTGACTTCGATATCATCTATCGGTCGGCGGTCGGCGAGTTCGTCGATGTCTTCCAGACAATCACGGATCCGAAGGTATTCGCTGGGCAGCGATGCAGAACGCTCCTGACCGGCGATGGACCGAGCGTAGGGCCACACGGATTCAGAAACAAACCGATCGAGGACGAACACCAACCGTGGATTCGAGACGTAGTAGGCTTGGTCGTCCTCACTCTGCCCCCGGAAACCACGACGTGCCCAGTAGAGTGCATGATCTCGGTCCGCAATCAGTACGAAGTCCTCAGTCGAGGTTACGCCACGGACATCGTCAACGGTGTCCGGAAGCGTACGGTCGATAGCGACCGAGTCTTCGCTCGTTTCCAGGGTGAAAGGTCTGAGATGATCAGACGGAGTCGCAAGTCTTCACACTCGGCCAGGAGGTCAGTGATCTCGTCGAGGCGGTCGTAGGGAACGAGCAGGAGAACATCTCGCTCGGCAGTCGAAATCAGGTCGGTGACGTACTTCTGAATCGTCGACTCGCTTTTGAACAACGCAACTCCGCTCTCGACGGTTTCGACGCTCTCATGGAACTTTTCCAGTTCGTCTTCGGCACGTTCGATTTCTTCACGCACCTGTCCAAGCGCTTCGCTTGGGTTGACCGCATACGCTTTCCGCGGATAGTCGTCGATGACTTCGACAAAGCCATCGTCACGGAGCGAGCTGACCGTGTCGTACACGCGTTGTTTGGGCACATCACTCATCTCGGCGAGATCGTTCATCGTCTGTGTCCCGCCGCGGACGAGCGCGAGATACACTTCAGCTTCGTACTTGGAGAGCCCGACGTGATCTCTAAGCGTCTCGTGGAGCATCGCTATCTTTGCATCGTCCTCTCCTCTCATTGTCTAGACCTCAGTCTACCACGGTAAGCCATTTACTTTCCTGTCGCTCCCTATGCGTCCGGGACACATAGATTTATACAATTTCATCACTCCTGTGGTTAATATGAATAGCACCAACAATGTTCCCGCTGGAGCTACCAGAATGGAACGGGATATCCTGTGTCTGACCGTCTCTGAACCGACACGGGCTCAGTTGCGTGCGTACGGCAAACACGGCGGCACTCACTGCACGCTCGACGATCTGACCGCAACAAAAATCAACGATACCGACGTGTTTTGGTGGCACCGGACGACATCTCTCGACGAGACGAGCCGCGAGGCGCTCACGTCTATCGCCGAGCAGATTCGCCCGTTTCTCGAAGACGGCGGCGGACTTCTCCTCACGCATGGTGCACTAGAGGGTGCCAGTATACTGGGGATCGAAACGTATGATCCAGATGTCACCCAGCACGCTGAGAGCTGACAACGACGGGTACCTCCTCCGTCGCGCGTACACCAGCCATCCACTCTTCGACGAAATAGACGCCCTCCGACCGGGGGAGACGCCTGTATCAAGTGGCGTCGCCACTTACTACGAGTCTCTGATGCCACACGATGCAGACGTGCTTGCGGCTCGCCAGGCCGACGGCACCGATAAATACGCCCAGAAGTCTATTCTCCGATGGGGAGTCGGAGATGGTCGCGTCCTCGGGATCGGCCACGGTCTGAATTTCGAGCGAGAGAGCAGCGTACAACAGAAGTTACTCTCGAACGCCGTGTCGTATCTCGCTGGAGGCGAGACTGAGCCGTCGCCCATTGGTCGGCCGAAAGGTCGCCAGGAGTTTTCCGCGCTTCGTGATACGGTCGACGATGCAAAACACCGGCCAGCCTACCACTTCACGCCGCCGGCGAATTGGCTCAACGATCCGAATGGTGTGGTCCAGTGGAACGGGCGGTATCATCTGTTCTACCAGTACAACCCGGCCGGGCCGTTCCACGATACGATCCACTGGGGACACGCCGTCAGCGACGATTTGGTTCACTGGCAAGACGAACCGATCGCTCTCGAACCGGACCCTGACGGGCCCGACTCCGACGGTTGTTGGTCGGGGTGCTTCGTCGACGATGACGGCATCCCCCGCGTGATGTACACTGGCGGCGACGGGTGCGACCAGCTCCCGTGCCTGGCCCGGGCCGAAGACAACACGCTTCGATCCTGGAGAAAAGAACCCACGAATCCGGTAATAGAGGAGCCACCGGCTCATATAGATATCCTGACTAGCATTGACTGGAACGCCGAGTTTCGGGACCACTGCGTCTGGCGTGCTGACGGTGACTGGTACCAGCTCATCGGGAGCGGGATCGCTGACGAGGGCGGAGCGGCGCTGCTCTATCGGTCCCCGGACCTGCATGAATGGGAGTACTGTCATCCAGTGCTGACTGGCGATTGGCGCGAGACAGGACCGATGTGGGAGTGTCCGGAACTCCTGAGATTTGGCGACGATACGGTCCTCCACGTCTCGGACTATTCAAACGTCTGGTACTTCCTCGGCCCGTACAACACAGAGTCGGATCGGCTGGAACCACGAGAGCGTGGCATCCTCGATCACGGTGTCTTTTATGCACCGCAGTCGTTCACTGACGACGACGGACGAACGATTACGTTCGGTTGGCTTAAGGAGGATCGAGACTCGACAGCTCAGTGGAACGCCGGGTGGTCCGGCGCGATGTCGCTCCCGCGCGTTCTCTCTACAGAAGCGGGACGCCTGCAGGTCGATGTCCCGAGCGAGGTGACTGATCTACGTCGTTCTCATCAGTCGTTCGAGGATGTGACGATTCATCCCGACGAGAGCGGACACCTACCCGGAGTCTCGGGAGATACCCTAGAAATCCGGGCAACGGTCAATGCGGAACGGACAGGCGAATTTGGGTTCGTCCTGCGGGCGTCCCCAGACGATCAAGAGCGGACAGTCATCCGCGTGCGGCCACAGTACCGCGAAGCTGGGTTGACCGATCGGCTTCGAGTCTGGATGATGCACCGGCCGACCAAAACCATTCGATGCCGATTCGGTTGACAGAAGACGGTAAGTTCGAACTGCGATGTTTTCTAGACCGGTCGGTCTTAGAACTGTTCACCGCCGATGCACAATGTCTCACCTCGCGGATCTATCCCACGCGAGAAGACGCAGTCGAAATCGATCTCTACGCCGAAAACCGGCCAGTAACCGTTCAATCACTCGATGTGTGGGAGATGGGAACGATGCGACCCTCTACCAGTATAAAGGATTAATCACAGCTGTGGGGAAAAAATTAATACGAAGGGGTCCACAGTGGCTGGTGATGAGTAGGATAATGATCGAAAATGTACGAAAGGAGTACGACGACGACTCTGGGATCATCCGGGCCGTCGATGATGTAACCCTTACCGTCAACGACGGCGAGTTTCTCACGATCGTCGGCCCATCCGGCTCAGGGAAGTCGACGTTGCTCCGGATGATCGCCGGCCTGGAGGACATCACGGACGGCGAGATCCGCATCGGCGAACAGGTGGTGAACAACGTCGCACCACAGGATCGCGGCGTGGCGATGGTGTTCCAGAACTACGCGCTGTACCCTCACATGTCCGTCCGGAAGAACATGTCCTACGGACTGAAGCTCACGACGGACCTCTCGAAGGGAGCAATCGAACAGCGAGTTGAAGAGACTGCGGAGATGATGGGAATTGAGGATCTGCTAGAAAAGAAGCCTAACAACCTCTCGGGCGGCCAGCAGCAACGCGTCGCCACGGGACGTGCCATCGTCCGCCAGCCTGAAGTGTTCCTGTTCGACGAACCGCTGTCGAACCTCGATGCGAAGCTCAGGCTCCACATGCGGACCGAACTCCAGCGTATTCAGGAAGACCTGGAGACGACCTCGGTGTACGTCACTCACGACCAGACCGAGGCGATGACGATGTCCGACCGGATCGTCGTCCTCAACGACGGCGAAATCCAGCAGGTCGGCACACCCCGCGAAGTGTATGCAGAACCGGCCAACCGGTTCGTCGCTGATTTCATCGGCTCGCCGTCGATGAACTTCTTCGGCGTCACACTAAATAATGACCGACTGGTTGCTGACGCGTTCAGCTATACTGTTTCGGATGAGATAGCAACCCGTATCCGCCGGCGTTCGACGGGCGACTCCCTCGTGCTCGGGATCCGTCCCGAACACGTTGCAGTCGGCACTGGCGAAGACGATGTCACTGCGACACTCGATGTCCTTGAACACGAAGGGAGCGACAACTACCTCTATCTCTCGTCCGGCGACACGGAATGGACGGTCCGCGTCGACGGGAGTACCAACTTCAGATCGGGAGAGGAAGTCGCGTTCACGCTTCCTGAGGAACACGTCCACGTTTTCGACGACATGACCGACGAGAACCTTCTCACCGAGGATGAAACCGGCGTCACGGGGTCAGAGGAGGCGTCAGCAATCAAATCCTGACGAACAGCACCATACAAAAATACACCAGCGACTCACGACCAATGTCAGATAATACCAACCGTACGACCGAATCGAACACTGATCGCATCTCGCGTCGCGCTGTCCTTACGACCACTTGCGGCCGGACTCGCGGGCTGTACCGGTGACGGCAACGGCGGCGATGGAGGCAGTGGCAGTGATGGTAGCGACGGCGGCAGTGGCACGACCACGGGGAGCACAACCGACCAGCAGGTCGAAATCGAATTCTGGGACTACTTCGGCGGCACCGAGGATTCCGAGATGAAGAAGCTGAAAAACGAGTTTGAGGAACGGAATCCCAACATCACGGTCAACACGCAGGCGGTGCCGTTCGGCGACGTCCCAACAAAGGTCGTCTCGGCTGCGGCCTCAGGGAACACGCCGCACGTGTTCACCTACTGGATGTCGTTCTCGTCGTACTACGAAGCGAAGGGCATCCTGGACCCCATCGACGACTACCTGTCGGACGGGCTGAACCCGTACTACGACCTCGTCGAACCCGCTGCGACGGCCGGTGGCAACGTCGTTGCCCTGCCGATGGATATCCACGCGATGATGCTTGCGACCAACGACACGGTCCTTGAGGAGGCCGGCGCCCCCATGCAGCCGACGACCCACGACGAGTTCGTCAGTGCAGCCAACGCCATCCAAGAGAACACCGACAAGCGGCCGTTCTTCCTCCAGACTGCGAACAACAGTTTCGCCGGTTTCCGGGTCTACTACTCGCTGCTTCGCCAGCAGGGTGGCAAAATGTTCGAGGGCGAGGACGGCGACCTCGGCCAGCCAGTGTTCCATGAGAGCGACGCAGGGATAGCCGCCGCTGAATTCTACGACTTAGTGACCGGCCAGCGCAACTGGGACAACGCAGACGACATTTCGGACTCGAACATCCGCGTCAACGAGTTCAAGAACGACCAGGCAGGGATGGGGTTCATCGGCAACTGGACAGCCAATAACTTCCAGAACGAGCAAAACGAGTTTATCGACGGTCTGGAGTTTACCTACCACCAGCCCTGGGGTTTCGGCGGCGACACCAAGAGTACGTTCTGTGAGAGCAATGGCTTCTTTTTCCCATCGAACCCGGACCATACCGAGGCCGAGAAGGAGGCGCGGGTGAAGTTCGTCGAGTACGTCACCCAGAACAACCCAATCTGGGCGACGAAGGCGACCCACCTCCCCTCGACGCCAGAGGTGGCGACCTCGGACACGGTGACCAGCCACCCGATCTACCAGAAGTACGAGATTGTCAAGACGCTCCAAGAGATGGCGAGCAATGGTCAGCTCACCTACCAGCCACGGGCGACGATCGACCTGTACGCACCCGAGATCGGGAAGTCACTGTCGTCGATCTACGCTCAGAACATGGAACCCCAGGAGGCGCTCACCCAGTCGGCCAACGCCATCAGCGACAGGATGAGCTAGCATGTCGGTGGAATCGGATACCGGACCGGCGTTCGCGGCCGACCTCCGACAGTGGATCGACCGGGAGACACTCGAGGCGTACGCCTTCGCGCTGCCGTACCTCGCCATCTTCGCGGTGTTCCTCGTGTACCCCTTATTGAAAGGACTGTACATGAGCTTCTTCGAGTGGAACCTTCTGAACCCGGCGCAGTCGGAGTTCGTCGGCCTCCAGAACTACGCGACTCTGCTTCAGGACCCGATGTTCTGGCAGGCGCTCAAGAACACCACCTGGTTCGTCGTGCTGACGGTCCCGTTGCTGTTGCTCGTCAGCCTCGCGATGGCGCTGGGGATCAACCGCGGCGTGAAGGGTACGAAGGTGCTGAAGTTCTTCTACTTTGTCCCGTACGTCATGACCGTCTCTATCGTCGGGTTCCTCTGGCTGCAGCTGTACTCGGCAAACGGCGCTTTCACCCATCACGTCGGCTGGCTCGTGGGCAACGTCCTCGGCCAGGAAGCGTTCGCGATGCCCGCACTGGCCCTGGTGACCGTCTGGTGGCAGGCCGGCTTCTATTTCGCAATCCTGCTGGCGGGCAGACAGGGCGTCTCCGAGCGCCTCTATGAGGCCGCCCAACTCGACGGTGCTGGTCCTCTCCGGCAGTTCAAGGACGTCACTCTCCCACAGATGCGCAACTCCATCATGTTCGTGCTGATCGCGGGAACCGTCTTCCAGTTCCGGGTGTTCGGCCAAGTCCAGACGATGACGACAGGCGGTCCGAACGGTTCGACCAATACCCTGGTGTACTACCTCTACCAGCTGGGCTTCCAGACGTTCGACCTTGGGTACGGCGCCGCCGTCGGCTACGTCATCCTGATTATCCTCGTTGGGGTCTCAATCATCAACTACTACCTCGTCGGCCAGGGGTGGAGGGCTGATGTCGTTTGCCGACACGGCCAAAGACCTGATCGACGTCCGGGTGGACGTTCAGACCCTCTACGAGGTCGGCGTCTACGTGGTCCTGTACGGCCTGGCGCTGCTGTGGTTCATCCCTCTGCTCCGGATGTTCGCGCTGTCAGTGACCCCCTCGACACAACTGTTCGGCTTCCAGTGGGTCCCCACCCGGGTGACGCTCGCGTTCTGGATCGAGACGATCACCACGAGCGACCTGCTCGGACGCTGGATCCTCAACACGTTCATCATCGCCAGCACCACGACCGCTCTCATCGTCGTGGTCGACTCCATGGTGGCGTTCTCGCTGACGCGCCTAGAGTGGCCGGGACGCAAGGCCATTCTGGGGATCATCATCGCGTCATTCATGGTTCCGCCCCAGATCAACGTTATCCCGCTATTCACGCTGATCAATCGCCTAGGGTGGGTCAACAGCTACCAGGCCCTTGTTTTTCCGTTCGTCGCCGGGCCACTCGGGGTGTTCCTGCTAGTGCAGTTCTTCCGGGACATCCCCGAGGATCTTGAGGAGTCAGCTCGCCTGGACGGCTTCTCGACGTTCCGCATCTACGCCCAAATCATCCTTCCGCTGTCGCTGCCGGTGATCACGGCCCTGGCGCTGTTCGTGTTCGTCTGGAGCTGGAACCAGTATCTCTGGCCGCTGATCGTTCTGCAGAACGAGGCGGCGTACACCCTGCCCGTGGGCGCGACCACACTGCAGAGCGTCTACGCTCAGGAATCTAACCGCTTGATGGCGAACCTGGCGCTCATCTCGCTGCCGCTGTTCATCGTGTTCCTACTGTTCCAGGACAAGCTCATCTCTGCGTGCAGATGCAGGCAGGGACGGGATAGCTTATGGCTGGAGATCAGGAGTCGTTCCGACGTGCGGTGGCGAGCGTTCCTGGGTTCGTCTACCGGAATAGCCTGTCTCTTGTGGTCATCAGTGTTGTCTGGTTTTTTGTGTCGCTACCGCTCGTGACGATCGGCCCAGCCACACTTGGGGCCTACGCGGCGATTCTGGACCTCCGGAGTGATCGCAATCGGATTGATCGATCACGCGTCTGTCACACGCTGCGAATGAACGGCGTTGCTGCATTGCTGTTCAGTGGCGTCCCCGTCGCCTTCGGTGCCGTCGCGGTCACCTACGGTGTCACAGCTTTGCGAGAGGGATCGCTGGTTGGCGAGGGGGCCGCCCTCCTCACGGGGTATACGGCGTTATACGTCGCGTTGGCGTTGGTGCCGACGTTCGTCCGGTTAGCCCATGGCGATAGCCCCATCGAAGCGCTTCGATTCGGTCTTGGCTGGCTGGTTCGCCATCCCACTCCCGCACTGACTACTGGCATACTTTCGATTGTGCTCTTCGCATTGCTTGCGCTGTTAACTGTTGCGTTCGTCCTACTGTTCGCTGGTTCCACGTTCGCGCTTCAAATTACGGTTGTGGAGGCGGTAGCGGGACAGTCCAGGCAGTCGCCATCAACAACACCGGTCAGAGAGCCTGCAGATACTTGACAGTGGACAGTCTGCTGTCTTGCTATTCTCCGAGCCACTTCTGAAATACTCTTGATCACAGCAATTGTGTTCTGCGCGCTCCATCGCTGCAGAGGTCTTTTAGAAAGTACTCTCATAAAAGTCGTACTCGATTTCGACGAGCATGGGTCGACCTATTGACGAGTATTAGCAGCCGCTATCACTTTTGACTATCCAAGGGGGTGGGATAGAAACGTTCTCAGGGTTAGACGGCAGGGCTAGCGGAATAGAATGTCGACACAAGCCCTGCCACCAGTAGATACGGTTGAGAACGTCTTCAATCTCTTGGAGACGGAGATCACACTGTTAGGTGAGCATCTTGATTCGTCGTTCCTTGAGCAATTCGAGGGTTCGCCCCCGCGGCTCGGGGGCGAACACCGGATTTCGACCCGTATGGACTGTTTCTGACCCATCTGTACTGCTTCCACAACGATATCTACGGTCAACGAGCGGTCTATCGTGCCCTCCAAGACGAAACCGTCTGGCGGCAGTGTGGCTTTCCACATGCCCCGTCGCGTGACCCGATCAAACGCTTCAGAAGCGACTTTAGCATGACTGCTGAGGCGATTTTTAATCATCTGGTCGAGCAGGCCGCCCGGCGCGGCCTGCTCTCCCCGACGTTCCGGATCGACTCGACGGAAGTACGGGCGACACCCCGAGATGACTCCGACGGGGCGTGGAACTACGATCCAACAACCGATGAGAACTACTTTGGCTACGGCTGTACACTGGTCACGACTGCGAACAATGTCCCGGTTGCTGCAGCGTTCACAGACGGCGAGCAGGTTGATGAGGAGACGGCGATGCGCGTCACGCGTGACGCGCTCGCCGTCGAGAAACCGCTGTGGATGATCGGTGCTTCAGCGTTCGACATCTTGAACTGGCACGACCTGCTGCTGGAGGAGCAGGTCGTGCCAGTGGCTCCGTACAATCACCGGAACACGGACGATCCCCTCGATATCGAGTACCGGGTTGAAGACCGCGTCACGAACCACTTCGACGACATCGGTGTGTCGCAGACACAGCTCAACGAGACCTACGCTGACAGGTCACAGGTCGAGAACACGATCAACGTCTGCAAGGAGGGCGGTCTCGGGCGCGTTCCCGCCCGAGACCGCGCCATGGCGAAGGCACACGTGTTCTTATCGGTGTGTCTTCGGCTTGTCGTAGCGATCACGAATTACGAACGAGGAGGTGATCCGAGCAGTCCGAACTTAGCGCTATGAGGGTGATTTTATCCCACCCCCCCTACGACAGCCTACGAATAAGCGTCATTAAACTCCCGTTCACGGCTTATCAGCTCTTCGACACCGTGCTCAAGAATACCGCGGCCCATTGCCGTCGGCCGATAGTATGTATAAAAACCCTGGCTGTCAGCGGTCCGTCGCTGGCGCTTGTCGACGAGCCCGACATCGACGAGTTCGTCGAGATGGTAGTGGAAATTGTGGGATTCAACATCGACCGCAGTCTTGAGGTCGGCAGCACTCAGTTCGTCGTTGGCGACGAGCGTGCGGAGGATCCGGAACCGCGTCGGGTGGCCGATCGCCTGTTGCATAGCGAGATACTCCTCAAGCGTCAGCCCGCTATCCTCGGGAAGCGGCGGGTCCGGCTGACGAACCCCCTCTATTGGATGGCGATCGGTTTCGGACATTTGCGGGTGCCTCGGGTCCTACGTTGGGACGCCACGTACTTAGTCGTTCTCGACTAGAATATTCCTGAAAACACCGATATTTATATGCTACCGTTCCGAACCGACGAGCCGAATGCGGCAACGGATTATCGACAATCTCCCCCGTGCCGCTGGTGATTCAGATGCGCTCGCTCCAGTCCGGCGGGAACAGTTTCTCGTCTATCTGATGGGACCGTACCGGACATTCGACGTCGACGCACTGTTGCCGGCGGACGCCGATGTCGAAACCGATGCCCCGTCGTTTGCGACGTGGGACAAGACCAGCGGCGAGTACGCCGAAGACGAGGTGTTGCGGCTCCTGCAGGAGACGCGGGACTGCCTCCGCGACCGCGGATTTAATGCTTTTCTCGCAATCGACGTCGGGATTCCGCTCGACGAGATGGATGCCGCCACACAGAGTATCGCCTTTGCGCAAGCGAGTAATGCAACGATCTTCATCGCTCCACAGGTCGGCGACAACCTCGGTGTCGGGATCGAGATCGGGAGCGTCCTCGAGGATATTCTGTCGACAGTTGGAATGCAGGGACCGGCAGCCGATGCAACGCCGCCCGCGCGTGCGCGACGGGTTATGGTCGCGACCGAACCATCGGTTCGAAGTGCGATGCTTGGCGCCGTCCACGCGCGCTGGGACGCCAGTGTCCGGACCTTCACCGATGCCGCGGACTGCTGTCGGCTCTGCGCACAGTTCTGTACTCACATTCAAAACGAAGAACTCTATGGCTCGCTCACCCGTCTAGACTGATCGGACTCGTGGTCATCCCAGGAAGACCTCTTCGCCGGATCTGCTGCGAGAGTCACCCGACAACGATACTCAGCTATTGTACCTCGGAACCTGTTCGAAAGCTCGTGAGTTCGTCGATTCGGTCTTCCAGGTCCTCGATTTCGCTGCGGAGGACATCCGCCTCCTCGCTTTCAGTGGCCGCGAGTCGGTCTTTTAATCCCTGCAATCGCGTCTCTTTCACGTCCTCGTTGATGTCGGCTTTCCTGACGTACGCCCGCTCGTCGATATCGTAGATCCGCTGCTCTTGGAGGGTTCAAGCACAGAAACAGATAGCGTCAGCTGTCGAGAGTGAGGACAACATCTGCGTCCCAAAGGAGAGTGTACTGACTGTAATGCCCCTTCCCCTCCCCGGTACCTCGTCGACTCCCGGCAATCTCTAAGAAGCAAAGTTCGTTGAGTAGTTGCCGCGTCCGCTCAGCTGATAGCGGGTCGGTCCCGATCTGATCGCAAACATCAAGATACGTCTCGCGTATTCGCATCGTCCGGAACCATTCCCGGTCCGGTTGGTTTTTAGTGAGGTTCGCGAGCGCTACCAGGACGTGCTTGCTGTGGGGCGGGAGCCCCGAAATGAGTTCAAGCAGTCGATCAACTTCCGCTGAAGCCCGAGCGTCAGAGAGGTGAGATTCTTTCACCCGGTCGGCATTCTCTTTGTTCGCTTGGTCACCAGCGTACCGGAGAAGGCGCATTGCCTTTCGTGCGTCACCGTGTTCCTTTGCACTCAGTGCGGCAGCACGAGGAATCACCCCGTCATCGAGAACTCCCTTAGCAAAGGCATCAGTCCGATTCTGAAGGATTTCTCGGATTTGAGCTGCATCATAGGGTTCAAAGATGAACTCGTTGTGTCCGAACGAGCTCTTTGTGCGTTCACTCATATTGTCCCGGTAATTGATTTTGTTCGACACCGCAATCACCCCAATCGGAACATCAACACATCCTCCCCTGCTCGGGAAAGTGCCATCAACAAGTCGTCGTTATTGAGCTTATCAACTTCATCAGAACGATGATGGCGGCGTCGTAAAACTCGTTCAGGACCGACCAGACCCGCTCAAAATACTCGTTCTCCGAAATCCCCCGTGCTGGGAACTTAATGCCACTTTCTGGTGGGTTAATCTCACGACCGTACTTGCTCAGAGCGTCGGAATTTCCCTTCGCCTGCTGGCAATTAACATACCCCGTAGCAAGTCTCACATCTCGGTTCTCGGCTTCTTCTTGAGCGATTTTGGAAACGTGCTTTGCGACGAGTGACTTTCCACAGCCCGTTTTTCCGTAGATGATGATAGAATTTGGCGGCTGCCCAACGACGATTGGTCCGATTTCACCAGCAACCTTCTCGATCTGCTCATCGCGACCGACTATTCGCTTCTCACTGGGGACATAGTCGATTTGAAGAATTTCCCGTTGCTCGAAGATCCCACAACCCCCCTCATCAACACTCTCAAAGACACTGTGAACCGTCTCTGACCCCTCGTTGCTATCCATTATTAAGGCCAGACGACAGCCAGTGAAATAAATATTTGGTACCAAGTTATGAGTAATAACTCCTTCATAGCGTTTGAAAGTCTAATATTGAGGGTTTTCTCCTTACACCAAACCGGGTCTACACACACCTAGTTTGGAGTAAGGAGAGGACAGACACACACCTAGTTTGGAGTAAGAAAGTCGGGAAGGGTGAGACGCGGATTAGGAGCAGTTGAGTTCGTCCAGTTGATTTGTTGTATCTGCTTCTACTACACTACTACTTACTAGGATAACTAGACTAAAGAAACACACATAGTTTGGAGTAAGAAATCCCCTCTAAATTCAATTGAACACTCCTTTGCCACACACCTCATAGAATCCTTACTCAAAATCTGGTGTGTGTCTCTTCGCCTTTGTCATCTATTCCTTATGTATTCGAGAGAACTCGATCACTGCAGTCAGTTCCAGAACCGCTAGTCAACCGCCTCGGGATCAAGCCCCGAGGTTTGCCAGTGGACTCCGACTCTACCTTACATAATCCATCACTCGAGAGTCAGTGCTGTTCGTATACTCAGGTTCATCAGCTACTCTGACCCAGCCAGCGTCCCGTGCGCTGTTGATAGGTGTCTGCCCCGGTGTGCTGCAATCCGGGGCTCCGCCAAGTTCTTCGTAGACACACTGTGGAATCACAAACGTGAGTTCGTTCCGGTCCGCGAAGCGTTCGAGCGCCGTATATTTGTTATTCCGCTGTCGGCCACAAGCAACGAAGAATCCCGTGTCTGCGACCCACGCCACAGACTCGTCAAAAGGGTCGAATAACTCACTCATGTCTGTCGATCAATCCTCCGCTGACGGTTCCTGATCACGGGCGTTTCGGATATCGTCGAAGTAGGGGTCAGCGGATTCCATATCCTGAACGACATCTCGGAGTGCATGCAACACGGCAACCGCGAAGGCGTATTGGAGATCGAGCTCGCGGGCAGCGACCCGCTCAGACATCCCACCACCGACATACGGGATTGCATACATGAGGGCAGCAGCAAGCTTCCCAAGCCCATATTTTTCCAAGAGAAGATCGAGATCCTGGTCCTGCGGTGAGCGGCCAACAGCCTCGATAAGGGTTGGAGTGACAGTGTATTCGTCACCGTCGAGATCCGCAGTAAGCGTAATCGGGACTGCAGAATACGTGTGCGTCTTCTGAGTCTCGTCTCGGGTGACTACACCGAGGTCGACGAGTGTCCCCATATCCGAATACGCCGTCGTCCGAGGCATATCCAGCGTCGCAACGATATCGTCGATAGTGGCCTCTCCATCGCGAAGGACGAACGTGTAGAGACGGGCCAGCCGTGGTTCTTCCAGCAGCTGTGCGATCGACATGAGACCATTTATAGCCCGTTCCGGATCGCCCGCAGCTTTCGACATACGATTCATAATTCATATATTGAGTAATAACTGTCGGGGCGACATTGAGCAGAGAGTACGAAACCCCTTGAATGAGACCTATTGCTGGTGTCGGTGGATTTCATCGCGAACGATAGTCCTGATGTCCTGCTCCGGGAGGTCTGTGTCATCGGGAATATCCGGTTTCCCAAGTGGTTCAAGCTCTTGAGCGGCAGCTTGGAGCCGCTCATCTTCAGCTTCAGCGTAGAAATAGAGGTCGCGACGGTCGTCTTCGAGGGCCCTCAACGTTGATTCAGCAACAGGCGTTCCATCAGCTGCTTCAGCATAGGTATAGCCTTGCTCAACGCGTTCGAGCGCGCGACGAATAGTAAGGAACTGGTCGGCGTTGACCTGGAGATAGCCGTCTTCGACATCAAACCCGGCTGGCGGCCGGCCAGTCCATCGCCCGGCCTCTTTTGCAGCGTCAATACCTGATTGAATCCGGCGGAGCTTCTGTTTGTGCTCAACCCGGGCGAGGTCACCCATCACACCGGCGATAAGCTGACTCACTGCTCTGTCGACGAGGTCATCCTCAAGGCTAATTTCCAGCCCGACTTCCATATCCTGAACGCTAGTTTCGTGACTGAGACAGAACTCCAGGAACTCGTGGATTTCGCCGCCACCGAGTCGAGAAAGACGTGAGAGTTCGTGGACAACGACGATGTCCAGGGCCCCGTTTTTGATATCTGCTCGGAGTCGCTGGTACTCTTCACCGCGGTCAGTTTCGGTCCCGCTGATGAGATCCGCGTAGGCGTGAATTTCTGGCTCATCATACCTGTCTTCGGCAAACTCCCGGAGTTCGTCGAGCTGTCGTTGCGGGTCTTGGTCTGTTGTCGAGACACGGGCATAGATGCCGATTTTGGGCATACTTTCTGCGGTGTCGGTCGAGTATATAAGTTATCAGACTTCTAACGGCACCGTAGGAAGGACTTCCTTCTTGTAAATGAGCAGATTGAGCGTATCTCATCGGAAGATAACCAAACCCGATATCCTTCTACTATCATTTCCTCTTCTCCGTCGAAAATGATAATGAGCTTAAAATATCTTTTATTACGTCAAAATAGAACTTCATTTGTGACTGTCTGCTCGGCTGAGGCAATGTACTGGCGGCGGCTAACGGAGACTGATCTCAAAGCCAAACTCGGATATTGGGGGAATCCTGGCGGCGGCGGTGCTCACGCAAGAATCTACTTACCAGGTGATCCCGAAGACATTGCCGAATTTTTCAATCACAACGAGTGGGATGGTGGTCCGGATGGAACGATCCGCGTCCAATTGGCGCCTGTCCAACAGTACGAGGAAACCAAGGCCGAAATCGAAATCGACTACAATAACGGTCGAAACGAGTGGCAATTACCTGGCAATTCAACCGATTATCCGCTTTGGGAAACAGAACATGGGTTTATACCTAGTGCTGACGAACTTTTTGATGATGAACACGAGAATATGACTGCAGATCATGTTCCCATATTGTATTTCGTCCGTGACTCACAAGGAAGGTTTCATACTCGGATGGTGTATAATAACTCTCCAGAGAGGTTAGACCCGTTTAATATTGCATTTGACCAACGGGCCGGAGATAGCGCGAGTGGAATTGTCAAATTTAAATAAATGGTAATAGATAATATCTTAACAAACGAAACTATGGCTCTTCATAAACAGAAACATGTAACATCTTTGCAACGGCTTTATTCAAGCAAATGTCTGGGAGGTTATCGGTTTGATGTCTACTGAGGAGACGATTTTTTCGAAAGCATTCGCCAGTCTCGTCGATCAAGAGCGGCCCGAGATTTACCGGGAATCATTAGCACATCTTGTATCGGGGAAAAACGTGGTTTTCCAAGGTCCGCCTGGAACCGGAAAAACCCGGGCTGCACGGCTACTCTCACGATGGGTTTGTGGTGGGAATTCCTTTGACCTCATAACTGCTCACGCGGAACTTACCCGGTATGACCTTATCGGGGGATACACACCTGATAGTGACGGTGGCTTCACGACACAGGCGGGACCACTCGCAGAAACCGCTAAATTGTGCCAGCAGGGCCTCCGCTCGGATGGACGGCCGGCCTGGTTGATTATCGACGAATTGAATCGGGCGAACAGATCAGTCCTTCGGAGAAGTATTCACCCTGCTTGACCCGGATTATCGTGATACCGAAAGGCTCCAATATGGAGATGAATCAACCTATCTCCCGCACTCCTTCCGTATTCTCGCGACAATGAACACTTACGACCGAGCCCAGCTATTTGAACTCGGCTATGCATTTAGACGACGATTTGCTTTTGTAGAGGTCGGAACCCTCCTGAAGACCAGTTCATCTAAGTCAAATGACGAAGAAGAAATAGATATTCCAGCAGTACCTGACTATGAATCTCTCAAGAACGAGATTATCAAAGAGAGCGTTATTGAGAGTCTTTCATACTCCCGAACTATCTTTGAGACTTTCCCACTTTCGGCCGAGGCACAAACTGAGCAGGGCCCGTTTGGAAGGGACGCCTACCCTATCGAGCCAAGCTATGCAGCGAGGAACTGATTGAGGAACAGTTTGAGTCTCTCTTTGAAGATCTTGACCACTACAAAGGTGAACGCGATTTTATTGATGTGTTGATTGAATTTTGTTTTATTGCGGCCAATAACGACCTCCTTGAAATTGGCCAAGCAATGGTCATTGATGCGGTAAAGTTCCTTGTGGTATATGCACTTATGTTTCCTGATGAGGTGAGCGGCGAGACTGTTGAACAAGCAGTTATTTCCTATATTGTTCCGCAATTTGAGATTGTCATGCCGGAGCTCCGACAGGCTGAAACAATCGGAACGGAGGGTGAGGTAACAGAGAACTTCGATTGTACAGTACGAGCAGCTAGTGCACTGGGACTAGAGCGTGTCGCTGCGCAGTTGCGGGATATGCAAGCATCAAGTGGGTTCACGTGAACTCAAACGCCTACAAAGAAGTAGCTACGAGAGGACGCTATACCCAAGAAGATCTTGATTTGAATAAAGCTCAGTGGGGCAATTTTAAAACCTACGTTGATGCTGTTGAGCTGGCAGTCAACTCGTCAAACAATTCTCCCCGCATTGTTGGAAGTGAAGAGTTCCGCCCCGGGGCTTGGGTGGGTAACTACAATAACTTGGTTTCTGTCACCCCAGAAAAAGTTACTACCGAACAATATGAGAAGATGGTAAATGAGGTTGCAGCTTTGTCCACCTATTCAAAAACCGATAGCAGATGCTATCTTACCAGAACAACCAGACTTAATTGTCGAAGGCAAAGTTGCATACCCTCGCTACAGTCAAACACTCTTATTCTATACGGAAGAACTACTTGCAGGGCGGCTACCCGTCCAGATACGGCGAAAGTCGTCCCGTGGGTTCGAATTTGAGGGACCTCC